>JBEKDN010000318.1:0-4163 GCA_050014335.1 Occallatibacter sp. | reverse complement strand
TGATGAACTTTCTGTATGAGCGAAGCGGGAGTGGAGAGTATCAAGCGTCGTCGCCGGAGCGGCGCGGAAGCCGCGCAACTGGTTGCCGAGCACGAGTGCAGCGGATTGACGCGGAAGGCATTTTGCACGCAGCGCGGAGTGTCGGTGGCGGCGCTGGATAAATATCGGCGGCTTCATCGCCAGCCGACAGCTCAAGCTGCAAAGCGTTTGCTTCCGGTGGAGTTGTTGCCCGATGTCGCGGCGGTCTCGGCAAGCGGGGACGAACCGTGCAGTCATTTGTGGTTGGAGTTCACCAACGGGCGGCGGATCGCAGTGGGGCGCGGATTTGACGCACCCACGCTGGAGCGTTTGGTGAGTCTGTTGGATCGGGCGTAGCGCGTGTTCGGCATGGGCGCGGCGACGCGCATCTACCTTGCGCCTGGCGCGACCGACATGCGCAAGAGTTTCAATGGCTTGTATGGCCTGGTGCGCGATCAGCTGCTGTGCGACCCGATGAGCGGCCATGTGTTTTTGTTTTCCAACGCGCAAAAGAATCGGCTGAAGATTTTGTTTTTCGATGGCACGGGACTGTGGGTTTGCGCGAAACGAATCGAGCGCGGCCGCCTTCACTGGCCTGCTGGCGATGCCGAGCAGGGCAAGGCGGTGTTGAGCCGCGAAGAATTTGCGCTGCTTGTGGGCGGCATCGATCTGGCGCAAACAAGCCAGCGCAAGTGGTATCGCAAGCCTGTTGGCGAGGAATCGAATTTGTCGCGAATGACCGCATAAATACTATCGTTTTCCATACTTATCCACAGAGTTATCTGTTACAAAAGAAGCATCGTGAGCGCGCCTCTCCAACCGATTGTTTCGCCGCACTCCGATCCTCTCTCCGTTGAAGTCATCTCACAATTACAACGCGAACTTGCCTATGCGCAACTGAAGATCCAGTTGCTCGAAGAGTGTCTGCGGCAAATGCGCATCGCCAAGTACGGCAAGGCGAGCGAGAAACTAAGCGATCTTCAACTGGATCTGCTCGAAGTTGAACCCGGGGTCAGCCGCGAAGAAGTTGTTGCCGAGAGCGAGCGCGAGCCTCTCGCGGAATCAGCGCCGGCAATCGATAACGGATGTGCTTCTCCGCGGCAGCGAGACAAGAAAAAACATCCTGGCCGGCAGACGCTGCCCGCGTATCTGACTCGCGTTGAAAAGATCATCGCCTGCACGCCCGATCAGTGCATCTGTGGCGGCTGCGGCAAAGAGAATGCGGTAATCGGCTACGAAGAAAGTGAAGTGCTCGACGTGAAACCCGCCGAGTATTTCGTGCGCGTGACGAAGCGCGAAAAACGCGCGTGCAAGCGGTGCGAGGAGTTCGGCGTTGCAGTTGCTTCGCTGCCCGAGTCGATCATCCCCAAGTCGCTGGTTTCCGATCAAATCATCATCGACGCGGTTGTCGCAAAATATTGCAACAGTCTTCCGCTCTATCGGCAGAGCGCGATTCTCAAGCGCGATACGGGCCTCGATATCGGCCGCTCCACGATGGACGGTTGGGTGATGCAAGTGGGCGAGTTATTGACTCCCATCGCGCGCGTGATGCGCATGGAGTTATTAAATGGCAACTACATCCAGGCTGACGAAACACCGGTCGATGTGCAGGCGCATGACAAGCGCGGGTGCAATCATCAAGCCTATCTATGGCAATATGGATCGCCAGGCAGATCGGTTGTCTTCGACTTCCGCATGGGCCGCGAGCGCGAAGGGCCAAAGAAATTCCTTGGTCAGTTCAACGGTATCCTGCAAACCGATGGCTACGCCGCATACGAAAATGGTATCGGCGGACCAACGATGGCGCATGCTTGTTGCCTCGCGCACGCGCGTCGCAAATACATCGATGCCATCAAGGTCGATCCCAGAGACAAGGACTCGGCAAGCATCGTCGCGTTGATGGATGAGTTGTTCGCCATCGATGCCGAGGCGCGCGCCGCGAAGATGAATCATGCCGAACGTTATGCGCTGCGCATGGAACGCGCGCCTGCGCTCGTGGCCGAACTGCGCAAGCAGATACTGGCCGCGCAGAGCAAGGCGTTGCCCCAAAGCGCCGCGGACAAGGCCGCACGATACACCTTGGCTTTATGGAAAAAGCTGACTCTCTTCCTCGAATATCCCGAGCTGGAGCTATCCAATAACCTGGCCGAGAATTCCATGCGCCCGGTTGCGATCGGCCGCAAGAACTGGGTGCACCTGGGCAGCAAGCAAGCCGGTCCAAAAGTGGCGGCGATCTTTTCCATCGTCGAGAGTTGCCGCAGGCTAGGCCTGCCGATCCGCGAATACCTGGCCGCCGTGCTGCCGGCCGTTCCGTAAAAGGCCTCGACCAACTCACCCCAGCAGCCTACGCGGCCAGCAAAGCAAAGTAACCTACACAACCCCACAAGTGCTCGTCAACCGTGTACTTGGACGGACGCATACGGATGAACTAGTCCCGCCGCTCCCCAAGTACAAGCTGCGAGCGCAAGACACAGCAGCACGATGTCCAAGTGCTGTCTTTGTATTTTCATGACAAAGCCACATCCTTTCTGCTCATCACTCCATTGCATCTACTGCTTCTGTCGCTCCGTTTTGGTTGCGGCACGAGCATCCAACGAGGGACCGGTTTCGACTCGATAGGATCTGCGTTTCAGCCAACTTTGAGGCATCGACAACCCCGCTGAAAATGTGAGCAGAGCACATGCGTACTTAATGTCATGAGCGAAATATGCACTCGTAAGGTTGGCAAGAAACAGGACCACACCGCAAACATACGTAATCCAACGGAGTGCTCTTATCCACGGAATAATCAGCCCAAAATTGAGTGACCGGCTTTCGTCAACAACAGAAAGAACATACCAGATACCCAATGGCGCGAATGTCAGAGCGGCCAAAATTCCGATCTCAAACCACCTTCCCACTTGAGCGCTCATATTCATTCCCCGGTTTCATGTCCTCTCTCGTGCTGTTCAATTGCTTGGTCACGACTACCAACACATAGCGCCGGAGACCCACCCAAGTGTCCATGCTATTTCCCCAAAAATTCCTGTCACCGTTGGACCAAGAAGGAATCCAACAACAGTTACCATGCGTCCTGTATTTCCACATTTGAAAATAAATTTGAAGGGTTGCAGCGCAACGTACGTTATTGCGGCCAAGGCTGCATATTCGTAGGCATCGGCACGACCACTTGGATCAAAGCCATTGACCGGGTCGCCATTAGCGTAAAGATACTTGTGCAATGTCGCCGGAATCTTGATCTTACCGTCTTCCGGATCTCTTGAAAGGAATCTGCCGGTGGCGGGATTGTAGTATCTGGCGCGAAGATAATACAGACCCAGATCGCTGTCGAATTGTTCGCCGCGATAGAGGTAGTTGTTGGGCGTGTTGCCCGACTTGGTAAATGAATTTCCGAAGGCGTCATATTCGTACTCGTCGGTGACTACTCCGGCGGAGTTAGTAAGCTGGCGGACGCTGCTGCCGCCATCGTAGACGTAGAAGCTGGGGGTCCAGGTGTTGCTGCCGGTGAGCTGCGGACCGAGAAGTTGGCTGATGCGCTGCAGGCCGTAGGTGTAGGTGCGCGTGACTGTGCCGGCGCCGATGGGTCCGGATAACTCCTCGATAACTTGTGGGTAGCCGGTTGGGTTGACGTCGTCTTCGACGAGATACTGCGTGGTGACGGTGACGCCGTTGGCCGTTACCGTCTTGGCGACGCGGTTGCCGAAGGCGTCATAGATCATCGAGATCGACTTGCCGTTGCCGGAGGCGGTGAGCATGCGGTTTTGTGAGTCGTAGGTGTAACTCATGCCGCCGGTCGACGTCACGTTGCCGTTGGCGTCGTAGGTCTCCGAGGCTAGCTGGTCGTCGGGATTGTAACTGCCGGCGACGGGATTGACGACGCTGAAGGTGGAGTTGACCGAGGTACGGTTGCCGACTGGGTCGAGGGTGCAAGTGGCACTGGCGTGGTTCTGGGTTGGGTTGGTGGAGATGGCGGCGGATTTGCATTGTGTCTTCTGGATTTCAGGAGTCGTGCGGATTTTGGTGAAAAAGGGGTGGTTTTTGATTGAAAGGGCTGGTTTTTGGGCGGAAAACGGGGCAAAAACGAGGGGTTGCAGTTACTACTTAATTAACAGGGTGAAATCTTATGTTGTTGATTGCTTGGTGGT
>JBEKDN010000317.1:0-2517 GCA_050014335.1 Occallatibacter sp. | reverse complement strand
CTCAGCAAATGGCTGGAGCGCGCTGCATTACGCTGCGATGAATGGCAACGCGGAGTTGGTGCAGCTTCTGCTGAGTTCCGGCGCCGACCCCAACTACGCGGGAAACAAGGACGGCCAGGCCAACGCCGCGGCAGTGAAGCCATTGGTTCTGGCGCAGGTTTGTCTGGAACTGGAGGGCATTGTGGATCCAGCGGAGTTGGAAGGCAAGCTGCGGAGCAGCGGGCTGGACGATCCGGCGCTGATGAAGAGCTTGAAGGGTCCGACGGCCTCGGAGCGGTATATCAGTGTTGTGCAGATGCTGACGAAGGTTACGAAGGGGAGTTAGGAAGGCATTGTTTTCGGCGATATCAGTCAGCAAACTTCGCCAACGGGATTGCTACGATCGAATACAGGAGCCTAAAGGCTACCGATGCCTCCGGATGCACGCATAGATATTAGTTTTCTTGATCGCAACGAGTCAATCTCCTAGGAATGCCGAGCCAAACTCAGACTGTTTCCGTGGCGTGCATGCCGGGGAGCATCTCGATGGGGAAGGTCTGAATTTCGAGGTCGATGCTGGCGATGTCCGAGCCGCACTCCTGCTGATGGCTGCGCGTGCATTGACAGAGTTCGGTGAAGCGGATGTGGCCGCTTTGGCTCAGTTCGAGGCCGGCGGCGATCATGATGCTGTAGATGTCCACGCATGCCTGGCGCTCGAATTCAAAGAGCATGTTGACGGTTCCGGAATCGTTTGCGCCGCGGCTGAGAACCCATCCGCCGCAGCCCAGAATAGCGCCAGTGAGGGTCTGAACCAGGCGTGATGGCTCTTCGATGGAGATGGCTTTCATCTGCAGCGCCCACGGGGTGCTGTTGGGAATTGATCTCTCGTGGATGGGTGCCATTAGCTTCACATCCGTTTTATCGGTGGCGCGAGGCGTAGCGTCATCATTGTGCCGGAGTCGAACGGCGGCTGTGCGGCTTCGATACAACCATGCGGCGGACAGCGTTGAAGTACGCTGCTCTGGTAACTGGACGGGCGATTTCTCTCAGCAGATGGGATGCGCGGCGGGAGTTTTCGTCGCGCACAAGACGAGGGGGAATGATGTAGTTTGAAAGACAGTATGATTGTGGGCTCCGGAATTGATTTGACAGAGATCGCGCGCATCCAGCAGTCGGTGAATCGCTATGGTCAGCGCTTTCTGGACCGTGTGTACACGGCCGCGGAGCAGGCTTATTGCCTGCGCAAGCGCAAATCCGCGGAGAGCTTTGCGGCGCGCTTTGCCGCCAAGGAGGCTGGAGCCAAGGCGCTGGGCACCGGTATCAGCCATGGCGTGAGTTGGCTGGAGATTGAGGTGGGCCGTGAGCCCGGCGGAAGGCCCACGCTTCTTTTTCACGGACGGGCGGCGCAGTTTGCGGCACGGCTGGGAGCAACGCGCGCCGCGCTTTCCATCACCCATAGCACTACGCTTGCCATGGCCAGCGTGGTGCTGGAAGATGGGCAGTGACGCCGCTGGTTCTGGTATCCTCTATTGATCCGGACCTTTAGCAGAGGGACGGATTCTCACCTTCTTGCGAAGTTTGCGGGAGGAGTGGGGCGGCCAATTCAAAGTGTTTAGGCGCCGAATCGATAGGCTCCGCAATTGAAACCAGAGGAGTGCCGTGCCAAGCCGGAAAGAGATTCAGTGGTCGCAACTGAGAGTGGGTGCGCTGGTGATGGCCGGCATGGCCGTGCTGGTGGGGCTGATACTGCTCATGTCCGGCTCGACGGGCGGGCTGTTCGAGACCAAGCTGGCGCTGCGTTCGTACTTTGAGAACGCCGCCGGGTTGAAGGATGGCGCACCGGTTACTCTGGAAGGCGTGACGATCGGGAGCGTAGTGCACGTGCGCGTGGTACCTGATCGCAATCCGACGCCGGTCGAGGTGACGATGCTGGTGGGCCACAAGTATCTGCACCTTCTTCACACCGATTCAACCACATCGATTGCGCAGGCCGGGGTGCTGGGCGACAGCTACCTGGATATTACTTCCACGCGGGCCAGCGGGCCTCCTCCGGGCAATGATGCGGAGCTGAAGGCCTCCGGCTCGCCAAGCATTCAGGACGTTGTGCGCAACAGCAATGACTCGATCAAAGATGTCGACAAGCTTCTGCACAAGGTGGAGATCACGATCGACTCGCTGAACTCGAAGCGCGGCACGGCGGGTGAACTGATCAACGACCCCGAGCTGGCCAGAAAGATCACGCAGCTGGTCAACGATCTGCAGAGGGTGACGAGCGCCGTGGCCGATGGCAAGGGATCACTGGGCAAGCTGGTGAACGACGATACGCTTTATAGCCGGGCCAACTCGGCGATCGACCGGCTGAACAAGATCACGGTCGAACTGGATGAGGGCAAAGGCAGCGCGGGAAAACTGCTTAAAGACGACCGGCTCTATGAGAATCTGAATTCCGCGGCAGCCAACGCCAACCAGATGGTGGCCGAGATCAATGCAGGCAAAGGCACACTGGGATTGCTGGCAAAAGACCCGGTCTTCGCGGCG
>JBEKDN010000316.1:0-4645 GCA_050014335.1 Occallatibacter sp. | reverse complement strand
GAATTATTGGCTGAAGTGGCGCATCGTTTCACCACTGTTTCACTGGTTTTGAAACCCAGGCTGCGAGGATCGAATGAAACTCCACCGCTCTACCCTTATTGCATTTCTGTGCCTATCCGCCTTCCTCTTTCAAACCGACAAGTTTAGGGCCTCTGCGGCCACTGCGCCTCCGGGCGCGTGTCTTTATGCCTTGGATCCAACGGCCGACCGCGCATTTCAGATCGCGGGCGCGCAGTCGGTTTACTCTGCTTGCGGAGTCGTCGTTGAATCGAGCGCGAGCGACGGCTTTGAGATGGAAGGGGCGGAGACTCTTTACCTGCAGAACCATGTTCAGGTGAGCGTCGTCGGCGGTGCGCAACTCAACGGGCAGACCGAACTCTGGGACACGATCAGCAACAAGCAAGTGCAGCCTTTCCAGGTATCCAGTCCAGGCGATCCGTTGGCGTCGATTGCTCCTCCGGCCAGCGGAACCATCGTAAGTAAAACTCCGGCGTATTTCGACATGAATTCAAAGGCGGCGAATAACACACTCTCTCCCGGCGTATATTGCGGCGGACTTACAATTGGAAACACCAATGGCACGGCCTTTACGCTAAGTCCAGGCACTTATATTATGGCCGGCGGCGGGATGGTGTTGAACTCACAAGCGGTCGTCAAGGGAACGGGAGTTACAGTTTATAACACATCCAGCGCAGGATGGGGATGCTCCAGCAGTTATAATTACACGCCTGTTACGATAAGCGGGCAAGTTACAGCAACATTATCCGCGCCTACGACGGGCGCATTCGACGGAATCCTATATTTTGGCAATCGCAGCGGCTGCTCGACCAAGGGTTCGTGCGTGGATCAGATCAATGGCGGTTCGACCGCCGTCCTGAATGGCGCGCTGTATTTCCCGAGCGATGAGATCGAAATCACCGGCAGCAACGCCAGCGGCTTCTTGATGCTGGTTGCGGACAAGATTTACATCAACGGCAACTCGGCATTTGGCAACAACGGAGATCCATTCGATGGAATTACTGTCAGTGTGACTGCAACCAGCCAGGCGGACACGAGCAAATCCGGCACGGCCACTGTAACTCTAACTACGGCCAAGACAACGCCGACGATCACTTGGGCAACACCTGCGGCCATCACTTACGGCACGGCTTTGAGCGCGACGCAATTGGATGCAACGGCAAGCGTGCCGGGCACTTTCGGTTATACGCCCGCGGCTGGCGCTGTTCTTGCGGCCGGATCACAGACGCTTTCGGTGGCCTTTACACCCACAAATACGGCACTCTTTAACTCTACTTCGGCCTCGGTAACTCTGGCGGTGAACAAGGCCGTTCTGACGGTGACGGCGACGAGCGCCAGCCGCGCTTATGGAGCGGCCAACCCGAGCTTCACCGACACCTTCACTGGGTATGTGAACGGCGACACCTCCAGCGTGGTGAGCGGCGCGGCGAGCCTGACGACAACGGCCACAACCACCTCCGCGCCGGGCAGCTATCCGATCACGGCGGCGGCGGGCACGCTCGCGGCAGCCAACTACAGCTTCGTCTTTGTAAACGGCACGCTGACTGTCGCGTCGGCGGCGCAGACCATCGCCTTTACGGCACCCACTTCGCCCGTGACCTACGGCGTCTCTCCCATCACGCTGTCTGCCACTTCAACCTCCGGGTTGACGGTGAGCTTTAGGGTGGTCTCCGGGCCGGGCGCGGTGAACGGCAGCACACTGACCATCACCGGCGCGGGCACGGTGGTGGTGGCCGCCAACCAGGCAGGCAACACCGACTACGCGGCGGCGGCGCAGGTGACGCAGAGCGTAACTGTGAACAAGGCCGTGCTGACGGTGACGGCGGACAACGCCAGCCGCGCTTACGGAGCGGCCAACCCGAGCTTCACGGACACCCTCACCGGCTTCGTGAACGGCGACACCTCCAGCGTGGCGAGCGGCGCGGCGAGCCTGACGACGACGGCCACGAGCACTTCGGCTCCGGGCAGTTATCCGATCACGGCGGCGGCGGGCACGCTCGCGGCGGCCAACTACAGCTTCGTCTTTGTGAACGGCACGCTGACTGTCATGTCGGCGGCGCAGACGATCACCTTCACGCCGCTATCGTCGCCTGTGACCTATGGAGTCTCTCCCATCACGCTTTTCGCCACTTCAACCTCCGGGCTGACGATGAGCTTTAGCGTGGTCTCCGGGCCGGGCACGGTGAACGGCAGCACGCTGACCATCACCGGCGCGGGCACTGTGGTGGTGGCCGCCAATCAGGCGGGAAACGCCGACTACGCGGCAGCGGCGCAGGTTACGCAGAGCGTCATCGTAAATGCGGCTACGCCGGCGATTACGTGGGCGACACCGGCACCGATCACCTATGGCACGGCGCTGAGCGGAACACAGTTGAACGCAAGCCTGAGTGTTGCCGGCCCCTGCGTCTATACGCCAGCCGCCGGGACGATCTTGAGCGCCGGAACGCAGGTACTTTCAGTCAACTGCACGCCCACCGACACGGCCGACTATGCGACTCCAGCGGAAGTTACTGTGCAGTTGACGGTGAACCAAGCCACGCCTGTTATTACATGGACTGCGCCCGCTGCCATCAGCGCAGGAACGGCATTGAGTGCCGCGCAGCTTGACGCCACCTCAACGGTTGCAGGCGCGTTTTCCTACACGCCAGCCAGCGGCACCGTGTTGGCAGCCGGAACGCAAACGCTCTCCGTGATTCTCACGCCCACCGATACGGTCGACTACACCACTGCCACGGCGAGTGTTGTGCTGACGGTGAATCCAGCAGTATCGTGTGCTGGGAATGGTTACAGCTTCGGTCGAGCAATTACCATCAATCACAACTTGGTGCCGAATACCGACCAAACCAGCTTCCCATTCCTCCTCAACACTACCGACCCGCTGCTGGCCACTACAGCCAACGGCGGTCACGTTTCCAATTCGAATGGGTACGACATCTTCTTCACGTCGGATGCCGCCGGCCAGAATCCGCTTCCCTACGAGATGGAGGAGTACAACCCCCAAACCGGACAAGTCATCGCGTGGGTGCAGATTCCAATAGTGTCGCATAGCCAGGACACCACTATCTATCTTTTCTACGGAAACCCGAATATTACCACTTCGCAACAAAACCCAACAAGTGTTTGGGATGCAAACTACTTGGGTGTCTGGCATGTGGCCAACAACGGAGGCCAACTTACGCTTGCCGACAGCACCAGCAACCAAAATAACGCCACCAACAACGGAGCAACTGTGACGGCCGGTCAGATCGACAGTGGAATGGCGACTAACGGTACAACCTACGCAACTGTTGGAACGCGGCCAGACATGGAAAACACATTATCTGGTACTGCCACCTACTCTGTTTGGGTGAAACCCAGCGCCAACACGTATGGCGGAATATTCGGCCAGGATTGGCCAGGTTGGGCGCTTGCGGTTGAGGGCGATGGTGTTGAGGTTGAGCTTAGCGCCCAAGGTGTTGGGATGTGGGTGCCGATTAATTCCGGCGAGTGGTCGTATCTGACGGTTACGATTACACAGATTAGGCAAGCAGATGGGACACAAGTTTCTTACGGTTCTGCCTATGTCAACGGAGTTCTGGCTCAAGGTTATCCTGGCAATCCGGTTATCGATGTGCAAGAGACAATATCAGAGAATCCAACGGCAACAACGTATTTGGGATTAGGTCCGGCAGTATATGGGAACCAGTCTGCGACCGCATCCGAGGATGAGTTCCGCATCTCCAGCATCGCTCGTTCGCCCGATTGGATTGCTACCGAATATGCCAACCAAAGCTCGCCTTCTATCTTCTACGACTTATCGCCGGAGGGTATCGCCCTCAATACCTATTCTGGCAGTCTGTATCAAGGGCAAACGCAGCAGTTCACCGCATCAGTTCCAGGCAACTGCTCCGGCGTGGTGTCCTGGTCGATCTCACCGATCGGCGCAGGCACGATTGACCAAACCGGTCTCTACACGGCACCCGCGAGCATCGCCACACAACAAACTGTAACTGTCACGGCGACCAGCGGATCCACTACTGTCACGGCCACGATCACTCTTATCCCTCCAGTAGCAGTCAGTGTCACTCCCGCAACGGTAACCCTGACAAATAACGGCGGCCAGAAGCAGCAGTTCACTGCTTCTGTAACCTATACCAGCAATACCGCAGTCACATGGAGTATCAGCCCTGCCGGGACAGGAACGATTGACGCGAACGGGCTCTACACGGCACCCTCCACGATTCTGGTTCAACAAACGGTAACAGTGACCGCAACCAGCCAGGCAGATACGACGAAGTCCGCTTCGGCCTCAATCACACTGACTCCTCCGATCCTGCCTCCGCCGGTCTGCGCATCAAACGGTTACAGCTTCTCGCGCACCATCGTCATCGACCATACTCAGGTGCCGAATACCGACCAGGCTAACTTTCCGTTCCTCATCAACACAACAGATCCATCGCTGGCCACAACCGGAAATGGTGGTCACATGGCGAACATCAATGCTTTCGACTTGATCTTTACCACAGATCCAGCCGGCCAAAACCAGTTGAATTACGAGATCGAGGAGTACAGCCCGGTTACCGGACAGATCATTGCATGGATACAGATTCCCAACCTGTCACATACCACCGACACTGTGCTGTATATG
>JBEKDN010000315.1:0-5469 GCA_050014335.1 Occallatibacter sp. | reverse complement strand
ACCGCAACCGACACCATAACGATTACAGATGTAAGCCCGTTCGCCGGCAATGTATTGTTTACCGCATCTGGACTGCCTACCGGAGTGACTGCCTCGTTCAATACCAACTCCGCCACGATCACCGGCGTGTTGACGTTGACAGCGGCCAGCACGGCAACCGCTGGAGCTTACAACATCACCGTCACCGGCACATCCGGCACACTGGTTAAAACCACAACCATTGCCCTCACCGTCGCCGCATCTCCGTTGCAGATCGCATGGGTTAGTCCGGCTGCTGGCATTGCAGGCAGTTCCATGACCATCATGCCCTCAGGCATCGGTATGACCGTTGGATCGGCGCAAGGCACAGGCGAAGTATTCTTTGGCACAACAGCGGCCACTGTGACTGCATGGGTGGACGACGCCATTGTGGTCACGGTTCCCAGTCTGGCCGCGGGCAGCTACAACGTGACCGTTTCAACGGGCGGGGTAACCAGCAATCCGTTGCCGTTTACGATTGCCGCCGCCGCGCCTAGCCCACAGATGAATACCGGCAACTCCACCTGGTTCAGCTCGCTGGGCCAGCCGTATGGCGGTTGCGGCGTTCCGCAGGCAAACCTGGACACGCAAAACTTTGTTGCCCTCAATGTGCAGAACACGCCCGGCAACTACACCACGTACTTCCCACGGCCGATTAGCGGGGCAAACCTGGCCTATATCGGCTTCTTCGACAACGGAGCCAATTGCGGCCGTTATGTGCATGTGACCATCGACGACTTCTGCACGGGCATCAACAATGGCGCGCAAGATTATCCCTTCTGCCAGGGCGCTGACGGATGGGTTGCGGACCAATTTACCGGCGCTGAACTGGATATGGTTGTTGGTGACAGCTGCCAGGATGGAAACGCCTGGTGCCGTGACGATGCCTATCACCTTGACCTGGCGCAGGGATCGTTGAATTTGTTTGAGCTCAACGGGGTGCCTGTCGGAGACATGTTCCCCAACTCCTGGCAGAACCGGCAGATCAGCTGGTACTTCGAAGAGGCTCCACTCTACACGGGCGACATCAACATCGGTTTCATTACCAGCGCCAGTGTTACCTGGGGAGCTATCTCCATCACTCACCTGCAAAACGGCATTCACGGAGTGAATTACTACTCCAACGGTGCATGGGTTCCGGCTGTGATGGACGGCGACTTGGGCGAAGACTTCATCATTGCACCCACCGTCTTGGGAGGATCGCTGTATGAGATCCAGGTATTGGATATTACCAACCAGCCAATCAATAACGGGCGCATTTACTCGTTCTCGTTCCCGGCTAGCTGCCCAGTGGATGCTTGCCTGCCGCCATTTACGCAGGTAACTTACACCACTTCACAGCCTGCCGTCGCCGCTGCTGTTACCGCGGCAAAGTAAGTATGTAGTCTTTCAAGTCCGGAATCGGAGCGTACTCACTTCGATTCCGGACGGGTTTCAAGCGATAACTCCGAGGCTGGATATCTTCGCATGGTGGTCTCGGAAGGATTTTTTGAAAGATCGGACCGAATAATTACGGAAATAGGTATGCGCCTGAAGCTCATGCCTCAACTGAACTCATCTAGAAACCGCTGTGCCCCACTTGGTTTGGGCCGCCAGCGTCAAAACAAGGAGCGTACCATGAAGCACAACTTCCTTCGTGCTTGCTGGATAATCCTGACAGCAGCGATTGTCCTGGCATCCACTGCGGCAGCCCAAACTGCGTGCAACGTCATTTATACGATTTCACCGCAAAATACCAGCGCATTTGGCGCTGCCCTGACAATTCAAAATACAGGCACGACCGCCTGGACTAGCTGGACGCTGACTTGGACCTTCGCCAACGGACAGACCATTACCTCTCTCTGGAACGGCATTGAAACCCAAAGCGGCGCTGTTGTCACGGTAAAGAACGAACCTTACAATGGCAGCGTTTCCGCTAGCGGAAGCGTAACCGGCGTCGGATTCAACGGGACATGGAACGGCGTCACCAATGCGGTTCCCACTTCGTTCGCAGTCAATGGAACCACCTGCGGCGGCGCGGCCAAGACCGCCACGACCACCACCCTCACCGCATCCACCACCACGCCAAAGGTTGGCGCTAGCGTCACGCTGACTGCCACGGTGTCGCCCTCGGCGGCCACAGGCACTGTCACCTTCTATTCGGGAACAACTTCGCTCGGCACTGGAACATTGGCATCCGGCGTGGCAACGCTTACCACATCTTTCGCCACCGCCGGAACGGACTCTCTCACCGCTGTATACGCTGGATCAACGAGCTACGCGACCAGCACATCAACTGCCGTTTCGATTACGGTCAGTGCGGCGACGTTGACGGCCACCACCACCACGCTCACTGCATCCACCACCACGCCCAAGGTCGGCGCCAGCGTCACTCTTACCGCGACAGTTGCGCCTACAGCCGCTACAGGCACAGTTACCTTCTACTCTGGCACAACTTCACTCGGAACCGGAACGCTTAGTGCGGGCAAAGCAACGCTTGCGACCTCATTCGCGACGGCGGGAACCGACTCGATTACGGCTGTTTATGCTGGATCGACCACCTACGCGGCTAGCACTTCAAGCGCCATAAGCATCACCGTCTCAGCCAACCCGGGATTCACGCTGACGGTTTCCCCGCTCACCATTACTCAAGGCAAGACCGCCACCTCCACCATCACAGTCACCGACCTCGGCGGCTTCACAGGTAGCGTAACGCTTTCCTTCACAGGCATGCCCACCGGAATAACTTGCACGGTTTCCCCAAGCCCGGTGACCACCACTGCCGTGATGACATGCACGGCCAGCGCCACAGCCGCCGTTGGAACCTATTCGGGCACCATCACGGGAACCTCTGGCACAACCACCGCGACTGTCATTTTCCCAATCACCGTCGTCTCTTCGACAGGCGGCTTTACGCTGAAGCCCTCGGTGACCTCATGCTCTCTTCCGCAGGGCACCAGTTGCACAATCACCATCACCGTTACGGACATAAGCCCATTCGCCGGCTCTGTAACGCTTGCGGCTTCGGGTCTGCCCACGGGCGTCACTGCCACCTTCGCCACCAACCCCACAACAAGCACCAGCGTACTCACGCTGACTGCCAGCGCCACGGCCACCGTAGGGGTCGGCACGATCACTATTACCGGAACTTCCGGCACGTTGGTCTCAACCACCACAGTTGCACTCACCGTGACGGCGGGCTTCAGCATTTCAGCCTCCTGCGGTAGCGGACTGACGCTGCAGCAAGGCGGCAGCGCCACTTGCACCATCACGGTGACCGGCGCCACAGGTACACCCACTGTTTCACTCACCGGCCTACCCTCAGGCGTCACTGCTTCCGTCACCAATCCGACCAGCACAACCTACGTGATCACGCTCACGGCTAGCGCAACGGCCACGCTGGGCACGTCCTCGATCACCGTCACTGTAACCTCCGGCACAACTTCAAAATCGATTGTAATCCCGTTGACGATCACGGCAGGTGCTACAACCGGAAGCTTTACACTCGCGCCTACGGCCGCGGCATTGACGATCGGCCTGAACGGAGGCGGCACTGACACCATCAATGTGACGGACGCGGGCGGATTCACAGGTGCTGTAACTCTTACCGCATCCGGAATGCCCTCAGGCGTCACCGCTTCATGGAGCGTCAACCCCACCACCAACTCCAGCGTGCTGTCACTCATCGCCACCAGCTCGGCAACCGTTGGCACAGCTACGATCAGCATTCAGGGTGTGGCTACCGGTGGTTCCTCCGGGACTTTGATCGCAACCACCAGCATCGCGCTGACCGTCTCTTCGGCTCCGATGGTCCAGATTGCATGGGTCAGTCCTGCCGTAGGCATCGCTGGCAGTACCTTCACGGTCATGCCCGGCGTCGGAACATCCTTCGGATCGACACAGGGATCGAGCGTCATTAACTTCGGCACGACGGCTGCAACTGTCACCACATGGACCGTCGACTCGATCGCCGTTACAGTTCCAACCCTGGCGGCAGGCACCTACAACGTGACTGCGGTCGTGGACGGCGTAACCAGCAATGCGGTTCCGTTTACGGTCTCAGCAACCGCTCCCTCACCGGCGCAATATACCGGCAACGGGACATGGTTCACTTCCCTCGGTGCTCCTTATGGCGGCTGCGGCGTGCCGCAGGCGTACATCGACTCGCAGAACTTTGTTGCCCTCAATGTGCAGAACGATCCCGGTAACTACACCCTGACGTTGAGCCGTCCTATCTCCGCCACCGGGCCAAACGCCGGGGATATCGGCTTGTGGAACAACGGTCTGAACTGCGGCCGCTGGGTGCACATCACCATGGGCGACAACTGCAACGGCACGAACGATGGCAATCAGGACTTGTCATTCTGCCGTGGAGGCCTGGGATGGGAAGCCGACCAATTCACCGGTGCGGAACTTGACCTGGTTGTGGCCGATAGTTGCCAGGACGAAAACTCATGGTGCCGTGACGATCCTTATCACCTTGATCAGGCACAGGCCGCGCTGGACAACTACACAATCAACGGCGCTCCAGCCGGTGCCATTTATCCAAACTACTGGAACAATCGCCAGCTCCATTGGTACTTTGAACCCTCCCCCAATTACACAGGCGATATCAACATCGGATTCCTGAACGGCGCTAGCCCCTACTGGTCGGCAATCTCCATCACTCATTTGCCGAACGGCATTCACGGCGTGCAATATCTGCAAAACGGCGTATGGACCGCGGCTGTTATGGATGCGGATCTGGGAGACGATTACATCGCCGGCCCCACCGTGCCAGGCGGAACATCGTACGAGCTGCAAGTCTTCGATGTGACCAACACGCTCATTAACAGCGGACGCATCTACTCATTCACGTATCCCACGAGCTGCGTAAGTGCCTGCACGCCGGCATTGACGCCTGTAACCTATACCACGTCGCAATAGCACTGGGTGATTTGTTTCGTCCGGAAGCGGAGTATTTTGCCCCGCTTCCGGACTAACTCCCAACCATGACTCACGGAATAACACGCTGCGTCCCGACCCTCCCCCATGCAGGGAAATTAGAAGAACGCTGGCGTCAAATAAAGGAGCGCACCATGAAGCACCGTTTCCTTCGTGCTTGCGGGATAATCCTGGCAGCAGCGATTGTTCTGGCATCCACCGCAGCAGCCCAAACAGCGTGCAAAGTTATCTACGCGATTACCCCGCAAAACTCCAGCGCTTTCGGCGCGGCCATCACCATCGACAATACGGGAACAACGGCCTGGACAAGCTGGACGCTGACCTGGACCTTTGCCAATGGGCAAACAATTACTTCTCTCTGGGACGGCACGGAGACGCAAAGCGGCGCCAATGTCACAGTAAAAAATCTGAGCTACAACGGCAGCGTTGCGGCCGGAGGCAATATTGCCGGTATTGGATTCAACGGCACCTGGAATGGAACCACCAATGCCGTCCCTGTTTCCTTCGCAGTTAATGGAACCACCTGCG
>JBEKDN010000314.1:0-7295 GCA_050014335.1 Occallatibacter sp. | reverse complement strand
GCCCACCCGCAGAACAGGGGTCAGGGATCAGGGGTCAGGAAGGACGCGGGTTGAGGTTTGTGGTTTCCCATCCATCAGTAAATGGTGAGTCTCCTATCCCCGGTCCCCAAAAGCAGGGACGGGGGCACACACATCTTGGTTGGAGAAAATCGCCGCGACCGGGGCCAACCGCCCACGACCCGCTCATCGCGATAAAACTGCGATGAACACGGGGCACAGCTGCTCATCACTCATCGCGATTCTTCAGGGTTGATGACCGGGCCACCTGCCTGTAAGGAGAAACCTGGGGCATCCGCCCACAAGTCTCGATAAGAAATCCGCGATGAACGGGCACGGGGCTTATGACTCATGGTGATTCCTTGGAACTGATGAGCGGGCCACTCGGCGCTGCCCGACGTGGGAGACCCATGATCCCGGATTCAGATAGGCACGCTGGATTGGGCGACGGCTTTCCATTCAACCCGCTGGAGATGTCTTGAAATGCGATTGCTTCACCCGGCAAAACAGCAATAAATTGACATGAGTATGAGTCGTATGTTTATTGAGAAGGGAGACGCTTGAATCCTGTTGTCCCTGAAAGAAGAGGAATTGATACTTTGGAAAAGAACTATTCCAATCGCAGGTTAAATCCGCAGCCGCAGTTGGCGCGTTACCCCTCTCTTTGGCTGCTGGTGTGTGCTGCGTTGCTGGCGCTGGTTGCCGCGCCCCATGCTCTGGCCGCCAACAATGGCCTGGCCCGCACTCCACCCATGGGCTGGAGTAGCTGGAACTACTACGGCTGTAGCGCCGACGAGGCGATCGTGGAGCAAATCGCCAGCACGATTGCCAGCAACGGAATGAAGGCGGCCGGCTACGAGTACATTAACCTGGACGATTGCTGGATGGCCAGCAGCCGCGACGCGAACGGCAACCTCGTCGCCGATCCAACAAAGTTTCCGGACGGCATGGCGGCGGTGGCCACATACGTCCACAGCCTGGGCTTGAAATTGGGTCTCTACGAAGACATGGGAACAGCGACTTGCGCTGGGTATCCCGGTAGCTACGGCTATTACCAGCAAGACATCGCCACCTACGTCTCCTGGGGCATCGATTACATCAAAATGGACTGGTGCAGCACCAGCGGTTTGGATCCGCAGACGATCTACACGGAGTTTGCGCAAGACCTAGCAGCCGCAAAAGCAAATATCGATTTCAGCATGTGCGAATGGGGAGACAACTCACCCTGGACCTGGGGTCCGGCGGTAGGCAATTCATGGCGCACCACCAGCGATATCAGCGATAGCTGGTCCGCCATGATCACCAATCTGGAATCGAATGCCGCTTACGCTCCTTACGCGGGGCCCGGCGGCTGGAACGATCCGGATATGCTTGAGGTGGGCAATGGCGGCATGACCGCGGCTCAGGATCAAGCGCATTTCGCCATGTGGGCCATGAGCGCGGCTCCACTTATTGCGGGCAACGATTTGCTTACCATGAGTTCGGCGACTCTGGCGACGCTCACCAATGCGGCAGTCATCGCCGTCGATCAGGATCCTCTGGGCATTCAGGGAAGTATCGTGTACGACAATGGCGCTGGGCTGCAAGTGTGGGCGAAACCGGTTACCGGCGGCACAGCCGTTGCCCTCTTGAATAACACCGCCTCTGCCGCGAGCATTACAGTCACTTGGACTGAAGCCGGGCTGTCATCCACTCAATCCGTCAGCGTTACCGATTTGTGGGCCGGCACGAACTTGGGCAATTTTACCGGCAGCTATACGGCCAGCGTGCCCGCCGACGATGCGGCCATGCTGATGCTCGGCGGCACTGGCGCATCGTGCGCCACAGTGCCTTCGGCACCGGCCGGGCTGACCGGAACGGCGGTTTCAGCCAGCGTCATCAAAGTGAGCTTTACCGCGGATACCGCTCCGGCTAACTGCACTATCAGTTCCTACAACGTCTTCCGCGGCACAACCAATGGATTTACTCCGTCATCGAGCAACTTGATTGCCAGCGGCACAAAGGCCACAAGCTACTTGGACACTAGCCTCACGGCTTCGACAACTTACTACTACGTTGTGGAAGCTGTGGACTCGGACGGCACGTCGGCGGCATCGGCTCAAGCCAGCGCAGAGACTTTGTCGGGCGCGGGAGGCAGCTTCACGCTGGCGCCTTCGACGGCTACCCTGTCGGTTGCCAAAGGCTCGAGCGGCACCGACGTTATTGCGGTAACCGATGTGAGCGGATTCAGCGGCAGCGTAACGCTTGCCGCCTCGGGCCTGCCTTCCGGTGTCACTGCCGCATTCACCACTAACCCCACCACCAGCACCAGTGTGCTGACGTTGACGGCCAGCAGCTCGGCAGCCTCCGGAACATCCACCGTCACCATTACCGGGACCTCAGGAACACTGACCGCAACCACCACCATCGCCCTCACCGTCGGTTCCTTCGCGTGCAACATTGTGTATGCGGCTACAACGCAAAGCACAAGCGCCTTCAGTGGGGCGATCACCATCGACAACACGGGAACGCTCGCCTTGACCAGTTGGGTGCTGACCTGGACGTACGCCAATGGACAGACAATTACGTCCCTCTGGAACGGCGTGGAATCGCAGAGCGGCGCGAACGTGAAGGTGGCCAGCGAGAGTTACAACGGAAGCATCGCCGCCGGCGGCAACTACGCAGGCATGGGCTTCGACGGAAGCTGGAATGGCGTCACCAACGCTGTGCCAACAAACTTCGCGATCAACGGAGTCGCTTGTACAGTCAACGGCGCGGCGGCAACGCCGGGCTTTACGCTTGCCGCTTCACCAACCGCTCTTTCGCTGGTTCAGGGAGGCACGGGCACCGCCAACGTCACGGTGTCCGATACAGGCGGGTTCACCGGCAGCATAACTCTGGCGGCAACTGGGTTGCCCAGCGGAGTTACTGTGGCCTATGGCACTAACCCAGCTACCGCGACCAGCGTGCTGACATTCACTGCCAGTGCCACGGCCACGGTTGGAAGCTCTACGGTCACTATCACTGGAACCTCCGGCACACTGACCGCAAGCACAACCATCGCGCTTACTGTCAGCGCCAAGGCGACTGCCAGCTTTACGCTGAGCAGGTCTGCCTCAACGCTGTCTGTTACGCAGGGCAGCAGCGGTACAGACACCATTACCGTGACAGACTTGAACGGCTTCACAGGCAACGTAACGCTTGCCGCCTCCGGCCTGCCGAGCGGAGTCACGGCGGCTTTCGCTACGAATCCAACAGCCAGTACCAGCGTGCTCACGCTGACGGCCAGCAGCACGGCCGCGGCCGGCACATCGACAGTGACCGTCACTGGAACCTCCGGCTCACTGACCGCAACCACAACCATCGCGCTTACGGTCAGCGCCAAGGCGACTGCCAGCTTTACGCTGAGCAGGTCTGCCTCAACGCTGTCTGTTACGCAGGGCAGCAGCGGCACAGACACCATCACGGTAACGGATGTGAACGGATTTACAGGCAGCGTGGCATTTAGCGCATCAGGACTTCCCAGTGGCGTCACCGCATCGTTCAGCCCGACGTCTTCCACTAGCTCCACCGTGCTCACGCTGACGGCCAGCAGCACGGCCACCGTCGGCACATCCACGATCCCCATCACCGGAACCTCGGGCACGACGACGGCGACAACAACCATCGCGCTGACCGTTGCTCCTTCCGGCGGTGCCTGCACCGTGGACTACGTGATCTCGCCGCAGAACTCCAGCGCTTTCGGAGCGTCCATCACCATCGTCAACGGACCGGCCGCGATCACCAGTTGGACGCTGACCTGGACCTTCGCCAATGGGCAAACGGTTGCGTCCTTCTGGAACGGCATTGAAAGCCAGAGCGGCGCGAATGTCACGGTGAAGAATGAGAGTTACAACGGCAGCATTGCCGCCAACGGCACCCTCACCGGCTTGGGCTTTAACGGGACCTGGAACGGCGTCACCAACGCAATCCCCACGGCCTTCTCGCTGAACGGGACGGCCTGCACCGTCAACTAATCACCACCAGGCAACTGAACGAGCGCGCCGGAAGAGATCTGCCGATCTTCTTCCGGCGCGCTTTTTTCGACGATTGGGCATACAAAAATGCTAGGGCGGACCGAAAGCCGTCGCTCAAGTGGTTTCTACTCATACCTATTGGAGTGGTTACCAAGGATTATATATATTCGCTTGACAATGATTACCAACGTTATTAGTATTGCGGCGAATCTAGTTACCGTTATCAGTCAGCGGTAGTCGAGCTATCTGGATTCCCAAGAACAAAGACTGAGCTTTAAATATCTTTCAGTTTTGGTTTAAATGCCGATGAACCCGGCGTCGAGTTGACATTGGTTCCCCCCTTGGATCGCACTGCTTCTCTCTGGCAGAAACCGGAGTTGAGGCCGCACGTTTTGTTGAACAGTATGGAGGATTCACCGCATGAAGCGCTTGGAAACAATAGCCAACATTTCAGTCATCGTTGCAGCGGTCGTTTTAGTGGCATTTTTTGGCCGCCAGGAATTTCAACGCCATGCGGAATCCATAAAACCCGCGTCAACGCTTGTGGGGCAGACGGTTACGCTGCCGGGCGTGCGATTTGGGCAGCAGAGCAAGACGCTGGTTCTGGCCATTTCAACGCACTGCCACTTCTGCCGCGACAGTGAACCGTTTTACAAGGATCTGGTGGCGCGGAGCCAGGGGCGATTGAAGATTGTGGCCGTGCTGCCGGAGTCATTAGACGAATCGGAGCCGTATGTGCGGCAATCGATTGCGCCTTCGATTCAGGTGGTGTCGAGCCGGCTTGATTTGATGGGCGTAAGTGGCACTCCAACGCTGCTGTTGATCGACAGGAGCGGCAAGGTGCAGCAGGCCTGGGTCGGAAAGCTTGACGACAAAGGCCAGCAGCAAGTGCAGTCCCTGGTGCTGTAAGGCACTTCAACCTCCCCCGCTTCATCAACCAGGGCCGCTTGGCCCTCTAAGGAGAATTATGAAGATCGCCATGAAGTTCGCGTTTGTTGTGATGGCCGCAATCACTGTTTTTTGCATGCCGAATTCAGTCAAGGCAGCAGGCTGCGACCAGGCCTGCGGCGTTTGCATGAATGCCTGCGGAGCGGCAATGACTCAATGCTCGCAACAATGCTGGGAAGGCAATCCAGTCTGCGAGCAGGCTTGCGCGGCGCAAATGACTGCTTGTCAAAGCGTGTGCTTCAGCAAGTAAGCTATGCGGATCAGGCAACCCCTCTTTGCACAGAATCGCCCGGGAATTTCCGGGCGATTCTGATTTGTATGCGCGCATGGTTAACGCCAACGCTGCGCTTCAAGGAGCGGTTTGCTTGACGTAGCGCGTGCTCGCACGACCTTCTAAAAATCGCTGGAAAAAGGGTAGTTTTTGACTGGAAAGGCTGGTTTTTGGGCTGAAAACGGGGCAAAAACGAGGGTTAGCAGTTACTACTTAATTAACAGGGTTAAATCTTATGTTGTTGATTGTTTGGTGGTTAGGTGATATGGAGGGGTTGGAAATGGGGCTTCATGGGGTAGGGGGGGTGGGGGGTGGCGGATTTTTTGGCGAATCAATGGAGAAGATGGGGTGAAAAACTGGGGTCTGGGCGTATGGATTTGTGAGTGAGATTGCGCGGGTTGGAGATTGGTGAAGGGTCATTGGGGCCTCGGTTTGGTACTGCTTCTATTGTGCTCCGGAGATAGATAATTATCGGTAAAATGCATGTGGAAAAGATTGTCAGGGATCGGCTCCCGAATTTCACAAAACCCGCATGATCTTGAAGCCCAGCAGTCACTAGGCTAATGCGCCGGCATCCCCGCCGCCGGAGCGATGAAACAGGAAGAACAAATCCACTACGCTATTGCCGCAGAGCGGCCAGCCAGGCAGCCAGGAATCGCTGGAGCTGTATCGGTCCGCGCAGCCAATGATGCGCATTTGTCGGCCGCCAGCGAGGGCGCACCAAGACAGTAAAACCTCTTCCCAGAAGGGCCTGAAAGGCATCTTCGTCGGTGGCATCGTCGCCCAGGTAAGCGACTGGCGCATCGACGGGCAGTTCCTCCAGGATCATGCGAATGGCATCGCCCTTGTTGTGGCCGGATCGCAACTCAACGCCGCCGTCAAACGGGAGGATTCGCAGCCCGGAGTTGTTGACGAATGGAAGCATCAAGTTTTCGGCATACTCGCCGGCGGCTTGCGAAAGCCGTTTGGAGATTCCGCGCCAGTGCAGCACGATTGCATTCCATTTGTTTTCAATTCTGATACCTTCTGGAAGTTGCGCGGATTGCAGCAAGGCGCGGGCGTCAACAAGCGCCCGCTTATCTTGCGCAGGCAACTCATCGCGCTCCAGCTTGCCGTCGGGATGAAGCCGTTCGGCTCCATGCAATCCCCAAATATCAAGTGGAAGGCGCAGGGAAAGCAATTGGCCTACTTCATTGGCTGGCCTTCCTGTAACGACCGCAAGATGGGTACGGGAAGAATCCTGAATGCGCTGCAGCAGTTCGGGAATACCAGGCCAGGGCCGCACTGCCGAGGGATCGATGTTAAATGGCGCCAAGG
This sequence comes from Occallatibacter sp., assembly GCA_050014335.1. Classification (GTDB taxonomy): domain Bacteria; phylum Acidobacteriota; class Terriglobia; order Terriglobales; family Acidobacteriaceae; genus Telmatobacter. The sequence continues at coordinate 767 of JBEKDN010000314.1, read as the reverse complement.
TTCCATCAAAGTCGAACAGCAACGCGCTCTTTCGCGCTGAAGACAATGCGCGCAAAAACTCTTCGGCGGACATCGTCAACGGATAGTCCGCAAAAGTATCGCTACGCTCTAACAAGACTGGCATAAATTACCTCCGAAGCAGAATTGCTGATTGCGTGTTCAGTACCGGCTCAGGAAAATGAAGTTGGTTAAGGGACGAACATGCAATGGCGGACTGTCAAGCAAGCTTGCGATGCGAACGATTGAGGGAAACCTCCAGAAGTTCATCTTCGATCTGCACGGAACAAATATCTGTGACTATGGTGGAGGCCCAACGATAGATATTGTGGTCTTTGACATGCTGCCTCATACGCCGCATCCTGCGGCGCCGCGCCGCGGGGTTCATGCGCAGCGCGTTGTGAATGGCATCACACATTTGTTCCGTATCGTAAGGATTTATCAGCAGAGCGTCGGTCAGCTCGCGCGCGGCACCCGTGAAATGACTCAGTATCAATACACCATCGCCATCGTCCCGAGCTGCTAAATACTCCTTGGCAACAAGATTCATTCCGTCATGAAGAGAAGTTACCAGGCAAATATCGGCGGCGCGATAGAAGCGTTCCACTTCGTCGTGGCTGCACTGGCGTTCAATCAGAACGATTGGTTTCCAATGCGCGGTTTCATACAGGCGGTTGATGCGCTCAACTGTTTCTTTTACCTGAAGGCGCAAATCTATGTAACTTTGAATGCGAGTGCGGCTGGGCGAGGCGATCTGCGCAAAAACAATT
>JBEKDN010000313.1:0-6857 GCA_050014335.1 Occallatibacter sp. | reverse complement strand
AGCATTTCGAGCACCGGCACTATCAGCGGCACACCGACGGTCAGCGGCACCTTCAGCTACACCGTCACTGTGACCGACAGCAACGGCCACACAGGCACCGTCAACTGCTCGGTAACGGTCGCTCCACCTGTCAGCGCAACTTGTCTTTCAATCGACGCAATTCAGGGCGAAGCAATCGTATCGGTGACATTGACAGGCAGTGGCGGCTCAGGCGCCCCCTACACCTTCACGGCAACCGGTCTCCCTGCGGGGCTGAGCATCTCAACTTCCGGAACTATCTCCGGCACGCCAACCGTGAGCGGCACCTTCAGCTATACAGTGACAATCACTGACAGCAAGGGAAACAAAGGCACTCTCAACTGCTCGATCACCGTTTTGCCGCCAGTAAGTGTCAATTGCGTGACGTTCAGCGCGACTCAAGGCAGCGCAATCACACCCGTAAGTCTGACTGGCAGCGGCGGCGCGGGCGGCGCGTACACCTATTCTGCAACGGGGCTTCCTCCAGGCTTGACCATGTCATCGGCAGGAGTTATCAGCGGTACGCCGACTGCCAGCGGAACCTTCAGTTACACCGTTACAGTGACCGACACTGGTGGCAACCAAGGCTCGGGAAGATGCTCTCACAGCAGCACATTAACTTGCTCAATTTCTGTGGCTCCGGCAGTCAGCGCTACCTGCCTCTCGATTGACGCCGTGCAGGGAAGCGCAATCGTGGCGGCTACTCTAACCGGCAGCGGCGGAACTGCCCCCTACACCTTCACGGCAACCGGTCTCCCTGCGGGGCTGAGCATCTCAACTTCCGGCACCATCTCCGGCACGCCAACGGTGAGCGGCACCTTCAGCTATACAGTGACAATCACTGACAGCAAGGGGAACAAAGGCACATTGAACTGCTCAATCACAGTTCTTCCCCCAGTGACCACTGGCTGTGTAACGTTTAACGCTGTCAAGGGTGTGGCAATCACGCCGGTGACGGTTACCGGAAGCGGCGGCGCGGGTGGATCTTACACCTTCACGGCAACGGGGCTTCCTCCAGGCTTGACCATGTCATCGGCAGGAGTTATCAGCGGCACGCCGACAGCTAGCGGCACCTTCAACTACACCGTGACAGTAACCGACACCGGCGGCAACCAGGGCTCGGGTAGATGTTCCCATAGCAGTACACTGAATTGCACGATCACAGTCACTTCACCCATCAGCGCTACATGCTTGACCATCGACGCTGTACAAGGCAATGCAATAGTGACAGCAACTTTGGTAGGCAGCGGCGGAACAGGACCCTACACCTTTACGGCAACCGGGCTTCCAGCCGGTCTCAGCATCTCGACATCGGGCGCGATCTCCGGAACTCCGACGGTTAACGGCACCTTCAACTACACCGTTACAATTACCGACAGCAAGGGCAACAAAGGCACATTGAGCTGCACAATCTCTGTTCTGCCCCCAGTGAGTACCGGATGCGTCACTTTTAACGCGATCCAGGGCGTAGCCATAACACCGGTTACTGTAACCGGCAGCGGCGGCTCGGGTGGATCGTATACCTTCACGGCCACTGGGCTTCCTGCCGGTCTCACTATGTCTGCTGCGGGCGTTATCAGCGGCACACCCACGGTGAGCGGCACCTTCAACTACACCGTGACGGTAACCGACACCGGCGGCAACCAGGGCTCGGGCAGATGCTCCCATAGCAATACGCTGACCTGCACGATCACCGTTACTCCAGCAGCGAATGCAAGCTGCGCCTTTGGCGTTGGCGGTGCGTATAACCTTGTCGCTCTGTCTGGCAACATCGGCACGTCCGCGGATATTACCGGCAGAGTCGCCGCCGCTGGCCAAGTCTCACAATCCACAACCATCGGAAGCGGATTGCGCTCCAGTGATCCCTATATCTCTTTGGCATCGGCAAGCGGTGGTCCGTGGGCCATCGTGGCGGGCGGTGGAGTTACCACCAGCAATTCCTTCAACGTTGAAGCGGGGGGCAATGTATATTCGTCCACATCGACCAATGCGAACTTCAACTTTGCCAACGAAAACTACTCGGGGAGCCTCTATACAGGATCGAAGCTCGTAACCGGTGGATCATCGCCCATCAATTTCTCGACGCTGAAGACCGAGCTTATTGGGTTATCCGGACAATTATCCAGTCTCACCGCAAACGGAGTGATTTGCACCGTAAGCAACTCCGGCGCTCTTGTCACCGGAGGCGGCTGCCCATCCAACCCGACTTACTTCAATCCCAGTTCGCAGCACTATAGCCCGTCGTGGATTGTGCTTTATGGAACCAGTTCAACCGTCAATGTATTTAACGTGACGCAAGCGCAATTCCAAAATAACGACAGCCTTGATATTGAGGTTCCCACGGGCTCAACTGTAATCATCAACGTTGCCGGCGCCAGCGACAATCTACAACGCGGCATCTATTTCCAGGGCGCTGCGGTTTCCGACGCAAATGCCGGCAATCTGCTCTTCAACTTCCCAACTGCAACCTCGGTTGCAATCAATGGGCAGTTCGATGGAACTCTCCTTGCTCCTTACGCCGCGTTGAGCGGAGGCAGCCAGATGGGTGGAACCTTCTTCGCTGCCAGCATCGGCTCTACCGGCGAGGTGCATTACGACGTCTTTAAGAACACGCTTCCTGTCTCCGGGGCATGCACGCAGTAGTATCAGTCTCTGACCTCAGCGGGAATGCGTTGCCTACATAAGCCAGATCCTCACGGACAAATTCTTCAGCCGTGAGGATCTGGAAATAGAATAGTACTCTCCATTCGAGTTCCACCGCCGGCAAGGATTTGTCTCAACTGGCCGCGCCTCGTAAAATCAGCATTAGCGGTTGATTGCCCCATCGAACGCGGCGTCAGGAGCCAATGAGCGAACAGCAGCCAGACAATTCCCCCCAAGCGGCAATGTCGTCACCAGCATGGATAAGAATCGAACGGGCGCGCCATCCCCAACGCCCCTATCCCATGGATTTTATCGAGCGGATCTTTACCGATTTCAGCGAGATTCACGGCGACCGCGCCTTTGGCGACGACGAGGCCGTGGCGTGTGGCATGGCGCGACTCGCTGGCGAAGAGGTGATGGTAATTGGCAACCGTAAGGGCGGCTCGACTAAAGAGCGCGTGAAGCGCAATTTCGGCATGCCGAACCCCGAAGGTTATCGCAAGGCGCTGCGCTGCATGAAGATCGCTGAAAAATTCGCGCGCCCTGTAATCAGTTTCATCGATCTGCCCGGCGCGTATCCGGGTTTGGGTGCCGAAGAGCGGGGCCAGGCCGAGGCCATTGCCCGCAATCTTCTCGAAATGTCCCGTCTGCGCGTCCCCACCATCTCCATCATCAGCGGCGAGGGCGGTTCAGGTGGTGCGCTGGCTTTGGCCGTCGCCGACCGCGTTTTGATTCTGGAGAATGCGCTCTACTTTGTTATCACTCCTGAGTCTTGCGCTGCCATTATGTGGCGAGATGCGGCCCACAAGCAATTGGCCGCTGAAGCCATGCGCATCTCCGCTCCAGAGGTTGCCGCGCTGGGTTGCGTTGACCAGATTGTTCAAGAACCTCCAGAGGGCATTCAAGCAGATCGCGAGACGGGAACGGGCATGTTAGGCACAGCGCTCCAGAATCATCTGGCTGACCTCAAAGCCGTGCCGATCGATGTTCTGGTCGCCGAGCGCCAAGCCAAATTCCGCAACATTGCGCAGTTCTACACGGAAGGTTGACCGGTCTCCGGTTTATCGTCGGATAGCTTATGAAGCAGATTCTTACCCGCCTTGCACTGACGCTTCCGGTTGTCTGGCTGGTAGTTTCGCTGGTCTTTCTGCTCATTCACCTCGTTCCCGGCGACCCCATCCTACAAATGCTGGGCGACGGAGCAACCCCCACAGACATAAGCTCCCTCCGCCATCAGTACTTTCTTGATCTGCCTCTCCATCAACAGTACTTCCGCTATTGGGATGGCGTTCTGCACGGCGATCTTGGCACTTCGATTCGTCTGCATGAAACCGTTGGCCGCCTGATCGCTGCTCGCTACCCCTACACATTGGCTTTGACGATGACCGCATTGGTCTTCGGTCTGCTACTGGCTTTGCCCGCTGGCATTTTAGCCGCGGTACGGCGTGGCCGCTGGCTCGATCAGGGGCTCTCGGTTGTCAGCCTCTTTGGCCTTTCTGTTCCCGGCTTGGCGCTTGGTCCGGTGCTGATTCTGGTCTTTTCGATAGGCCTGGGTTGGCTTCCTGTCTCCGGTGCCAATTCGGCTGGCGGAAGCTGGATTGACTGGCGCTATCTTGTCTTGCCTTCAGTCGCAATGGGCGCTTCGCTGGCCGCCATTCTCACCCGCATGGTGCGCACTGCGATGCTTGAGGAACTGGGTCAGGATTACATCCGGACGGCCCGCGCCAAAGGCCTCACCGAGACAGCCGTAGTATGCCGTCACGCACTGCCCAATGCTCTGATCCCCATCGTCACCGTCGTCGGCCTGCAATTCGGTGCCCTTCTGGCCGGCGCAATTGTGACTGAGACTATATTTAGCTGGCCGGGGCTTGGCAGGCTGACCGTCAGTGCAATTTCCAACCGCGATTACGCTTTGGTGCAAGGTTGCCTGTTGTCAATCGGCTTGACGTATGTGCTGGTCAACTTGCTGACCGACGTCGTTTATCGGTGGGTGAATCCTAGAATGCGTTAGAGTTTTGAATCGAAAGACCACTCGAATAATTGGTCGGCGGTTCTTTCAAATTGGGTGCGATAGGTCAAGAGATATGTGCTTTTACGAAGACTAACATATAGCACATGACAAATTGTCCGCTTTCCGGCGGTTGAACCGTAAGCGTCTTGTGTGCCCACCCTGGACAGGCGTTGGCAGCATCGCGCCGATAGAGACATGGAAGCAAGCAACGTGCGTATGCGGCGTTCTGTCGCGGAGAAGCTGCGGATTGTGGATCTGCTGGTCAATGGTCGTGGACTCCCGCTCTCTATTGCCGTCAGCGGGCCCACCTCCACAATTCCAAGCTGCTTGATGGGACACTGGCTAAGGTCATCGTCCAGCGCCCTGAGGTTACAGGATGGAATCACAACCAGTATCTCTGTCTGGATGCCGGCTACGTGGGCTGCCCGGCCGGCAAAATCGCCCGCAAGCTTCCCTACTCTCCTCGCGTGAAATCACCAGTCGAAGAGCGACTGATCAAGTATCGCTATCCAAACTCGAAGCCGCGCCGATGGGTCGTGGAAGGAACCCATTCCTGGCAAAACCGATACCATAAACCTCTGGTCAGCTTCAAGTCGACCGAGGCCTGCTACACGGCGCTAATACAACGCGCCGCCGCCCCGATCTGCTGGAGGTAGATAATCTCTATTTACGGATAATCTCTTAGTAGACGGTATTATTGGTGTCTGTAAGCGCATCCATGTAGGCCACATCGTACGCCGTTCCAGTCACCGTTACGTTGGAATTGTCGATCGCCGTGCCATTCACAGTCGAGTAGATATAAATCTGTCCGCCCTCCACCGTGTAGATCTTGTGCAGCCCCGTGATCGCGGCAATGCCGGTTGCGTCGCCGTTATACGGTAGCAGCGTCGCAGCGTTGGTTGTTGTATTCACCATCGTCAGGCAGCCATACGGCAGGCCATTGCTGCCGCGCTCGCCATTGGTGCACTTGGTCATCCCAATCCATATTGTGTCGTCGTCCGCCAGCATCATACGGCTGATTGCCCCTGGCGCGCCATCGCTAATTGAAATCGGAGGGGCCGCTGTCATGCTCGTCCCCTGGCCACTAGGTAGCCCCACGACTGTCAGATAGCCGCCCCAAAAACCATCGGCCTGCTGTTGCTGCCCAGCAATGTAAAGCGTCGAGCCGTCCACCAGCGCATTGCTCGCGCCTCCCGGAATACCAAGCGTGCCGCTGTTGAGCGCGCTCTGGGTGGGAAGTGATCCCGATTGCTGGCCCAGCAGAAAGATCAGCGGCGCAACCGGCAATTGCGAAACCGCCGCCGTGGCCGGAAATCCCGTGACTGGTGCGCTCGTTCCGCCGCACTCTGGTCCGCAACTCAAAATATAAGCCGTCCCGCCGTCGGCCGAGAAGACAGCCTTCACAGGCCGGTTGAAGGCGAGCGGCTTGCCAGTGCTTGGGTCCAGTACTTGAAACAGACACATCCCAGGCAGGTTCTGCGGTTCGCAATCCTCCGCCCCAACTGGCCACGTGCTGGGCCCGCCAGAGTAAGCCTGAGCCTCGGAGGCAGTCAATTGCCGCGGATAATAAATGTAATTCGAGTTCTGCACAAACGCCAGTGCCACCGACCCGCCCGGATTCAAACTCACCCGGTACACGCCCGGCAAACTCAGCGGGTAGCTCGTATTGCCCAACCGGTTCACAAAAGTCAATATGTGCGACGATTGACTCGCCGCAACGACATATTGCTGATTCCGCGCGTCAAATACGCTGGCCGACAAACCATTCAGAGACACCGGCGGGTTTGTAATCTCTTTTGCATAATTGATGATCGAGTAGCTGCCGTCGCCTGAGCCATAAACCGCTCCAAGCCTCTCTTCAGGCATGTTCTGGATCGTCGTAGGCAGCTTGGCTGAAAAGCCTGAGATGGCAAACTGCGGTCCCGTATTGGTGCTGTTGTACTTGTACCGAATGTCATAGAATGCGTCCACAAATTCCAGCAGTCCGCTCGTAGACGGGCTAGGATTCTGGATCGTGATCAGAACGCGATTGGTCAGCCCGCTTGGCGGCAGCGTCCGGCCCGCAAAATAAGTAGTGCTTCCACAACCCGACATCGCGACCGCAACCACCAGGGCCGCCGCGCCGCTCATCCAAAGACTTCTCTTGTTCAAAATCTCTTACCTCGACGGAAAAGACGCGGAATCT
>JBEKDN010000312.1:0-3053 GCA_050014335.1 Occallatibacter sp. | reverse complement strand
ATTAATCAACAACATAAGATTTTACCCTGTTAATTAAGTAGTAACTCCTAACCCCGCTTTTGGCCCCGTTTTTAGCCGGAAAATGAGCCGTTTTTGCTCTTTTACCCCACTTTTATCGTCGTAATTTGCAGTCTTTGGATCCCCGATTCCCCTTCAATCCGCCTTTACGAGCAGCCGGAAAGCCCACCGTTTTATGATGCAATTGATGCTCAACTCGACCCATCGCACCGTCGCTCTGGCGATCCTTCTCGCACTCTTCGCAACTCCCATCCGAGCCGCCGCCCAATCCGCGCCCACGCAGACCGGCAACCTCGATGTCCTCCGCGCGCAGGCTCTCGAAGAGGCTGAAGCCGGCAAGACCGCCGACGCGATTCGCGACTACCAGCGCGCACTTCAGCTTCAACCCAATTGGAAAGAAGGCCTCTGGAATCTGGGAATGTTGCAGTACGACAGCAGCCAATTCGCCCCCGCCAAAGCCACTTTTCAGAAGGTCGTCAAATTCGCGCCCGGCCTCGGGACCGCCTGGAGCCTCCTCGGCCTTTCCGAATACGAAACCGCCGACTACGACGACGCCCTTGTCCATCTCGATAAAGCCCAGCGCCTCGGCATTCAAGACGATGAGATCGCCCGCGTTTCCAGTTATCACCTGGCGCTCCTGCTCATTCGCGCAAGCGACTTTGAGCGCGCCTCCGCTCTTCTGCAGGCCAGCTTCGGAGCCCAAAGCTCGGTTGCCGTTCCTACGCAGGCCCGCATCGCCTTCGGCCTCGCCCTGCTCCGCGTTCCTCTCTTGCCTGAGCAGCTCGATCCCTCGCGGGAGGCGCTGGTCCTCGCCGCTGGCGAAGCCGCCACATCCAGCCAGGATGCACAACCCGCTCGCCTCGCCGCACTCCTGCAAAACAATTTCAGCCTTCCCTACCTGCACTTGGCCTACGGCCTCGCCCTAGCCAAAACCACAAAGACTGCGGAAGCAATCCAGCAATTCCGCGTCGAGACAGCCATCTCCCCTGACAGCCCCTTACCGTGGATTGAGCTCGCCCGCGCCCAAATGAGTCAGGGAGCAGTCAATGAATCCCTCCATGCCGCGCAAAAGGCCCTCGCGCTCGCGCCTGGCAATCTGGAAGCGCGCCGCCTCTTTGATCAGGCTTGGATCGCCGCCAGCCTCAAAGAAAAATCCGCCGCTCAGCGCAAACTTTCCGCGCCCACCGCGGTCGTCCCTCTCGCGCCTGAGCAGCGCATCCTCCACCTCTACGCCGATCCCAACGCCGGCGCCAAGGCTGTCACTCCTCCGCAAGCCAATCTCGAACGCTGGGACCAGGCTCTGCTCGAATTCACGCAAGGCCAATATGCCTCCGCGCGCGACGACTTCAAAAACTCCCTCGCCGTCAAGCCCGACAACGGCAACGGCTGGGCTCTCCTCGGCATCTGCGAGTACGAACTCAAGGATTACGACAACGCCTTCATCCATCTCGACCGCAGCGCCAAACTCGGCGTCGCCGCCAAGCCGGAGTATCTCTTTCTCGCTCGTTACACCTACGGCATCCTGCTCATCCATGCCGCCCGCTTTGATGAGGCCGCTGACGTATTAGCCACGGCCACCGGCGCCAGTGGCCCCTTGGCCGACAAGGTCCAATTCGCGCTCGGCCTGGCTCTGCTGCGCCGCGCCGAGTTCCCTGAAGCTGTGTCCCCCGCCGAGGCCGCCCTCATCCCCGCCGCCGGCCAGATTGCCGAGCTGCTTGAAAAAAGCGATTACGACAAAGCCTTCCCGCAATTTAAAACTCTTCTGGAAAAATATCCGCTCGCGCCCTTCCTGCATTACGCCTACGGAACCGCCCTCGTTGCACTCTCCAACTTCGACCAGGCCGCCGCCCAGATGCAAGCTGAGACGGTGATCTCGCCGCGGAGCGAACTCCCCTGCGCCAGCCTCGCATCCATCGCCCTCCGCCAGCACGACGCACCGACGGCTCTAACATGGGCGCAAAAAGCGTTAGCTATTGCGCCTGACTCCGTCGATGCCCACTATCTCCTCGGCCGCGCGTCTCTGGAATCGGGTGACTTGGGCGCGGCTATTCGCGAGTTGGAGTTAGCCGCCAAGTTATCTCCCGCAAGCCCGGAAATTCACTTCAACTTAGCCAAAGCCTACGCAAGAAACAAGCAGCCAGAAAAAGCCCAGCAAGAACGCGACATCTTCTCCGCATTGAATCAGTCCCAGAAAACCAATGCAACCGCACCGCCTCCCAAATAGAAACCCCCAGCAAGGCCGGGGGTTTCGCTCTTGACTTAGCCAGCCCTTTCATTATGGCTGATCTTCTCCAACGAAGAAAACATCGTAAATTGTGCGGTTCACCGGATCTCCCTCTGAATCGCCTCCGGCATTCGCCTTGCCGCGGTATCGGAAGTAATTTCCAAATTCGTCCACGCGATCCGATCTAACATATTTCAGGTCGATTGAAATTACACCTAACTCCGGCAGGCTGTGCAATTCTTCCGGTTGTGAAATTCCATCGTGATTGGCATCGATCCATAGCAGCAATTTTGCATACACTGCATCCTTCTCATCTATCACGCCATCGCCATTCCCGCCATTTTCCGGCTTGTCGAATTCCGCCAATGCAAGAAAGCCGTTGGGGTGTTCCGAGGGAGGCTGCGCAGTGACGTTCCCGAAGAGTTCCTTGCCACTGTCGATGATGCCATTTCCATTGCGATCGAGAGCGAGGAAGGCGTTTTGGTATGCGCCTGAAGTCCACGAAATAGGAATCGGATTGCCGTCTCCATGGATGTCAAAGGTAACGCCGTCCTCGGCGGAGGTGAGGTGAAAACCTTCACCGGCCACATCGATCAGAATCGGCGAATCCCCTGGATCATGTCCTATCCATTCGCAGTCGGCTTCATCCCATACCCAAACCTCATACGCGTTTGACACCGGCGTAAAATCCGGTATGCAGACATTTTGCGGCGGTGGCGGTGGAGGCGTATATGAAATTTGCGCTGGATAGAAGATACTGGCTTTTATCTCGTTGTTGTCGCAAACCTGAATAGTGTCTGGGATGGCTCCG
>JBEKDN010000311.1:0-3777 GCA_050014335.1 Occallatibacter sp. | reverse complement strand
GGCGACATTGTTCAATATGTCGGACATGTGACGGTCAGCGGCCGGGATATCATCCGAGTTCATGGACGCAAGGGATATGTCGATGGTTGCGTCGATGTAAAGCTGAAACAGGACACAGGGAACAGCGATGAATCTCAACCCAAAACAGAACCGAAGCCGAAGAATGAGACACACACTGGTCTTTTAGCAACTGTAACCTGCGACGTTATCGTGTGGGACCGTGATGAGTTTGGAGATGGCGATCCGATCGCTATCACCAGCGTGCACAGTGGCGACATTGTTCAATATGTCGGACATGTGACGGTCAGCGGCCGGGATATTATCCGAGTTCATGGACGGAAGGGTTATGTCGAAGGTTGCGTCGATGTGAAGCAGTGAAATGATTCCCAAAGATGCCCGTTCGTGCGCCCGCGTATCGACTGACGATCAAAGTATGCCTTGCAACTCGGTGCCTTGAAGCTAGCCAGGTGCAAGACGCTTTTCAAGGACGATGGCTTGTGAGGAGCCACGACGAAGCGCCCTGCCCTGCTCCAATTTGATCGCGACAGTGGCTGGGCGTGGAGGACCGGCTGGCCTCCATCCTGCCTGCGAATGCTGACGCCGACACCGGCGATGATGAGCGGCTGCTCCGCAAGCTCTACCTCTAAACCGTCGAGTGGGTCAGATCGACCATCAGGGGATGGGTTCCGCGTCAGGACGGGCGTCCCAAGAACTGCGCTGCCTACGGCATCGGGTGGAAGGATGACACGTCACCCCGGCTGGGTTGCTGCAGGGTTGCTGGAGGTTACTGCGGGGGGAACGTGTTGAAAATGAGCGTCTAAGAGGACAAATTTGTGAAATCGGGTTACTCTGTAAGCAACCTGTGGTTGCTGAAGGGGTAACTTGATGACTCCCCTCCCCTTAGCAAGAAATCAGTCCCGCTGGCCCGTCCGCTGCGTTGGTTGCGGCACGCGGTCTGCGTGTGGCCTGAATCCCGGTCCCCATCCCCAACCCAATCGAATCGGCGGTGCGCTATGAAAGCGCCGCTCAGAACCAAATCCATCGGCACGAAGGTCAGCGAGGAGGAATTCGCGGCCTTGGAGGAGTGCGCGCGGCAGGCGGACATGACGCTGTCGGAGTGGGTGCGGGCGGTGTTGCTGGCCGCGCCGGGTGTAGAGCTTCCTAGCAATGACATGGCGGGGGAGGCGGCGCTTGCGGGCCGGGTGACGCTGGCCGAGGTGCTGGCTCTGCGGTCGCTGCTCTTGAATCTCCACTTCCGAACGGCAAAGGGCGAACCGATCCCAGAGCCGGAGATGCGGGCGTTGATCGAGCGGGCGGATGGGGTGAAGATGCAACGGGCGCGGGAGCGTCTTGAGGCGGCGCGCGGGGAGGCGCGTCCGGAAGCCACCGGAGAGGAGGTCAAGCCGTGAGCGAGTGGGGCCGAAAGCAGTACGCGAAGCCGTGGCCGAGTCGGGCGCACGTGTGGACGTGGGGTGCATTTTTCCTTAGCTGCCTGTTCTTCGTCTTCGCGGTATGGCTGGACGGGGTGAAGAACTGGACGGCAGCCGAGCGGCTGTACCTGAGTGACTATCTCAAGAGCGGAGCGCGGTCGAAGCTCCCGGCAGCGAAGGCGCGTTACACGCTGCTCGAAGGGGTGACGGCCAAGGGCGAGCAGGTGCTTGTGACTGGCGACCAGATCGAGGCGGTGAAGGGCCAGGATGGGCGCTGGGGGTATGTGCTGACCGACGAGGGAACCCAGGCCGGACTAGTCCGGTTGCAGTGGACGACGGGGGTGTTCAACGACCGTGGTCTGAATCAGCTGATGGGGAGCTACGTCTACCAGAACCAAACGCTATGGGACTTCGTAAAGCGGCCTACGGAGTGGACGGCCCTGTTCTTCGCCGTGCTCCTGTTCGGGGCGGTGCCGAAGGACCGCGCCGCGCGGTTGGTGTGGAAGCATGGCCGCAGGTTGCGCGGCCCGGAGCTGGTCACAACGGCGGAGTTCAACGAAAAGCTGGGGCGCAAGAAGGGGCTGATGGCGTACCTGCCGGATGGGGTCACGTTTATCAACGAAGAGCGGACGTGGGCCGACAAACTCTTCCGCAAAAATGCCAGCCGGTGGGCGCGCATCCCGCGTGAGCGGGAGGCGATGCACTTCCTGATCGTGGGCGACTCTGGCACGGGCAAATCGGCGGCAATCCGGCAGATGCTGGCGCAGGTGTGGGAGCGCGGCGAAGCGGCCATCGTGTACGACCCGGCGATGGAATATCTGCCGCAGTTTTACCGGGAATCGCGGGGCGATGTGATCCTGAATCCCTTGGACGCGCGCTGCCCGTTCTGGACTCCCGGCGACGAGGTACCGCACGAGGCCGAGGCTCTTACCTTAGCCGCCAGCTTGTTCCCGGACCAGGGTCGCGAGAACCGCTTCTTCGTCGAAGCGCCGAGGAAAATCTTCGCTCACTTGCTGAATCTGAAACCGACGCCGGAGCAGCTGACGTACTGGATGTGTCACGAGGAGGAGATCGACGAGCGGGTCGAAGGGACGGAGATGCGGGCCATGATCGACCGTCACGCGGCGAACCAGCGAAGCGGTGTTTTAGGTTCACTGAATATGGTTGCGGATGCGTTCAAGCTGCTGCCTTCGGAGCGTGAGACGAAGCGCCGCTGGAGCGCGGCGGCATGGGCGAAGGAGCGCAAGGGCTGGGTGTTCCTCACGTCGAAGCCGACGATGAGAGAACGGATGCGCCCACTGATGAGCCTATGGCTGGACTTGCTCGTGTTACGGCTGATGAACGAGGGCGAGATGGCAGGACGCAAGACGTGGTTCGTGCTCGACGAGCTGGCGAGTTTGCAACGGTTGCCGCAGTTGATGACGGCGGTAACGGAGAACCGGAAATCGAATAATCCGATCGTGCTGGGCTTCCAGGGCAAGGCGCAGGTGGAGGCGCTGTACGGCCACGTTGCCGAGGCCATGCTGAGCCAACCCGCGACGAAGATCTTCTTGAAAACCAGCGAGCCGTATGCGTCGGAGTGGATCTCGAAGGCTATAGGCGAAGTCGAGATCGAGCGGTTCCGCGAGTCGCGCACCGTAGGCCGGTTCCCCAGGAACTCGGAGAGCGAGCAGCGGGAGATTACGCGCGAACCGCTTGTGATGGCTTCGGAGGTAGGAGGCCTGGACCCGCTGCATGGGTACTTGAAGCACGGCAATCTGGTTCTGCGTATGCGCTTCCCGTACATGGAACTCGCCTGCCACGCGGAGAAGTTCATCGAGCGGACGATGAGGCCGGCAGCCGCAGCAACAACAGCCGCAACGCTGCCGGTAACGACGGCGAGCAGGCCAGGCAACGGGCAGCCAGGGGAGCAGCGGAGGCCACCGCAGACCGCTCCAAAGGCCGTCCAAAAGAAGCAGGAGCAAGAGCAGCAGCAACCCGCAACGGTGAACGAACAGACGCCGTTCTTCGAGTGAAGCGATGATTACTCTGTCCAAACCGATCAGCTCCGGCCAGGCGCAGGCGTATCACAAGCAAGAGTTCGCCAACGCCCGCGAGAACTACTATACCGAAGGCACGACTGTGCGCGGCGAGTGGCAAGGTCAGCTTGCCACTCGCTGGGGCTTGCAGGGTGAAGTTCAAGAGCAGCAGTTCGCGCGGTTGGCCGAAGGCCAGCACCCGGAGACAGGCGAGCAGTTGGTTCGGCATCAGACTGCCCGCGAGTATGTCAACGCGCAGGGTGACACGGTGCGCACGATGGAGCACCGGGCAGGCTGGGATGCGACTTTCAGCGCGCCGAAGTCCGTCT
>JBEKDN010000310.1:0-6764 GCA_050014335.1 Occallatibacter sp. | reverse complement strand
TGAGCACGACATCGCTGCAGGCGAATATTACGATCTCGCCGACAACGACGCTGGGCGCGCGCAATGTAACGGTGACGTCGGGAAGCCAAGTAGTTTCACTCAACAATGCATTCACCGTCACTGTGGGACCGGCGGCGATTGTGGCGCTATTGAATCCTGACAGTGGACCGCAGGGCGCAACCAATCTGAGTATTGCCATCCAGGGCAGCCAGACTCACTGGCTGCAAGGCACTACCACGGCCAGCTTTGGTGGCGGCATCAATGTTACAGGGCTCACGATTACCGATGCACTCGATGCGGTGGTCACAATCTCTATTCCCAACGGGACGGCGCTGGGCGCTTACAACGTCTCGCTTACGACAGGCGGGGAGGTTGCCACTGAATTGGGCGCCTTCACCGTGACTACAGGCTCTCCGTATCTCTCGGCTGTCAATCCGCCGACTGGCCATCAGGGCGATGCGCCGTTCAACGTAACTCTGACCGGCCAATTCACGCATTTCAACACAGCGGCGGGCTGCTCACCTTGCAGCACGGCGAACTTCGGCGCAGGCATCACGGTAAACACACTGAATGCCAGCAGCGCAACTTCGGCTGTGGCCAACATCACAATCAGTCCGACAGCGACCATCGCCTCGCGCAATGTGTCCGTGACGACGGGCGGGGAGACTGCCTCGATTACAGGCGGCTTCAGCGTGCTGGCTGGCGTGCCGGCCATTACTACGGTTCTGCCAACCTTTGGGCAGGCGGGCACCACGCTCAGCGTGGTGGTTAACGGCCAATTCACTACCTTCCAGGCGGGCTTCTCAACGGTGAGCTTTGGTTCTGGCGTCACGACGAACTTCATTTCTGGTGTGACCACAACGCAGTTGACCGCGAACATAACAGTCGCTTCAAACGCGACGGTAGGTAGCCGCGATGTTTCGGTTACAACCAATGGAACAACACTGACACTCAGTGGTGGCTTTGCCGTGACCGCCGGAACTCCGGTGATTACGCAGATCTCTCCCAACTTCGGCAACCCCGGCCAGAGCGCATTGACGATTACTATCACAGGCCAATACACCAATTGGACGACGGCTTCCACGGTCACTATCGGCACACCGGCGGATGGGATCACCGTGGTGGGCGCTGC
The DNA here is from genome assembly GCA_050014335.1 of Occallatibacter sp. Lineage (GTDB taxonomy): Bacteria > Acidobacteriota > Terriglobia > Terriglobales > Acidobacteriaceae > Telmatobacter. The sequence continues at coordinate 5,632 of JBEKDN010000310.1, read as the reverse complement.
TGGGCCTGGTCTGCCCGGCCCGGTGGTGACAGCCACGGCGACTACGGTGACTGTTTCCATCAATATCGATGCGGCTGCACCTTTGGGCCCTGCGGGGGTCTCTGTGACTACCGGCGGCGCCACGCAGAGTATTGGCGGCGGCTTCACGGTGCAGGCAGTGGTGATACCGGCACCCTCATTGATTTCATTGAGCCCCGGCGCCAATGCCGGCGGAATTCCCACTAACAGTGAGTTCATCGCGGTCTTCAGCCAGCCGATGAACAGGACTACGTTTACCAATAGCGGCACGAGTGGCACAGTCATCCTGTACCTGACGAGCAATCAGGGTCAGGGCTGGATCCCGGTACCTGTGGCCATCAATGTGGACGCTACTGGACGCGTGTTGACGATTACCCCGAATGCGTTGCTGGGAGTCAATTCGACTTACTATCTGAACTTGACGAGCGGGATCAAGGATGCCACGGCGGCGGGTAATTCGATCAACAGCTATGGTGTCTACCTGTACACCGTCTTCTCCGCCAATACGACCGCGCCAACAGTTATTGCGACAAATCCGCCTGCTTTGAGCACGGTTGGCACTAATGTGCCGATTCAGCTTGAATTCAGCACGGATATGAATCAGGACACGGCGTCAGGTTTGACGGTGAGCACGGGCGGCAACCCAGTGGCGGGCACATTTAGCTGGAACAGCTACCCGTATGGATCGCCCTATTGGGGTCCGGGTAATGTTCTCTACTTCACTCCCTCGACTGCTCTGGCGGCGAATACCATCTACACGGTGAGCTACGGCGCGCCTTTGGCCGATACGGCCGGCAACGCGCTGACACCGGGTTCGTTTACTTTCACAACTGGCAGCGGCACGGATACGGCGCAGAATTACACCGGAAGCGACATCGCGAATGGCCTGACTAATGTGGGCACCAACGTTGCGCCGATGGTGACCTTCTCCAAGCCGATCAACCCGCTCGACATCAACACCAGCACACTGCTGATGTACAACAACGACAGCGGAAAATACATCAACGGCACTGTGACGGTGGGTGCGAACGGTTTGAGCGCTACCTTTACTCCGTCCTTCCCGCTGCTGCCTAACACTTACTACAGGCTGTATCAGGCGTGGGGCAACTACGACGCCGACGGGAATTACCTGAACGGCACCAACACCTATTTCACGACTGGCTCGGGCAGCGATCTGGTTGCGCCGGATGTGGCATCGATCTCGCCGGCCAGCAGCGCAACGAGCGTGCCACTGAACGCCGATGTAATTGTGCGTTTCACCTCACCCATTGATCCGGCTGCCGTGAGCAACATCATCACGGTCACGCCTTCAGGTGGCTCGGCCATCGGCGGCACGGCATCGCTGGCCAGCGATCTGGTGACGCTCTTCTTCACGCCAACGGCACCGCTTGCGCCGTCAACAACCTATACGGTGCAGGTAAGCGGCTATCAGGACGTAGTTGGAAATGTGGGCACAACCCGCAGCTACTCTTTCACTACGGCGACTTCCATAGCGCCGCTCAACATCTCGACCGGCTTCAATGCCAGCGGCCAGCTCATTACCACGAACGACACCAACGATGCGAACTGGTCGTATATTCCGCAGACGGGCACACCCTCGGAGAGCGTTTTTGGATGCCCGTCAAGTATCTCGCCTACTCCAAGCTGGTGCACCACAGGCACGGCTTCGCCACTTCAAACCGTTGGACCGGGAGATGCCGGCTGGTGGGGCAGTTGGGCACCCAACGGCCCGAATTCGGACTGGATCACCATCAATCCGGCGAGCACCACCGGTAACACGTATGGCTTGTATTACACGACCTTCAACATTTCTGGAAGTGTGCCAGCCAATCTTTGCCTGGTCGGCCGCATGGGCATTGACGACAACGGACTGCTGGCGATCAACGGGACCGCCATCATGGGCAACCTTAACCTTTACGGTGGCGGCGGCTTCTACGGCGGCTACCAAAGCCTCTATCCGCTGAACATTCCGATTACCAGCTATCTGGCAAGTGGCACCAATGTGCTGTCGCTCGGATGGGGTTCGACCGACAACAGCGAAGAAGGGCTGCGCCTGCAGGCGGTAATTGAGACCTGCGGCGCAAGCATCACCGGCGGTTTATCGCTACAGAGCGCAACCCCGGCTTATGCGGCAAGCAGCGTTGCGACCAATGCGACCATCACGCTGGTCTTCAGCAACTCGCTCGATCCGGCGACGGTCAGCAACAGTACTCTGCCGGTGATGGTGGGCTGGAACGGCAATCAACAGATACACGGCGCTTACGTCCTAGGCACAACAAACGTGGGTAATGACACGGTGATCTTTACGCCGGACACGCCATTCCCTGCGAGTTCGCAGATTTGGGTTGGGGCGGTCAATGGACCGTACGATTTGGCCGGCGACAGCGCCTCGAACGGAAGCAACTACACGCAACTGACCTACTTCAACACCGGCAGCACGGCTACCAGTGTCACAACACCCTTCACGGTGGTAGCATTTGCGCCAACCGCCGGCGCGACCAACGTCGGCCTACGCGCTCCAGTGGTAGCTACATTCAACCGCTCGCTCAACATCAACACCGTCAACTCCACCGACTTTGCGCTCTTTGATGGCGATGGCCAATCGCCGTGGTGCGACGGCGGTAGTTACAGCAGATCGCAGGATGGCACAACGATCGCGTTCAACTGCGGCGTGCTCCCGTCCAGCGCTACGATGACTGCCTTCCTTGGCAGCGGATTGCAGGATTGGAATGGCGATGCGCTGACACCCAGCTACACGAGCCAGTTCACCACGAGCTACTACGACTCAAACACCAATGGTTCGGTGATCTCGACGCGGCCCGGCAACGGCGCCAGCGGAGTGAATGCGAATCTGCCCATTGTGCTTTACACCAACCTGCCTATCAATGCCGGCAGCGCCAACGCCGGGTTTGAAGTAGCGCAGAACAATGTGGCCGTTCCCGGCACGGTGAATGTGACGGATAACGGGTACACACTCATCTTCACTCCCAGTGTTCCGTGGACGCCTGGAGCGCTGATCCAGTGGTGGACTACAGGCAGCTTGATCGACACGACGTACGAAACAAACTTCAACGCGGCGAACGGCTACTTCTATGTTGCAGCCAGCACAGCTACATTGACGCCGAGCGTACAGACAACTTCGCCGGGGAGCTACACGAACCCAATCCCGTTGAACACGATCTTCGACCTTCAGTTCAACACTCCGCTGAATCCGAGCGCGGCCAATGGGACCAACATTTACCTGTACGACAGCAATAACGGCCTCAATGTTCCTGCCACGTTCACAATGCCGCAGACGAACGAGGTTCGGATTATACCCAATACCGCACTGCCGGCGAACGACTACATCTACGTGGAAATCACAACCGGCGTGCAAAGCACAACGAGTGTGCCGGCAACGGCCACAAGTTGGTGGGAGCGCACTGGCACGGCGACGGACTCTACATTGCCGACCGTTACCAGCGCGGTGCCCTACAATGGCGCCACCAACGTTGGCGTGAATGAAGCACCGGGCGTAATCATCAGCAAGGCAATCGATCCGGTAAGCGTCAACAGCAATACGTTCCAAGTACTGAATGGCGCCACGCCGCTGGCGGGCAGCTTCTGGTTCAACTCCGGTGACACCAGGGTGGAGTTTGTACCGAATGCGCCGCTACCGGTCAACACGCTGCTGACGATGAGCCTGAGCGGCGTTCTTGATCAGGTTGGCAACCCGGTGACCTTCAGTTCGACGTTCACAACGGGTTCGCTGCCCGACATTACCGCCCCGACGGTGGAGTGGACGAGCGTATCCTACGGCGAAAGCGTTCCAACCAACTCGGCGATTACGATTCAGTTCAGCGAATCGATGGACGCGACATCGTTCAACACCAGCAACATTTACATCTATGACAGCCTGCTGGGTGTGAATGTTCCCTCCACGCTGACCTGGAACTCGACGCAAACGGTTGCCTATCTGGCACCCAACTCCGTGCTGGCCGCCGGGCGCGAGTACTACCTCTATGTCAACAGCGGCACGGACCTTGCAGGTAACGCGGTCAATGGCTACTTTGCTGTCTTCTACGCTGAGCTTGCCAGCGCCTCTACCGCTCCAACAGTGGTGAACTTTAATCCAATCAGCGGGTCGACAGGTCTGGGCACGAACGCGATCATTGAAGCGCAGTTCTCCGCGCCGATCGATCCGAACTTCCTCAATGGCGTGACACTTACCCAGGGCGGAAGCACGGTGACGACCTCGCCGTCGCTGAGTGCGGCCAACACGGTTCTGCAACTGATCCCTGCCGCGCCATTGCAGCCGAACACCAACTATACGATGACGATTGCCGGCGTGAAGGATCCAGCGGGCAACACCGTCGCGACAGTAACCAACAGCTTCACAACCGGCCCCAGCTACGATATCAGTCCTCCAACGTGGCTCTACGGCACACCGATGAATAACTCAACTGTTGGAACCAATACAGAGATGAAGCTTGGTTTCAGCAAGCCGCTCAATCCAATCACAGTGAATAGCAGCACGTTCCAGTTGTACCTGTACGACACCGGTCAGTGGATTCCGGTCACCATCGCTTTGTCGCCCGACGGGACCGAAGTGACGATGACGCCGCAGATTCCGCTGCTGCCCAACACCGAGTATCGCTTTGACGCGTGCTGCAGCTTCCAGGACGAAGATGGCAACAATGGCAACGGCGGCACGAACTACTTCTGGACGAACGGCGGCGCCGTGAGCAGCGGACCGACGGTAAGCGTAAGTCCCACCAATGGCTCTACAGGAATTCCGCTGAATGCCGAGGTTATCGTGACGGTAAGTTCGGTTGTCGATTTCAGCAGCGTGGGCACGAGCGATGTTCAATTGTTCGATAGCTCGAACAGCCCCGTTGCGGGAACGCAAACCTTTGCCTTGAACTCTGGCCGCCGGCAATTTATGTTTGCGCCGGCTGCTGCTCTGCAACCTGGCATGACTTACACAGTCAAGGTCAGCGGCTTTACGGACCAGGAAGGCAATGCGGTGGTTCCTTCCACCACCACATTCACTACTGGGACCACTGCGGCTACACCCGGGCTCACTCTGACCAGTCAGAGCATCCCCAACGGCTCAACGATTACCAACAGCACGCAACAGATCTGCATGACCTTCAGCCAGATTATTGATCCGGCCACGTTGAATCTCGGCACAGTGCTGGTGATGAACAGTTGGAACGGCAACTGGGGCCTGGCCGGAACATACACAGTAGGCGGGACGTGCGGCGCGACACCAGTTGGATCCAATACGATCGTCTACACCCCGGCCAGTCCTTATCCGCCGGGAGCGCAGATTTGGGTTGGCATCACTGGCGGGCTTACCGATGTGCTGGGCGATCCCTATAGCGGGAACGCGAACAGCGGCCTCCAACAGGTGATGAACTTCTATATGGCCACCGGTTCGCCGGATACGACAGCATTAACGGTGATTTCAGTGAGCCCGGCCAGCGGCGCCACGAACGTGCGACCCGATACGCCGGTCTCAATCACCTTCAACAAGGGCATCAATCCATATAGCGTGTACAACAACAGCAATAACGCGCTGCTCTTTGCAGGCCAAGGATTGCAAGACCGCGGCAGCATCAGCATGTCACCG
>JBEKDN010000309.1:0-5833 GCA_050014335.1 Occallatibacter sp. | reverse complement strand
TGACGGAAGAAAATGGTATTTCGCAGGCGCAGTCCGATGCGGGAAAGCTGCCCTCTAGATGGCTGGTGATGGCGCGCAGGCGAGCCGACTTGGGAACGCTCGCAACTGATCCGCGCTGGCTGCCAGTGAGTGTACCTGCTGGAACGCCGGTCTGGACGGACGACTACTCGAATTTGCTGCGTGTAATCAAGTGGAACTGAGGCGCGAACGAAATTCACTGCGTCCGCGATAGGTTGCGAGTTACAAGTCGCGCCAATTTGGGCCGAAGGCTAAGTCCGCGACCAGCGGTACATCGAGCTTTACGACGCCTTCCATTTCGGTGCGGACTAGCTCCTCGATTTCTTCGGTCTCATTCGCTGGCACTTCAAAGAGCAACTCGTCATGAACCTGCAGGACCATACGCGTATTTAGCCCGCGCTGAGCGAGCTTGCTATCGATTGAGATCATTGCCAGTTTAATGAGGTCAGCGGCAGTGCCTTGCAATGGCGTGTTGATCGCGGTGCGTTCGGCAAAACCGCGCTGATTTGGATTGCGGCTCTCGATATCGGGAATCGGCCTTATGCGGCCAAAGAACGTTCGGACGGAGCCAGTCTTGCGCGTTTCTTCCAACGTCTTCTCAATGAATGCTTTTACGCCCTGATAGCGCGCAAAATAGCGCTCGATGTAGGCTTTGGCTTCGCTCATGGGAATACCCAACTGCGCGGCCAAACCGAAGGGCGATATGCCGTACACGATCCCGAAATTGACGGCCTTGGCGCGATTGCGCGTTACTTTGTCCATCTCCGCGGCTGGGACGCCGAAGACTTCACTGGCGGTTAACGTGTGAATGTCTTCATTGTTCTGGTAAGCGTGCACCAGCAGCGGATCGCCACTGAAGTGAGCCAGAAGGCGCAGTTCGATCTGCGAGTAATCCGCCGAGAGCAGTTGTGTACCGGACGCAGCTGTGAAGGCGGCGCGAATTTCGCGGCCCAGTTCGGTGCGAATCGGAATGTTTTGCAGATTCGGATTGATGGAGGAAAGCCGCCCAGTTGCTACAGCGGCTGCTTGAAATGTGGTATGCACGCGCGAGTCTGCGTCAGCCAGCAGCGGTAGCGAATCAATGTAAGTTGATTTCAATTTCGACAGGTGGCGAAACTCCAAAATCAAACGCGGAACATCGTGCTTGTCTGCAAGGAACTCCAGCACATCCTGCGCCGTGGAGACCGCCTTTCCTTTGCCACGGCTAGGCGGTGCGGGAAGGCCCAGATGCGTAAAGAGCACCTCGCCGAGTTGCTTAGGTGAGTTGATGTTGAAGCGGCGTTCGGCCAACTCAAAGATGCGCTCACCGACGCGAGTCAGCTCAATCGCAAAGCGCTTGGAAAGCCCATCCAAGACGCCAAGGTCAATGCGAACGCCAACCTGCTCCATGCGGAACAGCACCGGCGCAAGCTGCAAATCCATTTCATAGACACGCTCGACTTCGGCCTTTGCAACTTCAATCTTCAACGCTGGAACCAGCGCGCGAATTGCCAGCGCACCCGCAGCCAACGTGGAAGGCTGCGACTGCGAGTGGCGCGCGGCAACATCAGCCAGCGCCTGAGTGGAGTGCGTTGGATTGAGCGCGTAAGACAGCAGCATCGTGTCATCCACGGCACCGCGAAGCGTTATTCCTTGCGCCGTGAGCAGGTGGAGCGCGGTCTTCCAATCGTGTGTCTGCTTGGCGACAGCTGCATCTTCAAGCAGAGCGCGCAACTCAGGTGTGAGCTGCAAGCGGAGAGCAAGCGCGGGCTCGGCGCTGAGCCCAACTGCAAAGTCGTGCCGTTCGGCGGCCTCGGCCACATCAAGAAGTGACATCGACTGTTGAGGCTCGTCTTCAGCCTCAGGCGCGAGAGTCTTGGTGTCGAGCGCAAAGGCGAAACCACCGGCGCGCGCGGCCGCATAGAAAGCTGCGGCTTGCGCTTCGCTTGGGCTTTCGATCAACTCAACGACCGCAACTGATTCGGAAGGCGACAACTCACGCAACATGGAAGTGAATTCAAGTTCGGTAAAGAGTTCGCGGCAGGCTTCCAGGTCCGGCTGCTGCGTTTGCATCGCATTCAAATTCAACACAAGCGGAACATGACAGTCGATGGTGACAAGTTCCTTGGATAACAGGACAGAGTCGCGATTCTGCTCGAGCGACTCACGATAACTCTTGCGCTTGACTTCAGCGGCGCGGTCGAGAACCGCTTCAACCGAGCCGAATTCCACAATCAAATCCACGCTGCCCTTGTCGCCGATTCCGGGCGCGCCGGGAATGTTATCGACCGTATCGCCGCGCAGCGCCATCACATCGACTACCTTTTCCGGCGGCACGCCCAAGACTTCGACAACCTTGGCGGGATCGAGAATCAGGTTGTCCTTTTGCGGGTTGAGAATCTTCACGGTAGAGGTCACCAACTGCATCATGTCCTTGTCGCCACTAACAATGAAGACTTCGTGCTGCTGCTCGGCGGCCTCGCGGGCCAGTGTTCCAATCACGTCGTCGGCCTCGAAGCCCTCGGCTTCGAGGATGGGAATGCGCAGCGCTTCAAGGGCGCGGCGAATATAGGGAATCTGGCGGCGAAGATCCTCCGGCATCGCCGCGCGATTGGCCTTGTAACCCAAATAGTCGACATCTTCAAAGCTCTGCGTTTTGCCATTCCATTTGCGCAACGGCTTCATGGTGCGAGCGCGCTCGTCGCGGAAGACTTCGCCGCTGACATCGAAGACCGCGGCAAAGTACAACGGCTGAAAATCCTGGCGCAGTTTCTTGATCATGTTCACAAAAACAAAGACTGCCGCAGTTGGCAGGCCGCTGCGTGTGCTCATCGGCCGCGAGCGTTGCATCGCATGGTAGGCACGAAAGATGAACGACATCGTATCGAGCAGGAAGACAGGCGGCTTGGATTGATCAGTCACGGTAACGAGTTTAGCAGGGCTCAGGGACCAGAAAATACTCAGCCGCCGAGTCGAGAGAAGAAAAAGGAAACTATGTCACGACAAATCTCCGTTCTGCTATGATTTGCCCGCGGTTTTTCCCAACCGATTGCCACCCGCGAAGTCGTCCATGTACGTTGAAGCTGCTGCCCCAGTAACTCCCGAGCGCATTTATCAATTTACCTTTGCCTATGCTGCGCCGCTGGTGCTCGCGGCAGCAATCCGTCACCGCATTTTCGATGTTTTGGATGGCGGCGCAAAAAGTTTGGATGATATTCAAGCCGCAACTGGCGCATTGAAGCGCGGGCTGAGCGCGATTGTCAATTTTCTTGTTGGCTTTGATTTTCTGCGCAAGGAGGGCTGATTCGCCACACGAGCGAGATCGGCGGAAGATGGTTGCAAAAACTGACTAAAAAGCGAGAGTTTTAGACGAAAAGGGAGTCCAATTGGGTCAAAAAGCGGGCAAAAAACGGTGTTTACAGTTACTGAATGGTAAACATTACTAAAATGCAATTCGTTGATATTAATACTGTTACTTAAACTCAACGAGCAAAAAACCGGCTCCACAGGGTAGGGGGGGTGGGGGTAGGGGGATATTTAGGAGAAGAAAAGGAGAAAAGAAGGGAGCAGCGACCAGGGAACAGAGACGAGCAAGTGCGCGAATTGGAGCTTGGATGGCAGTCATAGGAGCCTCGTTTTGCGACTGATTCTATTGTAGGCGTGGGGAGGATAATTCTATGCATTCGGGCGATGGTTTTTTTGAATGATATCGGGTGGCCGAGGACGCCACCTGCGGTGGGGCCAACCGGCGCTCGCGCGCCACATGGTTCGTGATCCACACAAGCCACCTGCGGTGGGGCCAACCGGCGCTCGCGCGCCACATGGTTCGTGATCCACACAAGCCACCTGCGGTGGGGCCGACCGGCGCTCGCGCGCCACATGGTTCGTGATCCACACAAGCCACCTGCGGTGGAGCCGACCGGCGCTCGCGCGCCACATGGTTCGTGATCCACACAAGCCACCTGCGGTGGGGCCGACCGGCGCTCGCGCGCCACATGGTTCGTGATCCACACAAGCCAACTGCGGTGGGGCCGACCGGCGCTCGCGCGCCGCATGGTTCGTGATCCACACAAGCCACCTGCGGTGGGGCCAGCGGCTCGCTATCCGCTCGCGGGAGGTCTGTGACTTCTCTTTACATCCTTCCGCCAAAGCTCGGTGCGGTTGCCGTCCGATCCGGTGTACATCGAATCTTTACGAAGAATCGCGTAGAATAGATTATGGCGAATGAATACCGCAAACATTATCTTTTTGTCAGCGATTTCGACCAGACGCTAACCTTCAACGACACGGGTTACGTACTGAGCGAGATGATCGGCATAGGCGCGGCTGAATTCGAACGCAAGGCCAAGGGCATGGCCAAGCTGAACCTGGTGCAGCAGGGCGCCGAGCTTTCCTACTTGCTGCTGCATGACCCGGAGTTCCATTCCGCAGTGCGGCGCGAGCACCTTACCGAGGTGGGCAAGCGCATCCGCCTCAAAGAAAACATCAAGCAGGTTTACGAGATTCTGGACCACAGGATCGACGGCTTCCACTTCGATTTTTATGTACTCTCGGCCTCGCCGGTGGAGGTGATCCATTCGGCGCTGCGGGGGATTGTGCCCGAGGATCACATCTTTGGGACGGAGTTCAAGTACACGGCGGCGGGCGAGATAGCGAGCCTGGTGCGGGCGACGGCCGGCTACGGCAAGGTGGCGCGGCTGGAGCAACTGGAAGAGTCGCTGGGCATACCTGCCGATCATATTGTGTACGTGGGCGACGGCAGCTCAGATATTCACGTGATGCTGCAGGTGAACCGGCGAGATGGGTTTACGATCGCGGTTTCGGAATCGAAACTGGTGGCGCAGATTGCCAAGCGGACAGTGCTGAGCGATAACGCGCTGCCGACGCTGGTGCCGATTCTGGAAGAGATTGCGGGCTGGCAGAGGCCGCAGATCCGGCAGCTTTTTGACTCGTACGGCTTTTTGATTCAGGGCTGGGACCGGGTGCAGACGGACTGGGTTACGCTGCGGCCGAGCGGCGGCACGGCGGAGAAAGCGGCTTGACTTGAGGCGTGGCGCGACGGACCAAGGCTCCGCCGCGCCGGCCTCGGGGCGAGTCGCGGCTTAGTCGTTCAAGAACGCTACCGACTGCAACGAGCTGATCTCAAAAGGTTTGCGGCAGCGGATATTGACGCAGCCGAGTTTTTCATCGCGGCGCACCATATAGGATTGCGCTTTGGCGAATTTGGCGCGGTCGCGCTCGTCGGCGCCCCGCGGCAGTTGCGGGCGCTTGCGCCGAACCACCCAGGTGACTTTGTATTCGCCCGACTGCCCGCACTTGGGGCATGTCAGCGTATGTGTGCGCTGCTCAGTTGTTTCATTGAAATAATCCCGCTCTTCCATAGTTGCTCAGCTCTCCATCCCAGCAAGAAAGTTTGGCTTTTTTCTGTCTGGAGCTTCCCAATGTGGCTCCGGGATTCCCAAATTCGGAAGTCTGGGGGCTTCCGTTTTCGCGGAATATCTTCCATACTCAACTTTGCCATGACGAAACGCAAGCCAGGAAAATTCTCAGCTACCAAAGCGGTAAAGGCGAACGCGCGCGAGCAGGTGGGGCAGCCCAAGCCAGCGCGGGTGATTGACACGGAACCACGAACGGGCCGCCAGGCCAAACACAAGCCGAAGCTGGACGAGGTGATCCGGCGGGGGGAGTTTTAGCGTAGGACGGGGCTTTGGGTTTGTCTTACACTTTTTGACTCTGTTGGACATTTGTCTTACGGCTGTAAGACATTTGTGAGTCGTTTGTCTTGCGCCGTAGGACGGGCGTTGGAGGGGGTAAGACAGGGATCAGGGGTCAGGGA
>JBEKDN010000308.1:0-4100 GCA_050014335.1 Occallatibacter sp. | reverse complement strand
CGCTTTGGGGAATTACGCCGTCGGACGTGAAGGGATTTATCAAAGCAGTCGAGACCGAGCGAGGGAAGTGATATGGGGCTCGCGCGTAGCTAGCAGCTAGGAGTTGAAACAATGGCTATCCGTTGGGAGAAACTTACGGTCAAGTCGCAAGAGGCGATGGCGCAGGCGCAGGCGCGGGCTACCGAACTGGGGAACCCGGAGGTGCTGCCGGTGCATCTGCTGCTGGCGCTCGTCGAGGACCGCGAGGGCGTGATTCCCTCGGTGCTGGAGAAGATCGGCGTGCCGACGCAACGGCTGGAGACTGAGCTGCACCAGATCGAGGAGAAGCTGCCTCGTGTGGCGGGCGCGGCCCAGCAGCCGGGAGTGAGCGCGGCGTTGAATAAAGTTCTCGACCAGGCCTTCCGCGAGGCCAGCAACTTCAAAGACGAGTACGTGTCTACTGAGCATTTATTGCTGGGCGTGGCGCATGGTAAGAATGAGCCGGCGCGGGAAGCGCTGGTGGCATTGGGCGCGACGCATGAGGCGATCCTCAAGGCGCTGACCGCGGTGCGCGGGACGCAGCGGGTGACGGATCAGAATCCCGAGGGTAAATTTCAGGCGCTGGAGAAGTACGCCAAGGATCTGACGGAACTGGCCCGGCGCGGCAAGCTGGACCCGGTCATCGGACGCGACGAAGAGATTCGGCGCGTGATTCAGGTGCTGAGCCGGCGGACCAAGAACAACCCTGTTTTGATTGGCGAGCCGGGCGTGGGCAAGACGGCGATTGTCGAGGGTCTGGCGCGGCGCATTGTCTCGGGCGATGTGCCTGAAAGCCTCAAGGACAAGCGCGTCATTTCTCTCGATCTGGGCTCGATGCTGGCTGGCGCAAAATATCGCGGCGAATTCGAGGACCGGCTCAAGGCAGTGCTGAAGGAGATTGAAGAATCGAACGGCGAGATCGTGCTCTTCATCGACGAGCTGCATACGCTGGTGGGCGCCGGGGCGGCCGAGGGAGCCATCGACGCCAGCAATATGCTCAAGCCCGCCCTCGCGCGCGGCGAACTGCGGGCGATCGGCGCGACGACGCTGAATGAGTATCGCAAATACATTGAAAAAGACGCGGCGCTGGAGCGGCGTTTTCAGATTGTTTATGTTGGCGAGCCGAATGTCGAGGACACGATTGCGATTCTGCGCGGGCTGAAGGAGCGTTATGAGGCGCACCACAAGGTGAGCATCAAGGACTCGGCGATTGTGGCGGCGGCGACGCTGTCGCATCGCTACATCAGCGACAGATTTCTGCCGGACAAGGCTATCGACCTGGTGGACGAGGCTGCCGCTTCGCTGGCGATTCAGAAAGGCTCGGTGCCGACGGAGATTGACCAACTGGAGCGGGAGAGGACGTCGCTGGAGATTGAGAGCGCGGCGCTGAAGCGCGAGACGGATGCGAATAGCGTGGAGCGGCGCAATGTGGTGGATCGCGAGATTGCGCAATTGACGGAAAATATTACGGCCCTGCGGGCGCGCTGGACGAAAGAGCGCGAGGCGGGCAGCCGCATCAGCGAAATCAAGGAAAAGATTGAGGCGCTGCGCTTTGAGGCCGAGGAGAAGACGCGCAAGGGGGATTACGATCGCGCCGCGCAAATTCAATACGGCGAGCTACCCAAGCTCGAAGCTGAGCTGAAGAAGTTGAGCGCCGCGCAGGAGGGCAACGCGGGTGTGGCGCGGATGCTGAAGGACGAGGTGGATGAGGAAGACATTGCCGCAATCGTGAGCAAGTGGACGGGGATTCCTGTCTCGCGCATGTTGGAGGGCGAGGTCAAAAAGCTGGTGCAGATGGAGGCGCGGCTGCGCGAGCGGGTGATTGGGCAGGACGCGGCGCTGACGGTGGTTGCGAATGCGATTCGGCGTTCGCGGGCCGGTCTGAGCGATCCGCGGCGGCCGATTGGCAGCTTTATTTTTCTTGGGCCGACGGGAGTTGGCAAGACGGAGACGGCGCGCGCGCTGGCGGAATTTTTGTTTGACGACGAGCAGGCGATGGTGCGCATCGACATGAGCGAGTACATGGAGAAGCACGCCGTGGCGCGGCTGATTGGCGCGCCGCCGGGATATGTTGGCTACGACGAAGGCGGACAGTTGACGGAGTCTGTGCGGCGCAGGCCTTATGCGGTGATACTTTTTGACGAGATTGAAAAGGCGCACCCGGATGTCTTCAATATTCTGCTGCAAGTGATGGACGATGGGCGGCTGACAGACGCGAAGGGACGGACGGTTGACTTCAAGAATACTGTGCTGATCATGACGTCGAATCTGGGCGCTGCGCTGCTGACAGGCGACACGCTGAAGACGGAACACGATTACGACATGGCGCGCGAGAGCGTGATGCGCGTGCTGCGGGAGCACTTCCGGCCGGAGTTTCTAAACCGCGTGGACGATACGGTTATCTTCCGTTCGCTGGGCGCGGCGCAGATGGCGCAGATTCTTGAGCTGCGGTTGAACGAGGTGACCAAGATGCTGGAGGAGCGGCAGATTTCTCTTGAGCTCACAGAGCCGGCGCGGCAACTGATTCTGGCCGCGGGCTCGGATGCGGCTTATGGTGCGCGGCCGCTGAAGCGCGCCTTGCAGCGCATGATTCAGGATCCGCTGGCCATCAAGATACTGAACGGGGAAGTGCTGCACGGGGAGCATGTGCGGATTGGAGTGGATCGCAAGACGAATCAGTTGACGTTTGAGCCGATGAAGCGTGAGGCGATGGAGTAGCCACCTGCGGTGGGGCCAATCGCTCGCTATCCGCTCGCACCACCTGCGGAGGGTCGAGGGCGCTTGCGCGCCATGGAGTTTGTTGTGGACGGCCGGAGCGAAAAGCCGGATCGGCGGCGCCATCTTTCATGCCTCGCACCGATCTCTCAGAATGCAAAACGCTTGTCGGGCTATTGTTCTGGTATCTCTGGAAGCACCTCAGCGGGAATCTCAGCGGGAGCCTCCTCTGTAGGCACTGCCTCGGTGGCGGGCAGAGAGGTTTTCGGCTCATCGAGCCAGAGCCAGACGATCCACCAGATGAGCGCGGCCAGGTAGACGACTTTATTGGCATTGATCAGCCTGCCGACAAGGGCGATCAGGCGATCGGCATCCGGCTTGCTCTGCGGATGCGCAGTGCGGGCGATATTTTGGCAGATGCCTTGCAATGCTAGCCAGGCGATGGAGACTGACGAGAGTCCGACGGAGATCATCTGCGCATGGCTGCGCCAGCCGGCCTTGTGAGAGCGGCCGAAAAGCACCACCATAATGCCGAGTTCGACGGCGAGCAGACTGAAGAGGATCGTGCCTTTGTCGACGCCAAGGCGGACCAGGAGCGTGTCAGGCGGGGCGGCGACGAAGAGCATCAGGTTCAGCTTGGCGGCGACGGGATTGGCGGTAAGCTGCTTCCATGGGATCCAAGGTCCCCATGCCGCAAGAACACCCCCGGCAACGGCGAGCAGGCCTAATCCATTTACGATTCTGAGCGACCGAGGCACACCGACGAAGGCTCGCCGCGCTATTTCGACCAGAACCAGCAGGGCGATAACCACACTGAGGTCAGCCATGGACAGCAGAATCTCGTTCAAGGGCAACATGGCCATGCGGCCCATCAGGAGGATTTCCGCCATGAGGCGCAGGGCTGAGAGCGTGATGAATGCAGTAAACCAAGGATAGCGGCGCGCGCGGTCGCGGCCCAACAGAACAACCAGCAAGACGAGCTGGGCGGCAAAGGTCAGCGTCCACAGAATCTGGCGGGCTGTGAAATCGAAATTGGGGTGCATTTGAACCTGTCTGGGCCGGTGTTGGGAGGTTTCCGCGGTCCATCTTTAGTTTAATCGCTCGAAGCCGGAGCGGACTGGCTGCGCGACTTCTACGCGCCTGGTCCAAATGGCTGATGCAGTGAACTGGTGCGCCCGGAGAGATTCGAACTCCCGACCTAACGCTCCGGAGGCGTTCGCTCTATCCAGCTGAGCTACGGGCGCGCACTTACAAGCATACCGCACTTTGGGTTCTCGCGAGCAAAAGCCGGCGGGAGCGGCATTTAGCCTGCTGCTGAGGGCTCCTGGGACTGCGGGCCTGGGGCGTCGCGCTTGAGCCTGAGTTCT
>JBEKDN010000307.1:0-9667 GCA_050014335.1 Occallatibacter sp. | reverse complement strand
TTTGAAGCTACCTGCCGGCAAGATCGATTCCCAGGCGAACTTTGGCGAATACGGTATCGACTCGATACTTGCGATGGGATTGACGAGTCATCTGGAGAAGAGCTTCGGGGTTCTTCCCAAGACGCTGTTCTTCGAGTACCAGACCATATACGATCTTGCGGGATACTTCATTGGACATCATGCGGAGCGGCTTGGAGAGTTTCTGGCGTCTCCCGTCGCCGAGACCGCCGCGTCGCTTCCCGCTCCGCCGAACCGGCTGCAGAAGCGTCGCTTCCGCGCCGCGAGTGCTTCGGCTGCCGCCAGTTCTTCGGCTGCCGCCAGTTCTTCGGCTGCCGCCAGTTCTCCATCCTCGGTTCCTCAGCCGGAATCGGAACCGATCGCCATCATTGGTCTGAGCGGCCGCTACCCCGAGTCGCCGGACATAGAAGCCTACTGGCGGAACCTTCGCGAGGGGAAAGACTGCATTGTCGAGGTTCCGAAGGATCGCTGGGACTGGCGCGATTACTACAGCAAAGACCGCACCGAGTCCGGAAGCCACTTCAGCAAGTGGGGAGGATTCATCGCCGGCGTCGATCAGTTCGATCCGCAGTTCTTCAACATCTCCCCGCGCGAGGCCAAGCACATCGACCCGCAGGAGCGCCTGTTTCTGCAGCATGCCTGGATGGCGGTGGAAGACGCTGGATATACACGCGCGGCCCTACAAGAGGGTGCTGGGTACGACCAGCCAGCACAGGTGGGGGTCTACGCCGGCGTGATGTACAGCGAATATCAGTTGTTTAACGTTGAGACCCGACCGAAAGACCTCAGGATGGGCTTTGCCGGGAACCTGGCCAGCATCGCCAACCGTGTATCCTATTTTCTTAATCTTCACGGTCCGAGCATGACGCTTGACACGATGTGTTCTTCGTCGCTGACGGCGATTCATCTGGCCTGCCAGGATCTTAAAGTTGGGCGCACGAGCATGGCGATAGCCGGTGGCGTCAACGTCACCGTGCATCCGAACAAGTATCTGATGTTGAGTGCCGGCCAGTTCATCTCCAGCGATGGCCACTGCCAGAGCTTCGGCGAAGGCGGCGACGGATACATTCCTGGCGAAGGCGTCGGCGTGGTGGTGTTGAAGCGGCTTTCCGATGCGCGCCGCGATGGCGACCACATTTACGGCGTCATTCGCAGCAGCGCTTTGAATCATGGCGGAAGAACGAGCGGCTACACGGTTCCGAATCCGGTGGCTCAGTCCAGCGTGATCCGGCGTGCTTTTTCCGAGGCGCGCATCGACCCGCGTCATGTCAGTTATGTGGAGGCCCACGGCACCGGCACCAAGCTTGGCGATCCGATTGAAGTGGCGGCGCTCAGCAATGCCTTTGCCACCGGCGACACCGGTTTTTGCCTGATCGGATCGGCCAAGTCGAACATAGGGCATTGCGAGTCCGCCGCGGGCATCGCCGGACTCACCAAGGTGCTTCTTCAGATGCAGCACCGCGAGATCGTGCCTTCGCTGCATTCGGCGCAGTTGAATCCGCATATTGATTTCGCGGCCACGCCGTTTGTGGTGAACCAGTCGCTGCGGCCTTGGCAACAGCCGGTGATCGACGGCCGCAAGGTGTCGCGCATTGCGGGGCTTTCTTCATTCGGCGCGGGGGGGTCGAATGCTCACATGATTATCGAGGAGCACCTGGCTGAAGTGCGGGTTCCGGCGGCGCCGGCGGAGACGGCCATCGTACTGTCGGCCCGAATAGCCGCGCAGCTTCGAGAGAAAGTGAGCGGTCTGATCGAGTTCCTGCGGCCGCGGATGGATGCGATCGAGCTCTCCTGTCTGGCGTACACCTTGCAGGTGGGCCGCGAGGCGATGGAAGAACGCCTTGGCTTCGTTGTGAGTTCGGTGGAACAACTGGTGGAAAAGCTTGAAGCCTGGCTAGGCGGCGCCAGAAACATCGAAGGCTGTTGCCAGGGACAGGCGAAGCGCAATAGGACGCTCTCAGTAGCCGATACCGCAAAGGGGCTTCCCGCGGCGCTGATCGAGCAATGGGTGAAGGGCGTGGAGCCGGACTGGAGCGCGCTTTATCGAGACGCGCGGCCGCGGCGAATCAGCCTGCCAGCGTATCCGTTTGCGAGGGAACGCTACTGGGTCAATACGGCGGACGTTGCGAAAGCTTCTCCACGTGCCGCGTTCGGGGCACTTCATCCACTGCTGCATCGGAACACGTCGGATCTGAGTGGGCTGCGCTTCAGCTCTATATTCACGGGCGACGGCCAGAAGGCGTTTCCGGCAGCCGCGTGCCTTGAGATGGCGTGCGCGGCATTTGAACAGGCATGGACCGAGAGGCCCGAAGCGGCGGTTCTGGAATTATCCGGTGTTCAATGGGGCGAGCCCGCGGTAATCGGCGAGAATACCGAACTCCACATCGCGCTGGTGGCGGACGGCTTCGAGATCTGGAGCCGGCATGGCGCCGAAGAGATCGTTCACTGTCAGGGCCGCGCGCAGTGGAGGAAACGTCCGGCGGTGGAAGCGGTCGATTCTGGACGGCTCAGGGCGTTGCCGGCGATGGCCCCGGAACGTTATCTGGAAGCTGCTCTTGAAGTCAGTTCCGGTCTGGGCGGCTCAGCCAACCCGTTTGCGCTCGATTCGCTGCGCATCCTTTCGCCCTTTGCTTCCGAGATGACGTTTTGGGCGCGGGAGGCGCCGGACGCAGCCGATGGCGCGGTCAGGCTGGATCTGGATCTGTGCGATACGCAGGGCAATGTCTGTGCGCAGATGCGCGGCGTGAGCTGGCGCGCGGCATCCGCATCTATTCCCGCATCTATTCCTGCGCCCATTCCCGCATCTATTCCTGCGCCTATTCCCGCCGCTTCTCCAGTGGAGCTGCCCAAGGTGGCCGGCATCTCTCTGTCACTTCCAGAGGCATTGCCGCTGACGCCTGCCGCAGTGCGGCCTAAACCCACGATTTCTCTGGCGAGTCTGGACCATCCGGATCCGGTCGACGTGGTCGAGCAAGGCGGCGGCATCTTCGCGATCCGGATCTCGACGGAGGGCACGGGCGCACAACTGCTTCAGGCGCTTGACAGGCTGCGGCAGGAAGAGTCGTTGAAGGTGTTGACGATCGGCGGGACTTCGCGGAGCTTCCTCGCGGGTGGCCGTGCGGAGATCGACGACGCGGCCGATCGGGGGCTCTATCAGGCTCTTTCGACCTTCCCCTCTCCGGTGATTGCCGCAGTTGAGGGACGCTGTTCGGGAACTGGATTGCTTGTAGCGGCTTTGTGCGACTTTCTGGTATTGAGCAAAGAGGCCAATCTGGAACTCATGGACCCGTCGCTGGCTGAGATGGCCGTGTTCGGTGAGCGGTTCGGAGAAGTGGCCGCGCAGAATCTTTTGATAGGCCGTCAAGTGCGGAATTGTCCTGTCGTCGAGCGAGGGCAGGTGGAAGAGCATGCGCGAAAACTGGCGGCGGAGTTGGCCGCCAAGCCGCAAAAAGCGCTGCGGCTGCTCAAAGAGCACCTGATGCGCCGTCTGGCTGCCCTGGCGCAGGACGTGCGGCCTATCGAACCTGCCGCGCGGCAAACGGAAACTGCCGGCGATGTGCGGCAGATCCATTCGGCCGAAGAACTGGCCCAGGCCACACAGAGCGGCTGTCAGGCCATTGTGCTTGCCGGCGAGGATATCCAGCTGATTCCGGAGCGGCTCCTGCTGGAGTCGCCGGTTCCGGTGGTAGCGGCGCTTGATGGCGATGCCAGGGGTAATGCATGGCTGGCAAGCCTGTTCTGCGATGCATGTGTTTACCGCCGTGACGGTGTGTACTCGGCGCGAGGCATCGATCGAAGCCACGCGGCCGCCGAAGCATTCAAGCATCATCTGGGCGGCTGCCTGGGCACGGAAGTTCTGCTGACGGGAGCCGAGTACTCGGGGGCGGAACTCGAACAGCGCGGCGGGGCGATCGTCGCCGAACAGAAGGACGTTGTGGCGGCGGCCATGATGCTGGCCGCGCGCCTGCCGCGGGGAACCTGTGCGATTCGGGAGAAGCTGGCAAGCGTGCGCGATGAGCCAGTATCGGAAGAAGAGCTGCCGGCTGTTGCGGCGCCGTTCGCGTTCAGCTCTCCAGTCGTCAGGGTCACGCTCGATTCGGAAGGCATCGCGGTGGTGCGAATGGAAGACCGCGAGGCCCGGAATATGTTCTCTGAAGCGCTCAGAGAAGGAGTGCGGGAAGCTTTCGCGGCAATTGAGCGCTCGCCGGCTTGCAAGGTCGTCGTGCTGACCGGCTATGACACCTACTTCTCCTCCGGTGGAACCCCGGAGAGTCTGCTGGCGATTCAGGAAGGCAATGCGCGCTTCACCGATTTCAACATCTTCCAGACCGCGCTCGACTGCCCGCTGCCTGTAATTGCCGCAATGCAGGGACACGGTATCGGAGCGGGCTGGTGCCTGGGCCTGTTCGCCGATATTGTGCTGCTGAGCGAAGAGAGCCGTTACGTAAGCCCGTACATGAACTACGGCTTCACGCCGGGCGCCGGAGCCACCTGGATACTTCCGGCCACATTGGGAACGGACCTGGCATGGGAAAGCCTGATGACGGGCCGGCAGTACACCGGTAGCGAATTGAAGCTGCGCGGGGTGCCCTTTCGGGTGGTGCCGCGGGCAGAGACAGAGCCGGCGGCCATGGAGTTGGCCCGGCGGATCGCACAGGCTCCGCGCGGACAACTGAAGCAAATGAAACAACGGTTGGCGGCACAAGCTGTGCGGGCCCTCGAAGAGATCTACCGCCGCGAACTGGCGATGCACGAAGTAACCTTCGTGGGCCAGACCGCAACTTTGAACCAGATCCGGAAGCAGTTGTTTGGTGAAAAGGCGGAGGAAGCGCCCACCGTCGCGCATGCGCCGGCAACCGTGGACTCCGATGCGCTGCCCGCGGTTACGGCCAGCCTGCGCGCGCTGCTGGCCAGTGAACTGGAGATACGCGAGAGCGAGATTGATGACCAGACACAGTTCGTCGATCTCGGCCTGGACTCGATCAGCGGAGTGACCTGGGTGCGGAAGATCAACGGGAAATACGGCACGTCGATCGAAGCCACCAAGGTCTACAGCTACCCGACGCTGGCTCAGATGAGTTGCTTGGTGTTGGAGGAGATGGGAAAGCGCGAAAAACTCGCGGCGCCCGCAGTCGTGTCCACGGTGATCGAATCGCCGATGCCGATACCGTTGCCTGCGACAGCCGCCACCCCGCCGGCAAAGCTGACTTCCTGGCGCGGGCGGAAGACCGAGACGCGTCCGGCTCAGACCTCTGTGCCTGCGCCCGCGGTCATTGCGGTGATAGGCATGGCGGGACAGTTTCCGCAAGCCCGCAACATCGAAGAATTCTGGCGCAACATTGCCCAGGGCCGCAACTGCATCACGCCGGTCCCCGCCGGCCGTTGGGATCTAGACACCTACTATCGGCCAGACAATATCGCTCCCGGCAAGACCAACAGCCAGTGGTGCGGATGCCTGGATGACTATGACCGCTTCGATCCGCTGTTCTTCAATCTTTCGCCCACCGAGGCCGAGAGTATGGACCCGCAACAGCGCCTGTTCCTCCAGGCCTGCTGGGCAGGCATAGAAGATGCCGGCTATGATGCGCGCACGTTATCCGGCAGCCGCTGCGGCGTCTTTGTGGGATGCGCCGGCAGCGACTATCATCTCCTTTCGCGCCAGAACCAGTTGAGCGCTCAGGGCTTCACCGGCGGCGCGACCTCGATCCTGACAGCGCGCATTTCCTACTTCCTGAATCTGCAGGGACCGGCGATTCCCATCGATACGGCTTGCTCCTCGTCGCTGGTAGCCATCGCGCAGGCTTGCGACAGCCTGGTTTCCGGTGTCAGCGATCTGGCCTTGGCGGGCGGCGTCTATGTGATGACCGGACCGGAGATGCATATCAAGACGGCGCAGGCCGGCATGCTCTCGCCCAAAGGACGCTGCTTCAGCTTCGATCAGCGAGCCGATGGCTTCGTTCCTGGAGAAGCGGTGGGCGTGGTTGTGCTGAAGCGGTTGGCCGATGCCGAACGCGATCGCGACATCGTTCACGCGGTGATTCGCGGCTGGGGTGTCAATCAGGATGGCAAGACGAACGGCATTACGGCCCCCAATCCGGAATCGCAGACGCGGCTGGAGCAGGAAGTGTACGACCGTTACAGGCTCGATCCAGAGAATATTCAGTTGATCGAGGCGCACGGCACAGGCACCAAATTAGGCGATCCAATCGAAGTGGAAGCGCTCCAGCAGGCCTTTCGCAAGTACACGCGGCAAACCGGCTATTGCGCCCTGGGTTCGGTGAAGAGCAACATCGGGCACTGCCTGACGGCGGCTGGGATCACTGGTTTCCTCAAGCTGGTGCTGGCGCTCAAGCACCGGCAACTGCCGCCGACGATCAACTTCGAGCGGCTCAACGAGCATATCGATCTGGAGAAGAGTCCGTTTTACGTCAATAGCCGGCTGCGGGAGTGGGAGCCGAAGGGCGAGGCGGGGCGGCAAGCGGCGGTCAGTTCGTTCGGCTTCAGCGGAACCAATGCGCATCTGGTGCTGGCCGAATATGCGCCGCCGCGGGAAGCCAAGGCGGTGGTAGAGGCAGTGAGACAGAGCGGCAAGGTAATCGTGCCGCTGTCGGCGCGCAGGCCCGAGCAGCTCAAGCAGAGGGCGCGCGACCTGGCGCGGTATCTGCGGGAAAAGCCGGCTGCGGACCTGCTGGAAGTGGCGTACACGCTGCAAGTGGGCCGGGAAGCGATGGAAGAGCGGGCGGCCTTCCTGGTCGACTCTGTGGAACAGTTGATCGAGCGGCTCGATATGCATGCCGAGGGAAGCAAGGAGATCGCGGATCGCTGGCAAGGGCAGATGAAGCAAGGCAAAGAGAGCATCAGCCTCCTGAGCCAGGACGAAGACATGCGGGAGATGGTCCTGGGGAAATGGATCGCACAGCGGAAACTGGGCAAGCTGGCTGAGTTGTGGGTCAAGGGGCTGGAACTGGACTGGAAGCGGCTCTACGGGGACGCCAAGCCATCGCGAATCGCACTGCCAACGTATCCGTTTGCCAAAGAGCGCTATTGGATCGACGCGGCAGCCGAGCCGGCGCTTGCCGGTGCCGCCGGCGCGGTCCTGCATCCGCTGCTGCACCGCAATACCTCGGATTTAAATGAGCAGCGCTATACTTCCGTGTTCACCGGTGAGGAACCGTTCCTGAAGGATCATCAAGTCCGCACCGAAGCCGGAGGAATACAGAAAATACATACTGCCCGGCGTCGCCTGCCTGGAAATGGCGCGCGCCGCTATCGAACATGCCTGCCCCGATCCCCCACTTCACACCGTCCTGGAACTGCGAAATACCGTCTGGGCCGTCCCCGTCATGGTTACCGATCAAAAAGAGGTGCGCATCAGTGTCTCGACCAGCGAAGACGACCTGCTGAACTATGAAATCTACAGCTCGGAATCAGAGTCCAAAACGGTCCACTGTCAAGGCGAAGCAGCATTCGTGCAGAAACGAACGACGCCCCGGGTCGATGTCGCACGGCTTAGGAAGGAAATGGCGCATAGTACGCTGAATGCTGCCGATGTCTACGGAATCCTCAACGGCATTGGGCTGCAATATGGTCCGTCGCACCAAGGCATCGCCAGAATCGATCTGAACGGCAATGAACTCGCGGCGCGCCTGCATCTCCCGGCCACCTGTGCTGCACGCCGAAGTGAGTACGTTCTGCATCCGAGCGTGATGGATAGCGCTTTGCAGTCGACCATCGGTCTGATAGTGAAAGCGGGCCCGGCGCCCAGTGCTCCCGTAATGCCCTTTGCAGTAGGGTCAGTCTGTATCTTTGCTCCCTGCGTGGACGAAATGATCGCATGGGTTCGCCACTCCGAGAACAGCAGCGTCGAACAGAGCGTCCTGACCTTCGACATTGACCTCTGTGATCTTGGCGGAAGCGTCTGCGTCGAATTGCGGGATCTCTCTTTACGAATACTCGGCGGCAAAACAGTCACGTTCGATGAAGCGTTCTACCAAAAGCTCATCGCCGATGTCTCAAATCATCAAGTCACTGCTGACGAAGCCCTGGCGCTGAGCTGAACGACTGGCGGTACCTGACAAGGAGCACGACGGAATGCTGATAAAAGAACAGCTACGGCAGATCTATTTCGACCTATCGAGCGGCGCACTATCTCAATCCGAAGCGATCGAAAAGATCAGGGCGATAAAAATGCGGCAACAGGCCACGGCTAGTACGGCGCTGCTGTGTCCGGTATGGGAAGCCAGCAATCTCGTTCTAACAGAGACGGTATCTGACTATGTTGATCATCAGGTACTTCTTCGTGAAATACCGGAGACGAACTCAGAACCGAATCTTGCCAGGCTTTTCAGCAACTGCGCTGTTGCGTGCTTTGAGCAGATACAGGCGATCTTGAGGAACAAGCCGACTGGCAAGGTGCTCTTGCAGATCGTGGTTCCAAGCGACGGGCCAAAGGCTGTTCTTGCCGGCCTTTCTGGGTTGTTGAAAACTGCCGCCCTGGAAAGCCCGCAGATCACCGGGCAACTCATCATCATTCCGGCTCAGACAAGTACTGCGGAGTTGGACCAGTTACTGCAGCAAGAAAAACGTCACGGGCGCGCCGCAATGGTCCGATATGATCGCGGCGAACGTCAGGTCATGCGTTGGCGTGAAGTGGAGCCGAATACAAAGTCGCTTCCCTCCGCCTTTCAGGAGAACGGCGTCTACCTGATCACTGGAGGGCTCGGCGCGCTGGGATTGCTGTTCGCGAAAGAGATTCTGCGTAGAAACGCACGCGTCGTGTTGACGGGACGTCAGCCGCTGACAAGCAAGATTCAAGAAATGGTGGATGGATTGAGCGCCGAGACGGGTTGCCTGATCTACCGCCAAATCGACGTTGCCAATCTGGACCAAGTTCACAGCGCGGTTGAAGCAGCTCACAACGAGTGGGGTCGGCTCAACGGCATCCTCCACTGCGCCGGCACGATCCAGGACAATTTCCTTCTTAAGAAAACCTCTGCCGAATTCCGCGATGTGATCGAGTCAAAGGTCGCGGGGACATTCAACATTGATGAAGCCACGCAGAGTCTGGAACTGGATTTCTTCGTAATGTTTTCGTCCATCGCGGGCGCACTCGGCAATGTGGGACAAGCAGACTATGCGGTCGCCAACGCGTTCATGGATCAGTTCGCGGCGTACAGAAGCGGGCGGGTCGCCGCCAAAAAACTGTACGGTCGAACGCTGTCTATCAATTGGCCATTGTGGCAGGACGGCGGGATGTCGATGGATGCCGTGAGCAGCGAATTGTTCCGGAATAACATCGGCTTTGAGCCGATACAGACGGAAATCGGCATCGAAATGTTCCGTCGCTGTTTAGCATCGCCGCAGGCGCGGATACTGGTGGCAAATGGCGATCCGGCGCGGATCCGCCGTTCACTGTTATCCACGGTCCAACCTCTGCGGAAACCACGAGTAGCCGCAGCCGTCCAGCTCGTTCCGGAGGATCTCCGCGAGAAAACGCTTTACTACCTATGCAAGGAATTGTCAGGTGCTTTGAAGCTACCTGCCGGCAAGATCGATTCCCAGGCGAACTTTGGCGAATACGGTATCGACTCGATACTTGCGATGGGATTGACGAGTCATCTGGAGAAGAGCTTCGGGGTTCTTCCCAAGA
>JBEKDN010000306.1:0-4020 GCA_050014335.1 Occallatibacter sp. | reverse complement strand
CTTTTTCTTGTCCTTGTCGTAGAACTCGCTGGATGCGGGATCGAGAGCAATGGCGATCTGCTCGCCGGGCTTGTAGCCGGCGGCCTCAATGGCTTCAAGGATCAGTTCAACCGCCTCGTCATTGGATTTGAGCGAGGGAGCAAAGCCGCCTTCGTCGCCGACGGCGGTGTTGTAGCCCTTCTTCTTGAGAACGCTTTTGAGGGTGTGGAAGGTCTCGGCGGCCCAGCGAAGCGCGTCAGAGAAGCGCTCGGCGCCGACGGGCATGATCATGAACTCCTGGAAGTCCACGTTGGAGTCGGCGTGCGCGCCACCATTGAGGACGTTGAGCATGGGGGTGGGCAAAATGGAGGCGTTGACGCCGCCCAGATAGCGGTAAAGCGGGACTTCAAGGGTCTGAGCGACGGCGCGGGCGCTGGCCAGGGAGACGGCGAGAATGGCGTTTGCGCCGAGTTTGGATTTGTTGGGGGTACCGTCGAGGGCGATCATGGTTTGATCGATGAGGCGCTGGTTGCCGGCGTCCATGCCTTCGAGTTCAGGCGCGATGACGGATTCGACATTGGCGACGGCCTGAAGGACGCCCTTGCCCATGTAGTGGCTCTTGTCTCCGTCGCGGAGTTCGACGGCTTCATGCTCGCCGGTAGATGCGCCCGAGGGCACGATTGCGCGGCCGAGTGCGCCGCTTTCCAGGATAACGTCGGCTTCCACGGTGGGATTACCGCGGGAGTCGAGAACTTCACGGGCACGAATAGCAACGATCTCAGTCATATCTGTCCTCATGATGCGGTGATGCATACGGTCATTCAGTTTGGGACGGCGGTCAACGGCAAGCGATTCACCGGCGGCGCTTCGAATTGTGCTCAGAAGCTGCGGCACGCTTGTGATTCCTCTCCGTCCAACGGCAATATTGCGGGTGATCTTCCTTTTGGATTCTAACAAATTGGAGAGGCGCACGGTTATATGGCCTTGAAGCGCGCGCTTTGCGGGGTGGGGTTGCCGTTTTTGATTCGTGGCGTCCAAGGAACCGATGGGACTGTTTGAACGACAATCTGGAGGTGCTGAGGGGTAGGCTTTAATTGGGTGTAATATTTGTGGCGGCCGTATTTGAGCCTTGCATACAACATTTCCGGCGTGACGGGGTTTTAATTCTATAAGGAAAGATTAGCGTTTGCGCGGGAAATATAAGGAGACCGGGATGAACAGGCCGATTCTTGGGTGCGCGTTTTTGCTGATGGCTACTGCGGCTTTGGCTGCGCAGCAGGCAAACCCTTACGAGGGAACTTCAAACCCACCTCCGGACGACACGATTGTGACATCGAGCGGGGCGCAGGCCAAGCCGCCGGCAGGGCATCGGATGACGCCCGCGGCAGCGCCGGAAGAGTCTCAACCGGCCGTTGAACCGGCTGGGCAGACCGCCGCCGAGCCAGCAGGACAACCGGCAACGGGGCAGGCGGTGGTAGATGCGCGTGACCCGGATGGCGATATGATCAGAGTTGCGCCGACGACAAGAGAGCCGGCACTGACGATTCGAAATCATGCTTCCGACCCGGACGGTGACATTGTGCATCCGGAGGCTCCGCGGCCAGGCGAGGTTCCCGAGGGCGCGACGATTCGCGTCGAGCTGCTGGATCGGCTTTCAACGGTGAGCAGCGAGCGCGGCGATCCTTTCAGGAGCCGGGTAGCGTCGGATGTTTTTCAGGGCGACCAGGTATTGATTCCGGCGGGAACGGAGATTGACGGGCGCGTGGCGGAGGTTTCCAGCGGTCATGCGGGCGGGCGGGGATCGATGCGGCTGCGGCCGGAGACGATGATTCTGCCGGATGGGACGAAGTACGAACTGCGCGCCGAACTGAGCGGGACGCCGGGGGCGCGGTCCAAGGTGGGCTCAGAGGGCGAGGTGCTGCCCGCGTCTCGAATAAAGCGGGACAGCGTGGAGTATGGCGGCTCGGTGGGGGCTGGAGCAACGACGGGCGCGATTGTGGGCGGACCGGTAGGCGCGCTGACCGGCGGGCTGATTGGCGCAGGAGTGGTGACGGCGCATTTGCTGGTGAGCCATCCGCAGGCGACGTTGGAGAGCGGAACTGTGCTGATCTTTACTCTGTCAGAACCGCTGCAGATGACGCCGGCTTCAGCGCACGGGAACTGATTTTGGGTTTGATGGATTTTTGGGCCTTCTCAAGTTTGCGGATCTGTGAAGGCCGAGTTCATTTAGGGAACCTCAGCACAGGTGCCTGATTTTGCGCCGACGAAATAAACGTGAAAGTTTTTCCGTTTTTCAGTCGGAATCCAGATGAAAAACAAGCGGAATTAGGCCTTCTTGATGATTCATCTGGTTTCCGGAGGCCATTTTCCGGCACCCAGAGACACTACGCCCCTTGGGGGACCAACCGGTTGCGGTGTTGGTACAAATTCACCAGCGCGAAGACCGCGCAAAGCCTCTGATGATTTTTCCAAAGGCCCCGGTCGCGTGCTTTGGTAAATCCAAAGATGCGCTTCAAAATCCGGAATGGATGTTCCACTTTCGATCTAACTCGCACCTTGGTCGTGTTCTTCCTAGTCGATCCTGAAAAACCGCTAAAACCGCAATAAAACCTGATGATTTTCGGTGTTTATTGGTCTAGAATTTCCCTGTAATCGCAGCAAACAGCCTGAAAACCGGGGAAAAACTGATGCGACCCAAGAGCCAACCGGCGCAGCCGCAGCGGGAGTTGTTTCAGATCGAGTTGGAGCAGTTGATCGACCCGCATCACCCGCTGGTTCAGTTGGGGATGCGCATCGATTGGGCATCGTTTGAACAGGTGCTGGGAGCGACCTATCATCCTACCCAGGGCGCGCCCGGCGTCTCCACGCGTCTGATGGTGGCTTTGCACTATCTGAAGTACCAGCACGATCTGAGCGATGAAGACGTGGTCGCCGCCTGGGTTGAAAACCCTTACTGGCAGCACTTCAGCGGCATGACTCACTTTCAGCATCAAATGCCGATTGACCCGTCGAGCATGACGCGTTGGCGCAAGCGCTTGGGCGCGGCCGGGGCGGAGCAGATGTTGCGTGCGACGATTGAGGCGGGGATGGCGATGCGCGTGATTCGTCCTTCAGAGCTGAGACGCGTCAACGTGGACACGACCGTCGAGACCAAGGCGATTCGATTTCCCACCGATGCCCGGCTCTATCAGCGCATGCGCGAGAAGTTAGTAAAGACCGCGCGGGCAGAGGGTTTAACCATCAAGCAGAGTTATGAGCATGTTGGCCGGCGCCTGTTGATGCAGTCCAGCCGCTATGCTCATGCGCGCCAGATGAAACGTGCTCGCGCCTGCACGCGCAAGTTGAAAACGCAGTTGGGACGCATCGTTCGCGAGATAGAGCGGCAGGTTGATACGCCATCGAATGAGTTAGCGAAGTTACTTGCGACAGCGCATCGAATCCACACGCAACAGCGGCATGACAAGAACAAGATCTATAGTGTTCATGAGCCTGAAGTGCAATGCATCGCCAAGGGCAAGGCGGGCAAGCAGTATGAGTTTGGCAACAAGGTCAGCGTGGCAGTGAGCAGCCGCGGCGGATGGTTCGTCGGCGCCAAGAGTTTTACGGGGAACCCCTACGATGGCCACACGCTGGCCGCGCAGATGCAGCAGGTTGATTGCTTGATCGGCAACAAGGTCAGCGAAGTGCATGTGGACATGGGCTATCGCGGTCACGACTATGACGGCGCGGCCACTGTGCATGTCGACAAGAGACGAAGAGGACGGACTTCACGAGCGCTGTGGCGATGGATGAAACGCCGCGCCGCAGTCGAACCAAGCATCGGACATCTGAAGAGCGATCATCGGTTGGAACGCAACCGGCTGAAGGGTGTAGACGGCGATGCAATCAACGCCATCCTGGCCGCCGCCGCGATGAACTTCCACAAGCTCCTCGGAGCTTTTTGGCGCATTTTTCTGCGCTGCCTGATGCGCATCTGGAGCTCGATATCACGCCTACAAGGGACGCGCTCCCTCCAAATACAGTCTGGGAATGCCTGAAAAG
>JBEKDN010000305.1:0-2587 GCA_050014335.1 Occallatibacter sp. | reverse complement strand
ATTCGTTCACGCGTGAGGGACGTCGAGATCTCGCTAATGATCAGCGTGGCTTTGGTGGTGCTGGTTGTCTTCCTTTTTCTGCGTGAGGTGTGGGCCACAATCATTCCGTCAATTGCCGTGCCACTCTCGCTGGTAGGCACCTTCGGCGTGATGTGGCTGCTCGGGTATACCATCGACAACCTCTCGCTGATGGCGCTCACCATTGCCACTGGGTTCGTAGTGGACGACGCCATCGTGGTTATCGAGAATATCACGCGCTATCTCGAAATGGGTGACTCGCCCTACGATGCGGCAATGAAGGGCTCGCGCGAAATCGGCTTTACCGTGTTGTCGATGAGCCTGTCGCTGATCGCTGTTTTCATTCCTATTCTTCTCATGGGCGGCATCGTCGGCAAGCTCTTCCGCGAGTTTGCCGTAACTCTTTCGGTCGCCATCGCCGTCTCGCTGCTGATCTCGCTTACAGCCACGCCTATGCTTTGCGCGCAATTTCTCAAAGCGCGCGACGAGAGACGCCACGGCTCCGTTTATCGCGCCAGCGAGCGAGCCTTCCAATGGATGCACGATGAATATGCCGGCGGCTTGCGTTGGGTCTTGCGCAACCAGTGGCTGATGCTGGGCATCCTGCTCGGGACCATGGCCCTCAATGTTTACCTCTTCGTCATTGTGCCCAAAGGATTCTTTCCGCAGCAGGACACCGGGCGAATGGGCGGCTCCACGCGCGCCTCGCAGGACATCAGCTTTGACGCCATGCGAATCAAGCAACGCGATCTGGCCCAGATGGTGCTGGACGATCCGGCCATTCAGTCCGTGACTGCCTTTGTGGGCGGCGGCGGGCCGGGCGGCGGCAGTTCCAACGTGGGCCGCATGTTCATTGCTCTCAAACCACTCGCTCAGCGGCCAGGACGCGTCTCCGCGGATGCCGTGGTCAGCCGGTTGCGCGCCAAGCTCACCAGCGTGCCCGGCGCACAGCTCATCCTGCAGGTGCAGCAGGAATTTCAGATCGGCGGCCGCGGCTCCGACGCGCAATACCAGTACACGCTCAGCGACGAAAACCTGAACGAGTTGAATACCTGGGCGCCGCAGTTGCTGGCCCGGATGAGAACCATGCCCGAACTGCGCGATGTTTCCACCGACCAGCAGAACCAGGGTCTTGCCGCCAACCTCGTCATCGACCGCGACGCCGCTTCGCGCCTCGGCATCACCGCCGGCGCTATCGATAGCGTTCTCTACGATGCCTTCGGCCAGCGCGAAGTCTCTACTATGTACACCGCGCTCAATCAGTATTTTGTGGTGATGGAAGTTGACCCCATCTATCAGAAGAGCCCGGACTCCCTCAACGGCATCTTTATCAAGGCCAACAACGTGGTAGGCGCCTCTACCGCAATGCCGCCCACTGTCACTACCGCGGCCGCACCCGCAGCCGCGGCCCCCATTGCTACTTCGCCCACCGTTCCCGCCATTTCCTCGCCCACCGCGGCGGCCGCCGCCACAGCCGCCGCTCCGGCCTCGACGGTTCCTGCCGCAACCACTGGCGGCGCAATGGTCCCTCTCTCCACCATCGCGCACTATGAACAGCAGCGCACCTCGCTTCAAGTCAACCACCAGGGCCAGTATCCGGCCGTTACGCTCAGCTTCAACCTGGCTCCAAACGTGGCCCTCGGCGACGCCGTCACCGCGCTGGAAAAAGCGCAGGCGGAGATGGGCATGCCCTCCGCCATCCATCCCACCTTTCAGGGAACCGCGCAGGCCTTTCAAGATTCGCTCAAGAACGAAAAATACCTGATCCTCGCCGCGCTCGTCGCTGTCTATATCGTTCTAGGCATTCTGTATGAGAGCTTGATCCATCCGCTCACGATTCTCTCCACGCTTCCCCCGGCCGGCGTGGGCGCGATCCTTGCTCTGCTGCTCACCGGAACCGAACTGAGCATCATCGCGCTGATAGGGATCATTCTTCTGATAGGCATTGTAAAAAAGAACGCGATTATGATGATCGACTTCGCCCTGCAGGCCGAGCGCGACCAGGGATTGCCGCCGGTCGAAGCCATTTATCAGGCATGCCTGCTGCGCTTCCGTCCCATCATGATGACCACCATGGCCGCGCTCTTTGGCGGGCTGCCGCTGGCCATCGGCATGGGTGTCGGCTCGGAACTGCGCAAGCCTCTGGGCATCACCATCGTCGGCGGGCTGATCGTCTCGCAGATGCTCACATTGTTTTCAACTCCGGTTGTCTATCTTTTCTTCGACCGCTTGCAATGGCGCGTGATGAAGCTGAGCCGCTTAGGCGCGGAACTGGAAGAGGCGCCTGGAGACTGAAGAAGGTAATTGGCTGGAGGAGACGGCAAGGCAATCGCAGTTGAAGATTGAGGGCGAAAATCGATGGAGCGCTTTCAAGGTTCCGGAAGACGGTTTGAGTGTGGGCGAGATCGATAGATGCGGCAGCGCAAAGTGGTGAAAAGGCGAGTTTTTTGGATGAAAACGGCGCTGTTTCGGGCCAAAAAGGGGGCAAAATGGGCGGTTTGCAGTTACTGAATGGTAAACATGCTTAAAATGCAAGAGATTGATATGAAGCCTCTTACGGGAAATCTTA
>JBEKDN010000304.1:0-2512 GCA_050014335.1 Occallatibacter sp. | reverse complement strand
AGCGCCGCGGGCCTTGGCCTCGCAAAAGAGTGTTCCACGGCCGACGCGGACTCCCGCATCCGGAGTCGCAGCCGAGCAACCGCCCCAAATCTTCCCAGCCAGTTGTTGGTAGCGCAACTCCTCCGCGGCAGGCACAATTCCTTGCGGACGCAGCGGGCGCTCGCCGACGACCACTCCCCCGATCTGAAGATAACGATCAATCAGCTCCAGTACCGGGAGTGGCACAATGCGCCAGGCTGGCAGAACGAGCATTCGATAGTGGATGCCCTCAGGTGTATGTAAGCCGCTGGCATCGGCCACAATGCGATGCAGAAGCGCTTCCGTATCGGTGACATCGTAATCGTAGCCCGGTAGAACGCCCGCCGGATCATCGCTTTTGAGGCGGACGTAGTTGGGAACCTGATCGCCGTAATAATAGAGGACGTCGGCGACTGGTTCGCCTTGCTGCATCATAAACTGGCCTCGGTTTAGATAGGCCGTGAACGCGCCCGCCTCTTGCCACCATGTGACTTTCGTATTGAGATACGTGCCCGCGAAATACTCCTGACCTGGAAGGCCCATCTCGGCGGGCGAGCTCGCGAACTGATGCCACACAAGGCGGTTGAGACCCTCCGTCAGCGCCATGTCAAACGAAGGTTTAAGGGCCATCCCGATCGATTCTGTCCAGTGATTGCCCATACTGGTTTCGCCTTCGTCGGCAACGATGGGCCTGCCATAGATGTGGGATGCGCTGGCGGCTTCTTTCACAAAGTAACGGTCGGTATCGGCGCTGCGATGAAATTTCGACATGGCCCAGAATTCGGTTTGCGGAACCGCGGAATGGCGGAACGTTTCAAGCGCGTCAACGGGCTCGCCGTGAGGCCCGCCCGATTCGCACTGGACGCCAAGATGGAACTGCGCTGCGCGCCTGGCCATCGTGTCGAAGTGCAGATTGATCAGGTCGCCCACGGTGCGGCGAAGATCGGCAAGAAAGCGATCGCTTTCTTCTCTGCTGGTGAGGATGCGGCCAGCAACGATGGGCAGATAAGGCACTGGATCGTATCCGCGGCGCTTGATGAACTCTTCGCGGAAGTTCTGCGTCCAGTTCATGCCTCCCATCTCCCAGCTATCGGTGGTCACGTACTTGAGGGTATTGCCTAAATACGGCTTGGCCGCGTTGAGCAGTGGCGTGAGCTCTTTGTCCCAATACATGTCGAGCGTCGCAGGCGATAGCGTGTCGAGCGAAAGTCCTTGCCAGGCGCCGCTGCCCGGAGACAGGCGAACGTCGGAGTTAGTGTAGCCGACGGTCAAAATTTCCCACGGTCCCGGTGTTGGCGGATTCCAATGCAACGTGTCATTGGCGTCGACGAATTGCGTGACGTCGCGAACGTCAGACACGCTGGCGTCCTCATCTCCAGGCTGCCCAGCCACATCAAAGAGCAGATAGGCGCTAGGCGGAGTCGATCCGCCGTTCTCCGCAGCGGCCGATTTCTGTGGAAGA
This sequence comes from Occallatibacter sp., assembly GCA_050014335.1. Taxonomy (GTDB): domain Bacteria; phylum Acidobacteriota; class Terriglobia; order Terriglobales; family Acidobacteriaceae; genus Telmatobacter. The sequence goes on along the minus strand of JBEKDN010000304.1, from coordinate 1,032 downwards.
TTGGCACGGGGCGCACGCGAATCACCGTCCTTTCCGGCAAGCATCGGCCCATGCCGCAACGGATAAGCAAGCACGGCAATACGTTGATAAAACGCATTCATTGGCTTGGGCTGCGACAGGTGCGTCTCGCCCTTTTCGGCCAGCGTGCGCGACCAAGTGAGGACTTTGATCCCGTCCTTCGGCTGGATGAACGGCGCTCCAAGATCCCAGCCGCTCGTGATGGTGAGAATAATTTCCAGGTCGAGCTTGTGTGCGGTTTCAACCGCATGAAGAAACAGAGCAGTCCACGCCGGGCTGCCAAACGTCGGTCCCGCTGGCACTGGGTCGTTGTTTTCCGCATCTGCGCCGTTGGCGTCTACTAGTAATACGCCACCGTAGCCCTTCGCCTTCATCTCCGTCAGATCGTGGTCAATGCTCTCTACAGTTACATGCCCGTTTAGCCACCACCAGTAACAGCGCAACCGCGCAGACGGCGGAGGATTCAAGAAGCCGCTGCGAAGCGCGTCTTGCAGTGCTGGAGCGTCGACCGTCACCACCGCATGCCGAACTTCAGCAGGACGTTGTGGAGCCTGCGCGTGCGCGCAAAAAGAATCCAGAGCGATGCCGGCGCAGATAAATACGAAAAGACGCAAAGAGGCGCGAACCTGCAAGAAAAATGAAGCGCGATTCATCGAAAGAGTTTACTCCTAACGAATCAAAGCTAGCTTGCCGCAGGCGCACTCACCTTTCGATGACCCTTTCATACAAGCTGCGCGGTGATTATGGTTGAAAGGAAAAGCGTGCTGCGAACCCCAGGAGCGAGGCCCGCAGCACGATGAATGGAGGCTTAGAAGCTTATGACCCCCCTCAGACGCATAAAGCGTGGATCGTTGTATTGAGAGTCTCCGGTCATTTCGCCAAAGCCGCTTGAAGTAAGGGTGCCATTAAGACTTCCCTGAAGGATCGTGTAGTTGAGCGGATTGAATATATCGGCGCGGAACTCAAACGCTAACTTCTCGTGAATCGGGAAGGTCTTGCCGATCCCCGTGTTGT
>JBEKDN010000303.1:0-2527 GCA_050014335.1 Occallatibacter sp. | reverse complement strand
CTAGTCTATCTTGCTGTCCACTCGGAGCAACAACAGCGCGCCGCCGTTGTTCGATACCCGTCCGGCCGCGAAGCCGGCCTCCATGCGGCGCGAAAAATGAGATGCAAAGATGCAAAACTGCAAACTTCCTGGTTACACCCTGTCATAAGAAAGGCCGCCCTTTCCTAGGCCACAACTACATTTTGCTAACGCAGTTATGCCACAGAAAAGGCGGTCTTTCCAATTTTTTCTTTTGCCCGCAATGCGCTATTCAACACTGCCCGTGAGAAGTGCGGGCTAGCTATAGATTCTTTGCCTCTGTGGTGTCTGGAGGAGGACTTGAACCCCGCAGGGCCTCACAGCAAGTTGGGCTGCTCCTACTTTCGTCGGATGACATCGTGTGATCCGCGCGCCTATAAATAATGGGAACGTAAATCGGAGACATAGCCATGGAGCAGAAGCACCTGATTCACAGCCTCATTCTCAGTTCCATACTGGCTCTCGTGGCAGTCTTGCTTATCGGTTGCGGGGCTTCCGGCGGGTCCAACAATGTAACTCCGCTTCAGGCGGCCACACCCACGTTTTCGCCTGCCGCTGGAACCTACAAAACGGCGCAAACCGTCACCATTTCCGACACCACCGCCGGCGCGACGATCTACTACACCACCAATGGAACGACGCCCACCGCTGCCTCAACGATCTACTCCACCGCGATCGTCATTCCCGCGACTCCGACTACCGAGACCATCCAGACCATCGCCGTGGCCGCGGGATACACAAACTCCGCAGTCGCATCCGCTGTTTATGTGATGTCGCCGACCTCGGCAATTGCCTCCGTCGTTGGAGCTGATGTGGGATGGCTGACCCAATTGGAGAGCATGGGGTACACTTGGACCGATCCAACCGGTACATCTGGAAGCGCGCTGCAGATTCTCAAGAATTCGGGCGTCGGCACTATCCGTATCCGGACATTTGTCAATCCCACGATTACCACCGGCGTCCTGGGCGTGGGTGACCTCGATCAGACGGGGAGCATTGCGCTCGCCAAAACCGCCAGTGCGATGGGCTTCAAGATTATAATCGACTTTCATTACAGCGATACCTGGGCCGACCCAGGGGATCAAACCACTCCCACCGCGTGGACGAATGATAGCTATACCCAACTGCAAACAGATGTCTACAACTACACCTTTGGCTTCATGACGGCGCTGGTGGCGGCGGGCGTCACTCCGCAATATGTGCAGGTGGGCAACGAGATCAACACCGGAATGCTGTGGCCGGTTGGCGCAGTTGGCGCCACAACCGCAAATGGCAACAACTTTACCAATGTTACAGGCCTGATCAACAGCGGCTACAGCGCGGTGAAGGCGGTCAGCAATTCGACGCAGGTCGTCATCCACATAGCCGGAATCAGCAATCTCAGCGACTTTGAATGGTTCTTTGATGGGCTGACAGCGGCCAGCGCAAAGTTCGATGTGATTGGAGCCTCCTATTACGACGGGCCGGCAAACATCACCACGGTCGCGGCAAATTTGCAGACGCTGACCTCCCGCTATGGCAAACCGATACTCATCTGCGAGATTGGCTATTTGTATAGCGATCCCACTGATAGCTACGCCGATGTGCAAGGAGCGATCACGGCGATGGATGCCCTACCCAACGGTATGGGGCTCGGAGTGATCTATTGGGAGCCGGAAGCGCCCGACGACGCCGCAACGGATAATTACTCGATGGGCGCTGTCACCGAGGGATCGGGAAAAGTGTTGCAATTCACCACGGCTATCAATGCGTTTTGAGAGATTGCCGCTCGGGCGGAAATAGGCTTCTGCGGCTCGCGACAGGATATGTCTCTTCGGATCCCTTCGCTTCTGTGGCAGCGAAGGCCAATCCCGCCAAGACGCATATGGAAGGCTTCTCAAAAAGCGAAATAGACTTATTGCGTTTGTCCTTGAAGCGCACCGGTCGGTCCGGGCTGCGAAAGCTTAGAAGGTCGATGAAAATGCGCTACCGGCTGAACCACATTCGTCCGCCGACCGCAATTAAGGTCAGCGCGAAGATGCGCCGCAGCCAGAGTTCGGAGATATGCTGCGCGCCAACTGCGCCAATGTATCCGCCTACCAGGAATCCGGCGGCAAGCAGCAGCGCCACATGCAGGTCGGCATTGCCCTTGCGGTAGTACTCCAGAAAAGCGAAGATGCCGACGGGCAGCAGCAACGCGCCGAGCGATGTGCCTTGAGATTTGTGCTGATCCATGCCCGCAAGCCAGATCAGGGCAGGAACGAACAAAATGCCACCGCCGATGCCGACAACACCGGAGACCATTCCGACGACCAATCCTACGAGCAGCATCAACCAAGTCATGCAAACCTCCCCTTTGGCGCGGGCACTGCGAGTGCGTTAAAAAAGCGGAGAATTTCGATAAAAAATCGGTCATTTTTGAACCAAAGCGGCCAGTTTTTGGGGTAAAAAGCGAGGTTTGCAGTTACTGATTGGTTAACAGTGCTAAATTGTAAGTTATTGATATTGTGATTGTTACTGGAAATTAAAG
>JBEKDN010000302.1:0-2606 GCA_050014335.1 Occallatibacter sp. | reverse complement strand
ACGATTCTTTACACTTGGGACGCAAATCCGGGGACGGAGCTCTTAAACTGCGGCGCCTACGTTGCCGTAGCGGCGCTCGCGTTTCTGGAAGTCTGCCAGGGCCTCCAGCAGATGAACGCCGTCGAAGTCCGGCCACAGTGTCGGAGTCACATAAATCTCCGTGTAGGCCAACTGCCATAGCAGGAAGTTCGAGAGCCGCATCTCGCCGCTGGTGCGGATTACGAGATCCGGGTCCGGCAGATCTGCGGCGTACATGTGGCGTGAAATCATCTCTTCGTCGATCTTCAGGTCGGCCAGTCCACCGTTATTGGCCGCCGCCTGTACAATTGCCCGGAAGGCGTCGATCAACTCCGCCCGCGCTCCATAGTTCAGCGCCAGGGTCATGATCATGCCGGTGTTCTTCGAGGTCTGTTCCGTTGCCCAGGCCATTCGCTCCTGCACCGCGGGTGGCAGTTCGTGAATGCGGCCAATGTAACGAAGCTGGATATTGTGGTCGTTCATCAGCGAAACTTCCTTCTTCAGGTAGGTTCGCAGTAACGCCATCAGGAAGCTGGTCTCGGTCTTGGGACGCTTCCAGTTCTCGGCTGAAAACGCATACAGTGTCATCGCCCGGAGGTTGATGTTTGAGCCCAGCGTAATCACGTCGCGTACCGCCTTCACCCCTTGCTTATGCCCAGCAATGCGAGGGAGATGGCGGCGGCGGGCCCAACGCCCGTTGCCGTCCATAATAACCGCGATGTGTTGTGGTAGCCGATCTGGATCGAGCTTGGCGAATAGTTCTGCTTGCTTGCGAGTCAGCCCGGCAGGGACGGTGGTGTGCAAAGCATTCCCTCAAGAACGAGTAATTTGAAGCTAGCACACGGTTCGGCATCTTGCAATGGACGGATGTTCAGCCTGATCTAGGCCACTCGGCGGTGGCGGACTAGATGGTATTCATGCTGCCGCCGGTCATAACGCAAATCGAATTGCTGCGCACAGGCCGGACACAACCAAAGCGCCTTCTGGGCCACTCCGCTGTCATTCTGCCCAGACGGCCTCACAAACAGCTTCCCCTCACCCAGACGCTTGAACTCCTGTTCGCATTGCGGGTTCGCGCATCGGGAAACGTTCGCGTCCGCGTTCTTCATGCTCCCACCCCGATACCCAATAAGAAGCGTGCCGCCGTCTCGGAGTTATCTATCGGGCCAAGCCGCCGTGCGTCCGCACGAACGCCCGCTCTGGCCGTCTCGCCAGAGTGGGCTCACCAACCGCATCAGGCGGAGCGCCGGGGCATCGCCGTAAGCTCGCGTACTTGGTTCAGCACGCTCGTCCACTGAGTTCCGTTCAGCTTGCGCATATAGGGCATCAGCTCGGAGATGAACTCATCCTGTGACAGTTCGCGGATGTCGTCTTCGGTGGTGCGTCCCGTCGTCAATAGGTCGCATATCCGAACCCGCAGTGCTCCCGCAAGCCGTTCCAGCGAACCCAGGGTCGGGCAGGCCTTCTCATTTTCAATCTTCGAGACATAGGTGCGAGGCACGCTCATGCGCAGCGCCAGTTGCCGCTGGCTTAGCCCCGCCCGCATCCGCAATGACCGGATCGCAGCCGCCACCGGCAACTGCGATGGCATCGTCTGCACGGTATGAGCTACCGTCGCCGGAGTACATGCGGCGACCACTTCTGGAACCGCGTCCAGAAGTGTCTTGCATTTACGGCATATATTGTTGGATGTCCGGAACTGGACCAGTTGACACTCGTCGCAACGAACCACTTCTCGTGAATCCACGGGTGCTAGCATCGTAGCCATGCGAATTGTACGGAGCCGCCAGAGCGGGGGCAAACTCCCGTCACCTATCCAAAAAATTCGGTAACCAGTGACAATGTAATGTGCCGGTTTCCGGAGACAATGTCAACACCTAATGTCAGGCAATCCTCTGCAATACCCCACCCCAGGCGGTCAATATCCAACAATATCCGAAGAAAATCCGCGCACCAGCTTGTACTCTGCATGCGGATCCGGTGTTTACCAACCTGGTTCGTATTTACAAAATGACGTAGAAAATTCGGAATGTCCACCAAAAAAAACGAGCCAGCCGAATCGGCTGGCCCCGTGCTAACTATTCCCTGACTAAGGCAACTACGCACAAAGATTTCACGTGACACCGGCGGCTTTCGGGAAACAAAATCGATTCAGCTCCGGATCACACACGTCGATTCCTGCCTCAATAAAACCTTGCTTCAGGGACCGACGCATTAAAGACATTGTTGTAAATGCAATCCACCGGCCAAAAACGTACAGAACAACTCTCTTCAATTCAACAGCTTGCATCGCGTCTGTGGATTCTTCCTTTCGAAATCCATACGTAACCTCCGCAAAGCTCCCAAATCCGGTAGAAATTGCGCTCCAGCCGGGGCCACTGCGGCGCTCAGCGCAACACCACCGCCAGTTTCCCCTGCCGGATCACCTCGGCGACCTTCGTAATGTCCTGTGCCAGCGAGCGGTCCTGCACCACCATCGGCGATACTGCCCGAATTTCCCGCAGCGCCTGTTGAGCCCGCTTTCCCGGCTTCAGCGGAGCCAGAAGGTCCACCGCCTGCGCTGCCGCCAGTGCCTCAATGGCCAGCAC
>JBEKDN010000301.1:0-2637 GCA_050014335.1 Occallatibacter sp. | reverse complement strand
CTGAACACCAATATCCCGCGCTACTTCATTGAGCACTGGGCGGGGACCCGGGCATTGGGATTCTTCGCGGCAATTGCTTACCTGATGGTGGCTGGCAACCTGGTTATCAATGCGCTCGCGCAGGCGGCGCTTCCCAGGCTCGCTATGTACCGCGCGGGCGCTAAACTTCGCGACTTCCGCGAGCTTTTGCTGAGACTCTCCTTAGTTGCCGGAGTTCTTGGGTCGCTTAGTGTTCTGGTGGCGCAACTTGCCGGCAAGCAGGTGCTGTCCATCATGTACCGTGCCGACTATGCTGAGTATTCGGCGGTGTTTACCTGGCTGATGGCGGCCGCCGGCATCGGATATTTGGCTTCGATCATGGGCTGTGGAATGACTGCGGCGCGCCTGTTTAATCCGCAATTGCCGTTGAATCTGATCGTAGTGACGGTTTGCGCCGGCGCCTCCTGGTGCTGGATTCCCACCTATGGCCTGCGAGGCGCGGCATGGGCACTTTTTGCCGCCGCGGCAGTTCAGTTCCTTGCCAGCCTGTTTGTTCTGCTGCGTGCTCTTCGCCCGGCGAACGAACCGGCAGTTTTGAAGGCGCCTGCCCCGATTACTTAGCGCTGCAACGCTCTGATTATCCACCCAGCCGGGCACGCCCCCGGGACTCTGACACTAAACCGAATGGAAAAAAGTTCGCGTGCCGACGCCATTGAGGGTCTAAAGGCCCGTGACGGGGAAATCAAAGTGGGGATTTCCGATAATCTCAGCATGCAAGACCAGAATGGCCGACGCTTCTGCGCTACTGCAATCGTAGCCGGGGCCATGCTAACGCTGATGGGATGTTCCACAACCCTTTCCTCTCCCCCACTCGGAAACTCCGCTATCTACAATTTCTCGCCTGGCTCCCGTTTTCTGAAGCCAATTGCGGTGGTGAAAACCCAGGGCCAGGTGATGTCTCCAAATGCCGTTTTGAGCGGCAGGGCGACCGCATTACAAGGTCAGGGCAGCTACTTGGTTTTCGACTTCGGCAAGGAGGTTGGAGGCATCGTTTCCCTGCAGTTTGGTGATGCCAGCGACAGCGCACAGTCGCTGGCGGTTGCCTTCAGCGAATCTTCGTTGTATACCGGGCTTGCAAGCGACCAATCAAATAGCGGAGGTGGAGCAGACGGATTCTTGTCTGCGAATGTCGTTCCTCATGGAGAGTACGTGATGCCAACCACCAAATTGCGCGGGGGATTCCGCTATCTGACGGTAGGAATGGCGACCAGCGGCATGGTTCAGCTGACTGGCGTCGGTTTGCAGTTTACAGCCGCGCCGGCGCTTTCGGATTTGCGTGCATATAAGGGCTCCTTCGCGTCGAGTAACGACGCCCTCAATCGCATCTGGTACGCTGGCGCCTATACAGTTCAAATGGATACCATCGCTCCAGTCCAAGGCGCTGCGTGGCCCCCGCCGACCGACGGCTGGCTCAACAACGGGGTGAGCGGCTTCGGTTCAACCATCCTCACCGATGGTGCGAAACGGGACCGTTTTGTATGGCCCGGAGACCTCGGGATATCGGCAATCACAGCCTATGTGTCCACTGGTGACACGCTCTCAGTGAAGAACGATTTGGATACTCTATTCGCCGCGCGGGAAACGGCCGGAGGCCTTCCGTATTCTGGCCCGGAACTTAGCGCAGGAGTGTGGTCTGACACATATCATCTTTGGACGCTCAACGCCGTTGTCGACTATTACCTTTACTCAGGAGATCACTCATGGCTGCTCGCGCACTGGCCACAAATCCAGAGCGCAATTCAGTTTTCCATGGCAAAGATCGACACTGAGGGCTTAATGTCGGTTGACCTGCTTCTGGACTGGGGAAGACAATCTTCAGGGGGCGAAGAAATCTCAGCCAACGCTCTGCTGTATCACGTGCTGCGAGGAGCGAGTTTCCTGGCTACTGCGGTGGGAGACTCCGCGTCAGCGGCAGAGTACGCAGCGCAGGCTTCGGCTCTGCGTGCGGCGATCCGATCGCGCCTTTGGGACAGCGTTGACGGCATGTACAGAGATGTCCCCGGCAGCTCGCTCTACCCGCAGGATGGAAATGCCCTTGCGCTCTGGTTTGGGATTCCTGACTCGGCGACGGATCGCTCGCGGATTTCCGCCAATCTCAGGCTCCGTTGGAACAGCTTTGGTGCTGTAACCCCTGAACGCCCAGGTGCAATTGCCACATTCCCAGGTTCAATGGAAATTCAAGCTCACTTCGCGGCTGGGGAAGACGACAATGCGCTCGATTTAATCCAACTGGAGTGGGGTTACATGCTCGCCAGTCCGGTGGGCACAGACAGCACCTTCTGGGAGGGTTACCTCGAAGACGGCAGCTTTGATTATGGCGGCAGCTATATGAGTCTCGCGCACGGCTGGGCGACCGGGCCGACTGGAGCGCTCACTCAGTATGTGGCTGGAGTTGGCCCGGAACTCTCGACATCTGCTCAGTTCCATTTCATTCCTCACCCCGGCTACCTCTCTTTCGCGTCCGCAACGATGCCCCTCCCGCAGGGAACAGTGAGCGTTTCATGGAACCAGTCTTCTGCAGGTTTCGTCGCCAATGTGAACGCGTCCGACTCGATGACGGGGCAATACGGCATTCCTGTTCCGACCGGCACCGCTTCT
>JBEKDN010000300.1:0-2751 GCA_050014335.1 Occallatibacter sp. | reverse complement strand
ACGGCGCACGGCCGAGCGCATCCGCATGGTTGAGAGCTATTTGGAAATTCCCATCGCTGTCGAGAACGTCAGTAGTTATGCAGCCTTTACTGGCTCTGAGATGACTGAGTGGGAGTTTTTGACCGAGGTTGTTGAGCGCGCCGATTGCGGCATTCTTCTCGATGTGAATAATATCTATGTTTCGTCAGTGAATCACGAATTTGCGCCGATGGACTATGTGAATGCCGTGCCGGCCGAGCGGGTTGCGCAGATTCACATCGCAGGGCACTCGAAGTATGAGAAGTATATTCTTGATACGCACGACCATCCTGTAATCGATCCCGTGTGGGATCTCTATGCGCGGGCCATTGAGCGCTGCGGCCCGACACCCACGCTGCTGGAGTGGGACGACCACATTCCCAGCTTCGACGAGGTTCATGCCGAGGCAAAGAAGGCGGAGCGGTATCTGCGCCGGGAATCGAATGAACTTGTGGAGGCCGCCTCATGAATGGCGTTCCTCAAGCAATGGATTTGGGGCAGTTGCAGCGCGAGATGGCGGCGGCGGTCATGCTGCCGCTTACGCCGGACGAGCAGATGCGCACGGTTGCCGCCGATGGCCGCGTGATGAGCGACGTGGCGGAAGGATTTATTGCGCCCAACGGCCGCCTTTCAGCATTCGAACGCCTGGAGATTTACAACCGCCAGTATTGGTTTCGCATACTAGGCGCGCTGGCGGAGGACTTTCCCGCTTTGCGCGCAGTGTTGGGAGAAGATGCCTTTCAGGCGTTTTCTGTCGCCTATCTCGCCAGGCATCCGAGCCGTTCATTTACTTTGCGCAATCTGGGATCAATGCTGCCGGCATGGCTGGCCGCTAATCCGAATTTCGCCGGACGCCGGTCACGCTTGGCGCTGGATGTGGCGCGCATTGAGTGGGCTTGCGTGGAGGCCTTTGACAGTGGCGAAGCGACTCCGCTGACGCTGGACCAGATTGCAACGCTTGATGGGGATTCACCGCTGGCGCTGCAGCCGCATTTGCAATTGGTGGCTCTCAACTTTGCAGCCGACGATCTTGTATTGTCTCTGCATGCTGGCGAGAAGCGCGAGAGCAGCGAGGCTGGAGTGAAGCGCGACGAAGAATTCGCCGCTCCGGCAAAGCTGCTTGGCTTGCGACGGCGGCCCACCTGGCTTGCGGTCCATCGCGTGGATTTCTCGGTTTATTATCGGCGGCTTGAGCGCGAGGAGTTTCTGACGCTGACTGCAATTCGCGAGAGGCTTCCGCTGGCGGCGGCTCTTGAAGCTGGCTTCAGCGGCTCACGCATGTCCGCGACGCGCCGTGCGCAGCAGGTCCGCGAATGGTTTGGCAGCTGGGCTGAATTGGGGTGGATCTGCGCGCCGGATCTTGAATAAGCTAAGCGCGAAAAGCGAGGAGAGGAGACCTATGCAAAGGATTTTCGATCTTGTTAAGTCCGCATACGCGAACCTTGTAGTGTTGGCGAATTCTCTGCGGAGCCCATTACTGCTGTTCGTCCGCCTCTACTGGGGTTGGCAATTTGCGCAGACAGGCTGGGGCAAGCTGCATAATCTGGACCATGTAACGCAATTCTTCACATCGTTGGGCATTCCCGCGCCAAGCGACACAGCGATGTTTGTTGGGCTGGTCGAGTTTATTGGCGGCATCTTGTTCGCTCTCGGTTTCGGCACGCGCTTTGTCTCCGCGGTGCTCTTTGTCAACATGACGGTTGCGTTTTGGGCGGCGGATCGCGAGGCATTCACTGGCATTTTTTCCGCGCCCGATAAGTTTTACGGCGCGGACCCCTACACATTCTGGTTTGCCTCGCTGCTGATTCTGGCCTTCGGACCCGGATTCTTCGCGTTGGACACTTTGATTGCACGCTGCATTGCTCCAAAAAATGACTGACTGGCCGCGTTGACGATTCAGGCGCGGGCACGAGCTATGCCGCGCGATTATCAGCAGTTGCAGCCAACTCGAAGTCGCTAGTCAATCCGGCTGACAAGAACAAGATCTAGCAGCGGGCGTAGTTCTCCAGCGCCGACTTATTGGGGATGGTAAGCGTTGCGCCTTGGCGCGTGACCAGACGCCGGTTTCTGAATGTGGTCAGGGTGCGTGTAACGGTTTCGCGCGACGCGCCGATGAATTCGCCGATCTCTTCATGGGTCAGCGAGAAACGAAAGCGGGTTCCGGCTTCGGTGTCCTGCCCCCGCTGGCTCCAGTCGAGGAGCAGGCGGGCAAGTTTTTCCGGCGCCGAGGCGGCCAGGCCCAGAGTGCGCAACTGCTCGCAGGCCGTGCTGTATTGACGGCTGAGATCTTCCGAGAGCATTTGATAGGCTTCCGGATGGCGCAGAAGAAAGTTGAGAAACTCGCGACGGCCAATGGGCGCAATTTTGGCGGTATGGAGCGTTTCGGCGGTCATTTCATAAGGGCCGCCGCTAAGTGCCGATGCAAGGCCAAGAATCTCGCCTTTGCGGGCGATGCTCAGACTTAGCCGGCGCCCGTCGCTGGAATTGATGGAGAGCTTTACCTCGCCTTCGAGAATCACAAATACGCCGCGCGCCGAATCTTTCTCCGAGAACAAGATCGCGTTGGCAGGGTAAGACAATGGCAGAGCCAGCGATGTTAGATCCTGCATTGCCGGGGAGGGCAATGAGCTGAACTGCTCGCCGGGCCTATTAGCCTGGCTCCTGCAACTTGGCACTGACTCACGCATGGTTTGCATTCACAACCTCCTGGTTAATGCAGCTTGCAACGCCGGC
>JBEKDN010000299.1:0-2752 GCA_050014335.1 Occallatibacter sp. | reverse complement strand
CTGTACTGCCCAATGGGTGGGCCTGGCTGTTGACTCAGGAACTCGATGAGAACATCAAGAGCATCCTCCCAAGAGGCCTGCGCGCCTTCTCTCGTCGGATACGTACCCGCAGATATCCAAGCGCTGATAGTGAACCCGCTCACGTTCATCTTCAGGAATGTGGCTCCTTCCAGCTCAAAGTTGTACTGGACGCCGGCCAGTTGCTTGTGCTTGGAGTACCACTGATTGAAGAAGAAAAACAGTTTGAAATAAAACGTCGCGTCCGCGATCAATTCCGCATAGTTGAACGCAAATTCCAGATAGCCCCTGATCCAGTTTCCCGATTCATTCGACCCGAACGCTTTTTCACACCCGACAGTGAGAAACGGAGAGTCCGCCGTATTCATGGCGACAAGCGCACGCGTTAAGGCCCCGAATCCTTGCGCCTCCGGAATAGCCGCAATTTCTTCAGGATTGGATTTCAATGGCTTGAATCCATGGTTTCGGGATCCATCAGGCCTATCCTCGCCCGTGCCACCGTAAGGAATGCCTTTACCACCGTCTTTGATCGAAAGAAACACGGTCGCGTTCTCCATCAGTCGTTGCCTTCGCCTCTCATCACGATTTTATTATTCAAATGCAATGCGTCTCTCAATCTCGTTCAACATCGCCAAATCCTTTCGCCGGTCGTAGAGTTTCGTCGTGCGTGGGTCCGCATGATTCGCCATGTCCTGTGCGGCTTCGAGCGAGCGGCCATTTTGTAGGAACACCGCGATACCTGTCCCGCGGAAGGTATAATTGCGGAACTCCCCTGACAATCCCGCCGCGAGGCAGCGGTCCTTCACGATCCGCAGCATCTCCCGCCTGCTAATAGCTTCGCCCGTCGGTTTGTGCGCCTTGTCTGATGACTGAGAGATGGGGGCATTCGCATCCGCGATAGCCGCTTCGTGCGGACTTGAATCACCGGATCTTGATTCTGCAACACCCCTTCGGCCAATGGAAATTTGCTGCGTGTGACTAGGGTGATGGCTCCCATAAGCCCTTCGCGTTAGCTTAGGTCGTCCACTGCTCCCAGCATTCGATCCTTGAACCACTGCTCCAGTTCCTCGACGCTTGCCATATTGGCAAATGGCTTAAGCGACAACAGCGCATATAGCGTGTTCATAGATAGAAAACGAATCATCTCCAAATCACTGGCGGCAATCTCTGTCTCGCCGGTATGCACGATCTTGGAACGAAGCCCGTAAAGCCTGTTGACTGTCTTGGCGATATTTCTCCGCGATTCAAGATCGACACCCAATAGGTGTGCAACCCGAGCACTCAACTGGTACCCGATCTCCGATTGGGTCTGCCGTCCCAATACAACGCTTTCGAGTGCTATTGCGTGCAGCAAAAAGGCACGGTGCGTTTTCAACTCGATGCAGGCTTCGCCCGCTGTCTCCAGAGCCGATATGACACGTCCGGCGAAGGTATTCGAGGTGAGCAGAAGCTCACTCGCCTTCGCGCCTCCGCGCTTTCTTAAAAATGCGTCACAATCCGCGCGGGACAAAAGTACGGCATTGCTCTCGGTATGAAGCCTGACCTCTGGTTCGCTTTCCGTCGCGGCCGTGGAGCGGCTAATGCCGAAGCGCCTCACAGAAGCACCGACGTGGAAGAGGTGAGTCCTGGAGGGAATGAGGTCTGCGCAAATCGCATTGAGAACGTTGAGGTGCTGATCGACTATCTCGCTCGCTTTTTCCACGGCGGTTTTCCGATTAATCGCCTGAACCGACAAACGGGCCAAAAGGAAAGCTGTATCGATGTTGGGTTCAATAAGCCCCGGAACAGAGTATGGCGCTCGAATATTGTCGGCGATGAACACAATCCTGCCAAAGGACAAACCGTTCAGATCGAAGTTCGCGCCAAAGACCGATAGGTCGATCTGCCAGGCTGTCGGAACCTCGTTGAGCCTGACGGCGAACTCCTTTGCTGCCTCAGCGATAACGGCAGGGCGCTGATCCGTTGAAGCGGTTGCAACGGTAAGTACTTGCTTGGCGAAAAGATCGTCGATAGCGTCCTTATTCCAGGTCTCATCAGCGGAGGCAATGTCATGCATCTCCTCCAGCGCCTCCAGGTAGCCGCTCGCCAAATCGTCGCGCATGATCAGATTGCCACGTATGAGCATGGTGCCGGTCAGCAGTTGAGGTTCTGTATTCGTCGCAAGATCGGGCATCCCCGGCACGGGCAGTCTGCGCACAAACTCTAGAAAGATTTGTTTGATTCTCTCGACCTTCATTCTGAGCCCTTCGGTTATGGCGCCGCGGTTTCCGCGGTTTCTGCTGCCCTAATAAGAGCCGGGGACGTTGCCAGCTTCTTCTTCATCTGCGTTATTGGGCTGGCGATAGACATGCGGCGGCGATGGCGGCATCGGTCGATGCGTCAGCCGCCGTGGGCCATCCATAAACTCCCGGTTCAGTTCGTTTTCGCCACGCTGCCAGGCATGCGAGTATTCCCAATCGCCTGCGTGAGGCGATCGGTCCGGGCATTGGCTGCAGTAGTCCCGATCGAAGCCAGCATAAACGCCATCGAGAGTATAGCCCTCGCGAGTATATTTATGCAGCTTGCAGTGAAGGACCTTCATCCCCATGGTGCCCAGCTGCAGCTGTGACGCCACGAGATACTGTATGAACCCAGGGCTGCGCCGACCTAAGGTCAGAAACCATTGCGTGCATGTGCGGAGCACGCGCCTTGGATCGAGGTCGTCGAGACCAATTTGTACCAGCGAGGCGATGGG
>JBEKDN010000298.1:0-3689 GCA_050014335.1 Occallatibacter sp. | reverse complement strand
TTGAAAAGCAATTCGAGGTACCGGCGCAGATGCTCAATGCACCCGGCGGCAATCTCCGGTTCATGTTTGGCCTTGGCCAGGATGAATGCTCCCTGAATTGCGGCTTGGGTGTAGAGCGCGAGGCTCTCCGCGCTCCACTCTCCCGCAACGCCGTGCTGCCGCATAGCCGCCTCAATGTCAGGCTCCAGGGTTGCGGCGTGTTCGCTGATGCATCTGTTGCAAGCCTCTCGAAGGTCGGGATGCGTCTCGTAAATCTCCTGCACCATCGTCCCCGCAAGGCAAGTGCAATCGGGCAGATTGCCTTGAAGAATAGCCTTCCTGAAATCGACGTACGCCAGCAGGCGATCCAGCGGATCGGATAATGTGCGGTAGGGCGCGGATGCGAAAAATGCGCTGGTGCCTTCAGCCCAATACGCGGCGGCGGCCAGAGCCAGATCTTCCTTGCTCTTGAAATGGTGGAAAAAGCTGCCCTTGGTCAGCCCGGCCGCCTCGCAGATATCCTCAATGCGCGTCGCGCTGTACCCCTTGGCGCGGATCACATGCAAAGCCGCATCCAGCAATTTCGTCTTTGAATCGTGCCGTTGATCGCTTGCATTCATACCATACCCACCAGTTGGTATTATCTATACCAACTGGTGGGTATGTTGTCAAGAGCTTTTTTCTAGCAGGATCTGAACCTGCCAAAATCCTATTCTTCTGATAAAGGTAGAGCTAAATTTTCCGCCGGCTCGGGACGGCTGCGCGGGGCTTTCTTGAACGTCGCATCGCGACGAAAAAGCGGGTACTCGGGCTGCTTGCCCTTCAGAATCTCTTCGACTGTGAGGATCTGCATCCGCGGATAAGTTGTGCCGTCGGTTGACCGGTAGAGACCAGCTTCAGCCGCTTCGCGCAGCATAGGTTTGGTTGGCTCTTCAAAACAAAGGTCGCGAATTTGAGAAACCGAGACTCCGCCCGCCTTCACAGAAAAGATAATCTGTTTGGAATCTCCGGATCTGTCGTCGTGGAAATAGAGCCGCCCGTCAATGCCTCGATCCGCGCCCTTTATTTGATCGGCCGGGCGCGCGCCCACCTGGCCCAGCGCCCACCATTGGAACTGGTATTTGTTCTCCGCAGCCAAATGAGCTGCCCCGGCATAGTCGGTCGGCTCGCCAATTACGTCGTAAGTGCTCTTGATCTCTTGACCGAAAGAATCCGACAAGCGCTTCTTGATAAGGCCGATCGCTAGGTGTGTAATGTCGATGCCAATCCAACGGCGATTAAGATGTTGTGCCACTTGGACGGTCGTGCCACAGCCGCAGAAAGGGTCTAATACCAAGTCTCCTTCGTTGGAACTCGCGTTGAGGATGCGTTCTAACAGAGCTTCTGGTTTCTGGGTTGGGTAGCCTAGACCCTCGTCCGACCATGAAACAACCGGCTGTACATCCTTGTCTGCCCAGATGTCTTGAAGTACAGTACCCTTCATGTCGTTCAGGTATCGTTTAATTCTGGGGAATCCATTTTCGGTGAAGTAGATTCGTCCAGTTTTCACATGCTCATCAATTTTTTCTTGAGAAAATCGCCAATGTGAGCCAGGGGGCGGATTCCGGAGAACGCCATTGTAATATCGTGCGGGCCCGGGACCGGCAGCAGCGACGTCGCCTGAGGCCCATCGATTGCCATCTTCGTCTTTATAGCGATAGTATTTTTCAACATAATCGGTCTCATAAGGCTGATAAACCTTATTCCATGTCAATGCATCGGAAGCAGAATAAAACAGAATTACATCATGGATGCGTCCGGCTCTTTTACCATCGCTGTGCGCAGTCGTCCGCTTCCAGATCATCTCATTCCGGAAAAACTGCGGCCCGAAGACCGCGTCCATCAAAATCTTCAAGTAGTGGCTGGCGGCGGGGTCGCAGTGCAGGTAAATGGAACCGGTCTCTTTGAGTACGCGGCGCAATTCGACCAGACGCGGAGCCATCATCGCCAGGTAAGCCATCATATCGGACCCTCCCAGGAAAGTGCGGAAGGAACGTAACGCATCGGCGACGCGGCCACCCTTCTCGATGATCTCCCGTAGGGTTCGCTCGGCTTCGATATTCCACTCCCAGGTGTCCTCGAAGGCGTGTATCTGCGAACTGGATTGCGAGCCGTCTTTCTCAGCAAAGAGTACGTTATAGTCTTGGCGGGAATTGAACGGTGGGTCAAGGTAAACGAGATCCACCGACTGTTCCTTCACATACCTCTGAAAGACCTCCAGGTTATCGCCGTAGTAAAGCTTGTTCTTTTCGGTAGCCACGTGAATGTGTAGAGGTTAGCATAAATGCCTGCCGTGAAAAATGGCAGGCTCGGGGCGAGTCCCCAGATAAGAATTGAGGATCGTTTACCATAAGTTCTGCAACCGTACCCATTCGTTCGTGAACGGACCATATCAAGGACACCCCAATTGCTGTCGGCAACCCAAATCGTCATCCTCCAAGAGCAAGACACCCGCGCCGGCCACCAGGCGCCTGACCAGTCCGCGCCGCCCGACCCAGCCTCCCCAACCTCCAACGCCCCCGACTGGCTCGAGGCCGTTCGCCGCCAGCATCGCGCCAACTTCGAGCTCTGGCACATCGAAGACGAAGCCCGCGCCCCCGGCGCAACCGACGCCCATTTGGCCGATGTCAAGCGCCGCGTCGACCGCTGCAATCAGCGCCGCAACGATCTCGCCGAGGAGCTGGACCGTACTCTGCTTGCCTGGCTCGAGGCCCGCGGCCTGCCCAACCCAGCCGCGCCCCTGCACTCCGAGTCGCCCGGCCTGATGATCGACCGGCTTTCTATTCTGGCTCTCAAGCTCTACCACACCCGGGAGGAGGCCGAGCGCGGCGACGCTCCCGCCGGCCATGCCCAGCGCAATATGGACCGGCTGGCAATTCTAGAGGCTCAGCGCGCCGACCTGGCCGCATGCCTTGACGCATTGTGGCGCGAGACGCTCGCGGGCACGCGGCGATTCAAGCTTTACCAGCAACTGAAAATGTACAACGATCCATCGCTGAATCCAGCAATCTACGGCACTTCCGCCCCTGCCGCCCACTCCAAACTCCCCGGCTAAGCGCCGCTCTGTGGAGGGCAGCCTTGACGTGAGGCGGCGTTCTGCGTATAAAGAGGGCCTGAGCAGCGCAATTCTCTGGCGCGCGTTCTACGCTGGCAATCAGCCGGCTTGACCGCCCCAGAGAGAGGGAATGCTCCTGGATAACTCATGATGCAAGAGGCCCGAACCGTGGTGCACGACCGCAAAAAGGAATCCACATCTTCCGGCAAATCCGCCAGCCAATCCAACACCGGCACGGGACCGGCGTTTCAGCACTATCAGGCCGCTGTGCAGTTGCTGCAGCAGGGCAAGTACGACAAGGCGCTCGCCGCCTTCGAGAAGCTGCTCCCTGCCGCGCCTGTTGAGTTGCTGGAGCGCACAAAGATGTACATCAGCACCTGCCAGCGTCAGTTGGACGGGCATAACCTGACCTTCCTGACGCCCGAGGAGAATTATGATTACGCCATCTCCCTCTTGAACACCGGGTATTACGAAGATGCGCGCGAGCAATTTGAAGGCATTTTGGTTCGCTACTCCGGCGCCGACTACGCTTATTACGGCTTGGCGCTGCTGGATGCGATCACCGGTCGCACCCAGGACTGCCTCCGGAATCTGGGCCGCGCCATCGAACTGAATC
>JBEKDN010000297.1:0-2791 GCA_050014335.1 Occallatibacter sp. | reverse complement strand
CCAGCCCAGCAAAGAGTCGCAGCTTGACTCCACCGGAATGAAGTTCGCAATCATCGTTTCGCGCTTCAACGCATTCATCACCGAGCGGCTGCTTGCCGGCGCCACCGATGCGCTGCGCCGCACCGGGGCCGTCGCTGCCGACATTGAAATCGTCCGCGTTCCCGGAGCGTTCGAGCTTCCCGCTGCCGCCAAGATGCTCGCCGAGAGCGGAAAGTACAGCGCTCTGGTCGCCATCGGCTGCCTGCTTCGCGGAGACACTGCGCATTACGATGTCATCGTCAATGAGGTCACGCGCGGAATTGGCGAAGTTTCACTCGCAACCGGAACTCCCATCGGCTTTGGCGTCCTCACATGCGATACTCTGGAACAAGCCATCGATCGCGCCGGGTTGAAAATGGGTAACAAGGGATTTGAAGCCGCGCTCGCCGCGCTCGAACTGGCTGCCCTCAAACGCACGCTCCAACCGAAGTAGAGATTAAAGGAATCATGGGCACAAGACGTAAATCGCGCGAATTAGCGCTTCAAATGCTGTTCCAGGCGGACATGGGCAAGCAGTCCGTGGATCACGTAAAGAAAACTTTCTGGGCCGAACGCCGCGACCTGGAAGACAGCGTCCGCAACTTCGCCGACGACATCTTCCGCGTTGCCATGGAGCGCTACGACGAGATTGGCCTGCTTCTTGAGGGCCACACCGAGCACTGGCGACTGGAGCGCATGGCCGCCGTCGATCGCAACATCCTGCGCGCCGGAGTCGCCGAATTCCTCGGATTCCCAAAGACTCCGCGTCCGGTCATCATCAATGAAGCGCTGGAGATCGCGCGCCGCTTCTCCACTCCGGAGTCCGTCCAGTTCATCAACGGCGTGCTTGATTCGGTAGCCCGCAAACTTGAGCCACAGCCCGCTACGCATAACGCCACTCATAACGCGACTCACAAAAAGTAGCCATACCGCAGCTCTCGCCTCGTCGCTGGAGTCTTAACGAGGCAGCGCTGTCCTCACCGCCTTATAGGCGCTCCGGTACGTCCATGGCCTCTAGGCCCATTCTCGTTTTTCTTCGATGTACGGGCGCGATTCCTGATAACGCATTACATAAACCCTGATGGCCTGATCGACGGAATGGAGCATCCAAATAGATGGAGGACTTGTCTCCCGCACCGGTGCCGCATTCCTTGCGATGACTGCCAGCTTTGCTTGAACGCCTTCCTCGTACCCGTTTTCAATTGCATTCATGATGCTTCTCATTTCTCAACTTCCTATTAACAGATTTAGCTTTGCCTGAGTCTCAGGCTGAGCAATCTTGACCAGATAGACTTGAGCCGCCTGCCGGCAGGGCTAACGTACACTGGAATTCCGCAGTATTCTCCTCGGGCAGCGACACGGATTAGTGTCCAGCGCCCTCGTGAGTTATTCTGGAGTAGTTGTGCTGCTCTACTCCGTACGAAACTCAAGACATTCGAAAACTTAGGACATTGATTCGAGGGATGCGGATATGAAGGCTACGTCGAAGGTTGCGGTGTTTGATACCACTTTGAGAGATGGCGAACAGGCTGCAGGAACGCGGCTTGGTGGCCGCGACAAGATGACCATTGCGCGCCAGCTTGCCCGCCTGAAGGTGGATATTATCGAGGCTGGCTTCCCGGCGTCGTCTCCCGAAGATTTTGAAGCCGTCCGCAAGATCGCGCATGAGATCGAAGGGCCCACCATCTGCGCCCTCTCGCGCGCCGTTGAGGCCGACATTGAAGCCTGCGGCAAGGCTCTGGCCAAGGCCGCACGCCCGCGCATCCACACCGGCATCGGAGTCTCAGACATTCACATCATGGGCAAGTTCCGTGATGACCGTTACGGCAAGACGCTCGAAGGCAAGAAGGCAAAGCTCATCGCCATTGCCGTTGACTCCGTGAAGCGCGCGCGCAACTGCGTGGCCGATGTGCAGTTCTACGCCGAAGACGCCGGCCGCGCCGACCCCGTCTATCTCTACCAGATGCTGGAAGCCGTGATCGACGCGGGCGCCACCGTGGTCAACATTCCAGACACCACCGGCTACACGGTTCCCGAACAATACGGCGCACTGATCGCCGGCATTCGCGACAACGTGCCCAACATTGCCCGCGCCACCATCAGCGTGCACTGCCATGACGATCTGGGCCTCGCCGTGGCCAACTCGCTGGCCGGAGTTCGCAACGGCGCACGCCAGGTTGAAGGGACCATCAACGGAATCGGCGAGCGCGCCGGCAACGCCGCTCTGGAAGAAGTCGTCATGGGTATCCGTACCCGCGCCGACTACTACGGCGTGAGCACCGGAATTGAGCCCCGCGAATTCTTCCGCACCAGCCGCATGGTTGCCGACATGCTCGGAATGCCGGTTCCCGCCAACAAAGCCGTCGTCGGCACCAACGCCTTCTCTCACAGCTCCGGCATCCACGTGGACGGATTCCTGAAGGATCGCCAGACCTACGAAATCATGCTTCCATCCGATGTGGGAATCGTTGAAAGCAAGGTCGTGCTCACCGCCCGCACCGGCCGCGCCGGCCTGCGCTCACGGCTCGAGAAGCTCGGCTACGAACTCAGCAAGCCGGAGCTCGACTCCATGTACCAGCGATTCCTCACCGTGGCTGACAAGAAACAGGAGGTGCTTGACGATGACCTCGTCGCCCTCGTCCATGATGAGCTCCCCCCCGTCCAGCAGAACATCAAGCTTGAGTATCTGCACAGCTACAGCGGAACCGCAGCCATCCCCACTGCCACCGTTCGCCTGCTCGTCAAAGGCAAGATGAAGGAAGGCGCATCCATC
>JBEKDN010000296.1:0-2834 GCA_050014335.1 Occallatibacter sp. | reverse complement strand
GGCCGAGGCCAAGCCCAAAGACAAGATGGACCTGATCAAGCGCGAGCAGGCCAAAGGCAAGCTGGTGGCGATGACCGGCGACGGCACCAACGACGCGCCCGCGCTGGCGCAGGCCGACGTGGGCGTGGCGATGAACTCCGGCACGCAGGCTGCCAAAGAAGCCGGCAATATGGTCGATCTGGACTCGAACCCGACCAAGCTGATCGAGATCGTCGAGATCGGCAAGCAGCTTCTGATGACGCGGGGCGCGCTGACCACCTTCTCCATCGCCAACGACGTTGCCAAGTACTTTGCCATTATTCCAGCAATGTTCTCGGTTGCCTTCCCGGTGCTGGGCGCGCTGAATATCATGTATTTGCACACGCCCGAGTCGGCGATTCTCTCGGCGGTAATCTTCAATGCGATCATTATTGTGGCGCTGATTCCGCTGGCTCTGAAAGGCGTCAAATACGAGCCCAAGGCGGCCGATATCCTGCTCCGCAACAATCTGCTGGTCTATGGCGTGGGCGGCATTATCGTGCCCTTCATCGGCATCAAGGCCATCGATCTTGCTCTTGTGGCGCTGCATCTGGCGTAATGGGCATTTATGGCCGGGTTGAAGGGTGCGGGATTTTGGGGCGTACATTTGCACCGGCAGAAGAGATAGGGCTTTAGCCTCTGAGGAATTCTTCAAGAAGAATGCATTCCCTCAGCGGCTAAAGCCGGAGATCAGAATTGGTCTTTAATGTACGGGCTAAAGCCCGTACCCTTCATGACTGGTTTGTTGGACTAGTTCTTGGAACTCGGGGGCGCTGCCCCGTAAGGAGATTTATCGTGCATTCGATCTGGAAGACATCGCTTCGCTTTACTCTTGTAACCGTGGTCCTTTTGGGGCTGGGCTATCCGCTGCTGGTTACCGGCATTGCCAGCGTGGTTTTTCCCAAGCAGGCAGGCGGCAGCTTGATTCTGAAAGATGGGACGATCATTGGTTCCGAGCTGCTGGCGCAGAGCTTTACATCGGACCGCTACTTCCATCCCCGGCCTTCGGCAGCAGGGAACGGATACGATGCGTCGTCGTCGGGCGGAACGAACCTGGCTCAATCGAGCAAGACTCTGGTTACGCGCATTCAAGGCGACATTGACAAGTTTGCGGCGCAGAATCCGGGCAAGCCAGTGCCCATCGATCTGGTAACGACCTCCGCCTCTGGCCTCGATCCCGACATTACACCCGATAACGCTGCTTACCAGGCCGGGCGCGTCGCCAAAGCGCGCAACCTGAGCGAAGAGACTGTGCGGAAGCTGATTGAGCAGCACACTGCCGAGCGCCAGTTAGGCGTGCTGGGTGAAGCCCGGGTCAATGTTCTGGAACTGAATCTGGATCTGGACAAGCTGGCGAAGTAACGACTCAGGGCAATTCGCACGGAATCTGGACAGAAAAACACAGCCCGCCAGCAACGCAGAGCCATTGATCAAAGGCAGAGCGGCTGGCGGGCGATCTTTCTTTTCGGGTTCTACGCCGAGCGGAAGTGCAGCAGGGAGCGGCAGCGCTCACCGAAGGTCGGAATCTCCGGGCACTCGAAGTACACCTGGCGGTTGAGCGCCATCAACAACTGGATCGCCTCCAGTTGCTCGTTTTTCGAGGAAAAGGCGAGGCCCTGGTGCACGAACTCGTCGGTAAGATACTCGATTGCGTGCGCGAGGATCTCAATGGCGTGTCCGGCCTGAGGGGTAATTTGACGGCGGCGGTTGGTGCGGACACGTGCGTCAGAGACGGCGCGCGCTGCGGCAGGAATCGTAAAGCCGGTGGTTGTAGTGGCTGCCATGGGTATATCCTCACCCTGTTCTTCGGCACCGTACGCCGACTTTTCAGATTACGAACGTACTAAATCCCTTCTGGGAATAAGCGATTATTGCGTTCCTCAAGTGGGAATGAAGTGATTCAGGTCACAGGTATCGAAAAGCCGCATCGGATACACCTAAACTGAGATGTGATTGTGAGCGAAAACACATAGAATCACTCAATGAGGAGGGCTTGGTCTCTACGACGGGATTGCTGATTGGAGATTTCAAAGCCAGCATCTCATGAAACCATAAACTTGTCTGCAAACCATTTTCAGCCTTCGCCTTTGCCTTGACGGAACGAGTCTGAAAACCTAAGCTCAAACCAGCATCATGCAGCGGCGGAAGGGCGCGCCGCTCAAATGCCCATGGAGATTCTCCCCGGGTTTTTCCGGACTGGACACCGATGATTCCCTATCAGTGGCAATATCTTCCGCTTTTCTTACAAATCGTTGCAGCATTTGGAGTTGGTTTGTTGATGGTGATTGCCTCCTGGTTGGTGGGGCGGCATCGCAACACCGCCACCAAGCTGGCCGCGTACGAGTGCGGAATCGAGGCTGTGGGAGATGCGCGGCAGCGATTCAGCGTGCGCTTCTATATGGTGGCCATGCTCTTCATCCTTTTCGACGTGGAAGCGGTCTTCCTGATGCCTTGGGCGGTGATCTACCGTAAACTGCCGGGCATCACCCACCAGCGGCTCTTTGGCTTCTGGGAGATGGCGGTCTACCTGGGTTTTGTGGCCGTGGGGCTCTTTTATATTGTGCGCAAGGGCATCCTGAACTGGAGCCAGGACAAGGCGGATCTCTAGCATGAGTGAAGCGCTGAAGAGTTTGACGGGACGGGCCGCGGTTCTGGAGGGCATGGCCGAGCATCCGGCGATCAAGGCGATGCTGGCCTGGAATCCTGAGGCGCTGGTTGACGCGAAATTCGACCGCGGCGAGTTGACGCTGACGATTGCACCGCCAGGGATTCGCGCGGCGGCCGAAGCGGTGAGGGCAGCGGGCTACAACGCATTT
>JBEKDN010000295.1:0-2836 GCA_050014335.1 Occallatibacter sp. | reverse complement strand
ATCAATTTGAAGTGTGGACCGGAGTGAGCTACTGCGCCGCCGCCAACATCTACCACTGCGGAAAAATGCGCAACGACGGAGCACTGCAGGCCAATGCACTGCTGGCGGCTTGGGGAGTCTATTACCAGACCTGGGTGAACGACGAGACAGCGTACTGGTTTTCGACACCGGAGGCGTGGCGCATTGACGATCCGAAGAACTTCAGGGCGCTGATGTACCAGCGAGCCCGCGGCGTGTGGGAGCTGGCCATGGAGATCCATGATCCATATGCTGCAGATCCCGGGACGATCAACGGTTAGCGAAAACAGCTCCTAAGCCCGTTTCGCGACCGCCAGCTTGACGCCAAAGCCGACGAAGACGCATCCGGTCAGCCGATCAAGGTTGCGCACAACGCGCGGTCTTGAGAGGAAGCGGCCAAGCGGGACGGTGAGAGCAATCAGGAGCGCGAACCATGCCAAAGTAATCAGCACATGAATACTCGCAAGCAGCAGCGAAAACCCTGCGACATCGATGCCGTGCGGGATGAATTGCGGAAGAAAGGTCACATAAAAAACGCCGACCTTGGGGTTGAGTATGTTGCTCAGGAAGCCCTTATAAAACGCACCCTTATTTCTAACGCCGATCGCTGGGCTATCTTGCGATGCCCCGTCAACGGTCATCGAGGTTCGCGGCCTCGTGAGGAGCTTGATGCCGAGATAGACGAGATAAGCCGCTCCCGCCCACTTTAAGATATTGAAAGCAAGCTCGGAGGCTGCCAGCAGGGCCGTCAACCCGAAGGCCGAACAAGCTCCCCAGGCCAGCAAGCCAAGGCAGATGCCGAGAGACGCGGCAGTCCCATCGCGCGGCCCGCATGAGGTCGAGGTTCTGAGCACCATTGCGGTATCGACGCCGGGCGTGATCGTCAGCAGGCTTGCGGCTACGATGAAAAGGACGATGAGCTGGACCATTTTGACATGTCTCCCGTATCGCGATTATGCCAGCAAACGTTGAGATATGGCGAATTGAATCGCATTATAAAATTCTCGATGAACGAACGCTGTGTTTTCCGTTGGAGGCATTGGTCCGGGCCTGAAGGCTCGCGTCTCGTTGGCTGTGGGTGGCCCACAGGGCCACGGTTACTCCCTCCGTAGCCACAAACTCGATTTAGAGGCGCATGATTCTCATCTTTGGTGCCGTGTCAAGGAGTTTTGCGGCTTCGCGACTCATTCCAATTCGCCGTTTTCTTCTGCTCCTGCGGCCAGCGCAAGCCCCGGCTGCGACCACTCGTCCGACTCCATTTCGCGCCGATCGGTTTGCAGCTTCGTAACTTCGGCTAACTCGCCGTCGGAGTGGGCTAACTCACCTAGTTGTCTTCCAATCGAAAAGACGCCACCTTTGCCCTCGATGCTGCCGAGAAAACGGTTGTAGTGATCGACGCTGCTGCTCAAGGCGTTTCCCAGCCTTATAACATGCCCCTGCGCGACGACCAGCTTTTCGTAGATCTTCCGGCCTAGCTCGTGAATCGCCTTTGCATTCTTGGTGATCTCAGACTGTTGCCAGCCAAACTCCACGGCGCGCAACAAGGCGATCAGCGTGGTCGGAGTGGCCATGACGACGTGATTCTGGGCGCTGAATTCAATCAGCGATGGGTCAGCTTCGAGTGCGGCACTGAACAGCGCTTCGCTGGGCAGGAAGCAGACGACAAAATCGGGAGCCTTGTCGAATTGCTTCCAATAGGCCTTGCCGGATAACTCTTTCAGGTGCGCCCTCACGCGCCCCGCATGGGCTGCAAAGCGAATCGTCTGCGTGGCGGGGTCGGCTGCGCTGCTGGCATCGAGAAAGGCATCGAGGGGAGCCTTGGCATCGACAACGATCTCGCGGCCATTCGGCAGTTGAATCGTCATATCCGGGCGCAGCATCTTGTCGTCTTCGTCGCGCGCTGTGACTTGCTCGGAGAAAGAACAATACTGCACCATTCCGGCGTACTCGACACAGCGCTTGAGTTGCAGTTCTCCCCAGTTGCCGCGCGTCTTTGGTGCGCGCAGAGCAGTGATCAACTGCGAAGTCTCGACGGTCAGCGCGGCGAGCGATGCGGGGATGGTCTTCTGGATGTTTTCGACCAGCGTTTCAACTTTGGAATACGCGCCCGCGCGCTGAGCCTCCATGGCCTGGGCCTGCGTGTCGAGCGCCTTGAGGGCAGCTCCGAGCGGGTCCAGCATATTTTTGATTGCAAGTTCTTTGGTCTCGAGAGTCTGCTTTGCGGCAGCGTTTTGACCGCCAAGCTCCTGCTTGGCGAGGGTCAGGAAGCTCTGATTGTTTGCGCTGAGCGCCTTTGCCGCCAGATCGCCGAAGGCCTTCTCAAGATCGGCCTGCATTTGAATGTATTTGCTCTTCTCCGCCGCCACATTCGCCTCGGCTGTTCCGAGTTGACCGGTGAGCCGAGTAATGTCAGCTTGCAGAGCCTTCAGTTCCGCGGCTTGGCCGGCTTTCTCCCCCTCAATGCTTCTGAGCTGATCGTGCAGCAGAGCGCCTTCAGATTTCGCGGAGCTTTTTCCCAGCCAGAATCCAAGCAGTACGCCGACAAAAACTGCGACCGCGCCGATCAATATTGTCTGCATCGATGACCCTTTCGACTATTTCGCCTAATATACGCCTTTTCCGTGTTGATTTGCAGCCAATTTGATCTGGCTTTCCATTCCTAAATCCCTGTTCCCTATTCCCTGTCTCGCCGCGCCAGTCTTTTCCAATCCAAAGATGAGCCTGAAGGAAGCGAAGGGTAGGCGAAGTGGGTTTGTCCTTTCGGGTTTTGAATTCCACTCATGCTAGCAGCCGGGGCGGAGGGAATGTGGGAATCGGC
>JBEKDN010000294.1:0-2864 GCA_050014335.1 Occallatibacter sp. | reverse complement strand
TCGTCCGACATCAATGTTACGCCAATGATTGACGTTCTACTTGTGCTGTTGATCATCTTCATGGTCATCGTGCCGGTCACGCCAAAGGGCCTGGATGCTCTGGTGCCTCAGCCGCCCAAGGATCCTGCAAAGACGCAGCCGAATAACGACCGCACGATCGTCGTTCAGGTGCTGCATGTCGGTGGCGGAGCGCCACAGTATAAGATCAACGAAACGTCATACGAGAAGCGTGACCTACTGCCGCGGCTGACCGAGATCTATTCCAATCGCGCGGAGCGGATCATGTTCGTGAAGGGCGATGACAACGTGGACTTCCGGTACATAGCCGAAGTGATCGATATCGGCAGGGCCGCGAACGTGGATCACGTTGGCCTAATGACGCCTAAGATAATGGCTGGCCAGTAAAACGGGAGTAGCAGTTTTTCATTCTGGTAATGGTGCTACTGCCAGCAGCCAGATGTATTTGAGATTGCAGGCGCGGCCATGAGGCAATCACCTCTGGCGGCAGACCTGAAGGAGAAGGATAAGGACATGAATGGACCCGCACGTTTTACGGTGCTCGCGGTTGCTTTGGCCGGCATGGCGCTTTCCATCGGCGGGTGCAACCGCCTCAAGGCCCGTGACCAGTTGAACAAGGGAGTTGAGGCGTATAAGGGTACGCATTACGAAGAAGCGATCGACCACTTCCAGAAGGCCACTGAACTCGATCCGAGCCTGCCCATGGCGAAGAGCTATCTGGCGACCGCGTTGGCTCAGAATGTGGTGCCTGGATTGGATACGCCGGAGAACTTGAAGACCGCTCAACAGGCGATCGACATCTTTCAAGAAGTTCTGGATAAAGATCCGCACGATGTGAACAGCATGAAGCAGATTGCCGGCATCGACTTCCAGATCAAAAAACTGGACGATGCCAAGACTTGGCAGAAGCGCGTGCTTGCCGAGGATCCGAAGGATGCCGAGGCGGCTTATACAGTCGGCGTAATCGATTGGATGGCGGCGCACCAGAATACTCTCACGGCGCTGGTTGCCAAGGGCATCAACGACGACGGCGCTGGCAACGTCAAAGCTCCCAAGGAAATCATGGAGCCGCTCAAGGCGGAGAACGGCCCGCTGGTTGAGGAAGCGTTGCAATATCTTACTCAGGCGGTTGACAATCGGCCCAACTACGACGATGCTATGGCTTATCTGAACCTGATCTATCGCCGTAAAGCGGATGTAGATTACGGTAATCCCGAAGCGGTCAAGGCCGACGTGGCTGCCGCCGAGGATTGGCGGACCAAGGCGATGGGAACGCGCAAGGCTAATGAAGCCAAAAAGAATGCTGGCCCTGGCGGAATTACGATGGGCGACAACGGCGAGTTGAAATAATTTCGACGTCTTTTCGGCGCAAGCAAGAACGGCCTCCGCGCAATGTGGAGGCCGTTCTTGCTTGCGCGGAAGCTATACCTACGATCCCAGACCTTTCTGTTTCTTCGGCTTACCGCTGCCCGCGCTGGGGGCGATTGCGGCTGCGGCACGGACGGCAGCGGCGCGACGCTGACGGAAAGCTTCATAGAGAACCACGGCTCCAGCGGCCGAAACGTTAAGCGAACTAACGCCACCTGCCATGGGAATGCGCAGCAGATGGTCGCAGGATTTGCGTACCAACTCATGCAGTCCCGCTCCTTCGCGGCCCAGCACCAAGACGCAATCGCCGGTGAAGTCGAAGGCGTCGTAGTCGCTGGTGCCGCGCTCATCCAAGCCGATGATCCAAAGGTTCTTGCGCTTCAACTCCTCCAGGGCGCGAACCAGATTAACGACTCGCGCAATGCGCAGGTGTTCGGCCGCGCCAGCGCTCGCCTTGACTGCGACTGGACTCAATGGTGCTGAACGCCGCTCGGTGAGCAGGACGCCATCTACACCGGCTCCGTCGGCCACACGTAACAGAGCTCCCAGATTCTGCGGGTCTTCCACGCCATCCAAAGCCAGCAGCAAGCGGGCCGATCCCTCATTCTCCGGCTCAAAGAGATCCTCGATGGTAAGAAAATCCTGCGGCCGAACCAACGCCACTACGCCCTGATGCGCCGCCGACTGTGCCATCTGTGTCAATTGATCGCGGGATTCCTGGCGAACGCGCACTCCGGCTTCGCGGCAGAGCATAACCAACTTCTCGATGCGAATATCGTCGCGCTCTCGAGCTACTAAAACCTGATCGAAGCGACGTCTGCCCGCTTTCAAAGCTTCTTCTACTGAATGCAAACCGTACAAAACTTCCATAAGAATTAGTGTAGAAGATTGATGGCCTTCGATTGCGCCAGGCCCCAAAATGGACCTTGACAAAGCTTGATAGCACCCGCTAATGTCCGCTCCAGTTGTCTAAATCCCCCCATGAGGTTAAACGGTCATGAAGACAAGAATCCTTCTTGCGGCAGCGTCGATGCTGTTGCTCGCCTCCACTCCTGTCGCCCAGGCGACTCCCAACTGCGTTACGGGCAGTCTGGCAAGCTACATCCTACTCGGTGCTGGCGGATGCCTTTTCGACGGCGCACTCTACAACAATTTCAGTTACGCAGCGGTCTCAACAAATGGCGTTTCCGCAGCGAATATCACCGTGGAACCTGCCATTCTGCCCATGCCAAATCTTCAGCAAGGGCTTAACTTCCTGGCGAAGTGGAATGTCGCCGCCGGAGTGTCTGAGCAGTCCGTGATCGGTTTTAATGTCGTTCCGTTCCCGCCTGTCGCTACGCCATCGACCGGCGTGCTGATCCTCGATCTCGGGCCATCGACAGTTTCAGGAATTATCGGCAGCGTCACGGTTACAGAGAAGACCACGGGAGCCTCTACAATCAGCCCTCTTGAGGTCTACGACATCTGCGCCGATGCAT
>JBEKDN010000293.1:0-2886 GCA_050014335.1 Occallatibacter sp. | reverse complement strand
CTCCGCAGGCAAGCGGATGGAGCCGTGCACGGCCACGCTGGCGCCAGCTTCAGCCAGCGCCAGTGCGATTCCCGCGCCAAGCCCGCGCGACGATCCGGTGACCAGCGCGACTTTGCCTTTGAGATTGAACCGATCGAGAATCAGGGTGCGGTCCTTTCAGATTATTGAGCTCAAGTTCGATTGTAAGCAATCGGCGACGGGCTGGTTGCCGGCGAGCAAGAAGCCCATCACGAGCAAAGAGCCCATTAGTCGATGACCTCAACCCGGCGGCGACGGTAGACAGTTTGACTGCCTCCACCCCAGGCGATCAGGAGCGCGATTACGTGTAACAGGAACCAGATGGTGATGCCCTGGTCCTGGTAGATCCAGAATAGGATAAGGATGCGGGGGACGAGTAACGCGACGATGGCCGGGATAATGCCGACCGTCGACGGAATGAACTGGGGAATACTGTGCTGGAACCAAGCGACGGCGATCGAGATGCGCGGCAGGAACAGCGATAGCGCGAGAAACCAGAAGGGAATTTCGTGGATAGGGAGAGTGAGCGAGAACTTCATCGAAGGATCCTTTCGTGCGGCTGAGGCTTCGAATAATGACTCTTTATCCGGTTCTCATGCCGCCACTTAGGAATTCGATGCGTAAAAGCTGAGTTCCGGGCGCCCGGTCGCCCACTCGCCAACTAATCTGAGTCTCAGCGGGCCTGCCAGATCGAATGAGCTGCGCTACCCCATCCTCGCCACTTCTCTAAGCTGGTGGGCAACAGCTTCGAGAAATGTCTCAACGCTCGCGCCTTCCGGAATCGTAAGACCGCTCTTGGCGCAGATTGCCGCCGCGATCTTCTGGGCCAGCACGGCTCGCACGCTGAGTTCCATATCGAGCCGGCGGGCGAAAAAGCCTTCAAGCACCTGCAGGTCGGTGCCGGTGAGTTTGGCAAGAGAGGGAGTGGGCAACACCACGCTCAGGTGTGGCGGCGCCATGGGCGAGTTCTCAGCCGCCGGCAGCACAAATGTTGAGGCGGTAAATGTGCGGTTGCCCATCTCGCCCCAGTGCGGCGTATCGATCTCGCGGTCGTGCACCACCAGCGTGCCGGCAACCATGTCGCCCAGACGCTGGTTCTGCTTGCTGAGAAAGATGGAGATAACTCCAACTGCGTAAACGCCCGGCAGGTAATCGACGAACCGAACCAGGTTGCGTGCCAGCGACTCCAGAAAGCTCATGGCCCGGCCGGAGCGGTGAATCACGCGGATTTTTACCGCCCGCTTGCCTGGAGTCCGGCCGTTCCAAAAGGCCTCGAATATTGCAAAGTAGCCCCAGTTGGCCAGGAAAATGAGGATAAAGACGAAAGCCATGATCCAGTTTTCAGACCAGTGCGCGAAAACATGCACTGCCGCAAAAACCACGATGAGAATCAGGGACAGGACAAATCCGCCGACAATCAGAATCAGATAGTCCACCAGAACGGCGATAAAGCGGCTGCCGATTCCGGCGATCGGCATCTCGATGGAAACGAGCTCGGGTGTGTCGATGTTAAGCTGGTTTGAAATCGGATCGACATTCAGGCTCATGGCTCAGATTCTCTCAAATCGCTGGCTTGAAAAACGGCGCCCTTACTGGGAGCGGCTTTCGAAGCTGCTTGCCCAGGCCGGCTCCGGCGGCGTTGGCCAGCTTACGCGCGCCGAACTACAGGAAACGGCGCTGCTCTACCGCCAGGTTGCCAGCGACCTGTCAACGCTGCGCCAGGATGCAACCGCGCGCGCCTACGCGGACCACGTAAATCAGTTATTGGCTCGCGCCCACAATATCATCTATTCCACCCGCAGGACCAGTTTTGTGGGATTGCTGCGCTATATGCGCGACGGTTACCCGGCCGTCTTCCAGCGCAATCTGCGTTACGTGATCCTGGCGCTGCTGATTACTCTCGCGGGCGGCGCGCTGGGCTCCATTATCACCCTGGCCCGGCCGCAATTCATGCGCACCATGCTGGGGCCACAGATGGTGGCAACCATTGAGCGCCACGAGATGTGGACGCACTCGGTTGTCGCCGTTGCACCTGCCGCCAGCGGCTGGATCATGACCAACAACCTCTCGGTTTCATTTGTGGCCTTTGCCGGCGGCATCACTTTCGGCGCGCTCACCCTCTATTCACTCTTCTTCAACGGGCTCTTGCTGGGGGTGATCGGCACGGCCTGCGCGCAGCACGGCATGGCCGTGGACCTGTGGAGCTTTGTGGCCCCGCACGGCTCGCTGGAGTTGCCGTCGATCATTCTGGCCGGTGCTGCCGGCCTGCGCCTGGCGAACGGGGTCGTCTTTCCCGGCATCTATAAATGGCGCGACTCGATTGCGCTTGCCGGCGCCGAGGCGTCGCGCCTGGTGGCCGGCATTATTCCGCTGCTGGTGATCGCCGGAATTCTCGAAGGATTTTTCTCGCCCTCAGCCGCGCAGGTGTGGCTCAAGTTCACCGTGGGAGCCACGCTGTTCACGCTGCTGAACCTGTGGCTGTTCCGGCCGCTGCCCGCGCCGCTCGATGGCAAAGCCTGACCTGAGCCCATTGAATTGCATTGTCAATGCGGGAACTGGGCCGCTTGCTCGCCCGTATCCTTCCCACAAGGAGACCCACGCCCATGTTCCGCTCCATTTCCCGTATCGTCCAGCGACATATCGGTTTGTCCGCGGCCCTCCTCCTATTCCAATGCGGCCTGTACCTTCGCGCGCAGGCTCCCATCATGGAAGAACCCAATTACACGCCCACGCTGACGTTTGACGTTGTCACCATTCGCCCTGCGCCGCCGCCGGATGCCAACTTCCACGTATCTGTCTCCAGCCCGCCGCACTCCAGCCGTTTCGAAGCCACGAACCTTCCTATCAAGGCTCTTCTCCAGATTGCTT
>JBEKDN010000292.1:0-2892 GCA_050014335.1 Occallatibacter sp. | reverse complement strand
AATCCCGGGAGTCTTTTCCAGCACATGTTCGCCGAGACCAGGATTCAGACGAGTCGCTCGGCGCGCCAACTCCCCGATCATCGTGGCCATAATGCGTTGGCCGTGGCTCAGATTGGGAAGTAATTGCCAACCGAACAAATCTAGGTCAAAGGCAAGATCCTTCTCGCGAACCGAGTAGGTAAGGGCCTTTCCCCCTTCGACACAGGCGTTTATTGCCTTCTCGACTACCTGCAATGCAATTGTCTTCTTGCCCAATTGAAAACCGTCCAGCACTTGAGCACGTATCCAGTCCACTAGAACGGTTTCCTGAATTCCAAAATCAAGACAATCTTTGTAACCGTCGAGCCGGGACGGCTTGCCATTTTTACCTTCCGTCTTCCGTTTTGATGTGCGGGATGGCGACTCGTCCCATAATCGTTCCGCCCCATAACTTTCAATAAGTGGTAGTATGATTTCTGATCCATCTCTAACTGTGCGAGCAGCTTCTTTAGCGGCTTCCGCCATCCCTTTTGCTTCCAAATAGGATGTGCCGCCTCGCTCGCGATTCCGTTGCCGTGCCCATGCCAACGGATTACCTTGCACCTGTCCCGTCGCCTCTATTCGAACTGGAAGTTGCCTTTCGAAGGATTGGCTGTCTTGATAAGCGCGTGGGACAACCCGGATGTAACCGGGCGAAATCCCCCCGCCTTTTTCATCCCCATCGATGCCGCGGACCCAGCTTTCCAAGAGTATCGTGAGGGCGTCCAGAACAGAGGTCTTCCCGGAACCGTTGTCTCCGACCAACAGATTGAAATGCGGATCAAACTGAATCTCGCACGACCCGAATCCGTTGAAATTCTGGATTTTCAGCCGATCAATCCGCATTTGGAATCCTCACTTTGTCCTGAAGGCTAGTCTAGTGCAACAGATTCCCTCAAGCCAACAGCCTCCTTGGAAACGGTATCCATCTAGTGACCCACCGCCTTCTGCTCTGCGATCCACGCATCGATGCGGTCGCTCAGCACATCGAGCGGGAGAGCTCCGGCGTCCAGTACCTGATCGTGGAAGGCACGCAGATCGAATTTGTCGCCTAGCGCTTTCTTCGCGCGGTCGCGGAGTTCCAGAATTTTTAGCTGGCCGATTTTGTAAGAGGTAGCCTGAGCGGGCCACGCGATATAGCGGTCCACTTCAGCCTGAATGCTGGTCTCATCAATGGCCGAATGCGCATGGAAGTAATCGACCATCTGCTGGCGCGTCCAGTGCTCGCTGTGAACGCCGGTATCGACGACGAGCCGGATGGCGCGCCAGGTGTCCGCCTCCAAGCGGCCGTAGTCCGAGTAAGGATCCTGATAGAAGCCCAGGTCTTTGCCGAGCCGCTCGGAGTAGAGCCCCCAGCCCTCGGCGTAGGCCGTGTACCACTCATACTTGCGGAAGGCAGGCAGGCCGTCGAGTTCCTGCGCGATGGAGATCTGCAAATGATGGCCAGGAAGGCCCTCATGGTAAGCGATGGCTTCTACCGCGTAGAGGTTGCGCTCGGTGGCGTTGTAGGTGTCAATGAAGAGACGACCAGGTCGGCTGCCATCCGGCGCGCCGGGTTCATAGTAGGCTGGCGCGGAAGTTTTCTCCCTGTAACTGGGCACCGCGACAACCTCGAATTTAGCTTTGGGCAGGCGGCCAAAAAGCTGCGGCAGCCGCTCCCGCATGGGCCCAAGATAGCCGCGATAGGCCGCAAGCAGCGCGTCCGCCGAGGCAGGATGCAGCTTGGCGTTGCCCTTGAGACTGGCGCGGAAGCTCTGTAGATCCGCAAAGCCCAGCCGTTGCGCAATGGCCAGCATTTCAGCCTCGTCGCGCTTTACTTCATCCAGGCCGATCTGGTGAATCTGGTCGGCCGTCAGGTTGGTCGTAGTCTTCTGATGCAGCAAAAACTGATAGTATTTTGCGCCGTCGGGCAGCGCGCCGATGCCTGGTTCGACGCGGCCAGCGGGAATGTAACTCACCTCAAGAAAGCGCGCGAAACGCAGGTAGGCAGGCAGCACTTCTTTGCCGATCGCATCCAGTGTTTCCTCTTTGATGCGCTCGCGTTCAGAGGCCGGAATCGCGGCGGGAAAGTTCTTGAGCGGCAAAGCCAGCGGCGAGTCTTCCGGCTTCTGCGCGGCCAGCGTCTTTACCTGCTCCAGCGCTTTCTCCAGCAGATAGCGCGGCGGCACGCGGTGATCCTCCATGCCGATTTCCATGTTGGCCGTCACCTGATCGAAGGCGCGCGGAATGGCATGCAGGCGCGCGATCCAGTCGTCGTAGTCCTTGACGCTGGTGAAGCTCAATTGGGCAACCAACTGCGGGAACTCGCTCTGAATGCCGCCCATTTGCGTCAGCGGCATCTCCCACTCTTTGAACTGCGCGGCCTCCTCATCTTCGACCAAGCGCCGCAACAGTAGTTCGCGGCTGGTTTTCTCGTCGTCGCTCAGGCCAGTCGTATCGATTGCCGCCAACTGCGTCAGATAATTCTCCTCGCGCTCAAGCCTGGCGTTCTCCGCCTTCGCGGAGAAGTCATCGATCTGATCGTTCCAGCGCTTGTCGCCCAGCGAGGAGGCAAACTCGGGATCGTGCTTGAGCTTGTCCTGCCAATACTCATCGAAGAGCGCGTTGAGTGCCTTGCGATTTCCCTCGACCAATCCAGCGTCCTTCGCGGCAATCGCGCTCTGCGCCGTCAATGGTGGAAGACTAGCGAACAGCAGAACCGAGGCAAGAACCAGGCCAGGAAAAGAGAATCGTCTCCGCACAGCAACTCCTCAGAAATGGAATATGGGATGAAGCGCCCCTGCAATGAGTGTAGAAGATTGCGCATCCGCGCCGGATTGGATATTCAAGTGGCTTTTGCGGGGATTTTCTTGAGGATTCCGATCGCTCAAAAGT
>JBEKDN010000291.1:0-3003 GCA_050014335.1 Occallatibacter sp. | reverse complement strand
CCTTCCGTTGCGAAACGATCTTGCCGACATCGTAGGTCCAAGCAGATTTCCAGACGGCTGCGCGAGCAATATCTCCGCCGAGAGTGGCAGCGGCCCAGCGGGACCATGTACGTGCTTGGTAACTTTGAGCAGAGCTGAATCTGGAGCCTCGGCGCCGATGAGAGTGAAATCGCCGCGATAAGAGTTTCCTTTCGCTCTCAAGTATAGAGACCAAGACGGCAGGGCGCCGACGGATCTCGTCATGATGCCGAGTCCGAGGTGATATAAAACCTGTGTGATCGATAAGCCACCGCAAAACCCGGCGGCCCATCGGCGGAGTCTGCGCCGCCGCTGGATCTTTCTGATGCCGGTGGTCTTTGTCACTTATAGCCTTGCCTATCTCGACCGCTCCAACTTCGGCTTTGCTGCGGCGGTGGGGCTCGCCACGGCGCTCAGGATCACCGAAGCGCGGGCGGCGTTTCTAGGGTCGGCCTTCTTCCTGGGCTATTTTCTCTTTCAGATTCCCGCGGCGTCCTATGCAACGCGCAAGAGCGCCGTCCAGCTTGTTTTCTTTGCTCTCTTCAGTTGGGGCATCCTCTCCGCGCTTACGGGCGTAATCAGGGAGTTTTGGCTGCTGTTGCTCGACCGGCTGCTGCTGGGAGTGGCGGAGAGCCTGATCTTTCCGGCGATGCTAATCCTGCTGACAAACTGGTTCACGCGCGCGGAACGTTCGCGTGCCAACGCAATCCTCATCCTTGGGAATCCGGTTACGGTCACCTGGATGGCCGCCGTCACCGGTTTTCTGATCAAGGCTGTCGGGTGGCAGATGACGTTTGTTCTTGAAGGAATTCCATCTGTGTTTTGGGCCTTTGTCTGGGTGCTTGTGGCGCGCGACCGGCCAAGCGACGCGTCATGGCTCAGCAAGGAAAGCGGCGAGCAGCTTGCGAGGGCGTTGGAGCTGGAACAATCCGTGCTGCCGCAGTCGGGGAGTTTGTCTGCCGCGCTCCGCGTGCCTGGCGTCATTCTCTTATGCGTCCAGTTTTTCTTCTGGAGCTTCGGACTCTACGGACTCGTGTTGTGGATTCCCAAGATGATCCGCTCTGGATCGATGCGCGGCATCGAGACGGTTGGCCTGCTGAGCGCGGCACCGTTTTTGCTGGGAGTGATTCTGATGCTGTTGGTCGCGCATTTATCAGACCGCGCGCTCCATCGCAAGGTATTTGTATGGCCGTTCCTTTTACTCTCCGGAGTTGCATTTTTCTGCTCGTATGCGGCCACTGGGAACCATTTCTGGCTGGCGTATGCGGCCCTGATCGTTGCGGGCGGAGCAATGTATGCGCCCTATGGTCCATTCTTTGCCATTGCGCCGGAGATGCTGCCGAGAAATGTTGCCGGTCAAGTGATGGCTCTCATAAATACGTGCGGGGCGCTAGGCGGCTTTGCCGGCACGTGGTTGGTCGGTCTTCTTCAAGCGCTCACCGGAAACTCGCGCGCCGGATACCTTGTGATGTCCATCTCCCTGATACTGGCCGGGGTGATTATCCTGAGGCTCAGGAACGCGAAGTCATCGAGCCATTCATGATACAGGCCGCGACTCGTCAGAGCGAATCGCGCGCGAACGCGCCATCGACCAGCCGTCATGTGCCGAGCGGGCTTTCGTTCTTCAATTCGCCAGGCAATGCGGCTTGGGGGAAATCGCGATATCACGCCGGCCGCGCGAAGCGGAGAATGGCATGGGTGCCGAGGGTAGGCCGCAGAAAGACGCATCGAGTGTCCTCCTGGAGTCAGATGGCGATTACGGCGCCACTCGCAATTTCAGTTTCACGATTCTGCGGTGTTCTTGGGGACCAATGCTTGAATCGCAGCCAAACTCAGGGTCGATGAGCGCTTGGGCCCGTCAGCAAATGACCAATCGCTGTCAAAGCCGACCCGCCCCTGCCGGCAAGTGAAATCCCGCTTCAGCCGTTCATCGTTCGGGGGTCCAGCGCGCCTCTTCCTGCGCAGACAAGGTTAGCGTGGAACGCACGCCCACGACTCCGCTCTGAGATTCACTCCTCAGCCGGTAATGCTCGGCGGCAAAGCCAAGCGCCGACAAATCCACCTCGTATCGTCGAGGCCTGTCAGACAGGTTCTTTAGCGCGAATCTGTCCTGGCTATAGCTGTAGCGCACTGCATACTTGGGAATTCCGAACTCCACGCTGCCATAGCTCTTCAGACGCGGTGCGACGGATAGATCCGCACCTGCGGTAGCAGTCAGGCCCAGCAATCTCTCAATCAGCACGGCCGCGAAGACATTGGGATATTCGTAGTACTTCTCAGCTCCATGCGCATCTTTGCCATCGATGTAATACACACGGTCCATGTCGTACCGTTCGCTCATAAAGTAGCCATTTTTCGCGCCCTCTGCCGCCACCGTCTCCAACTGATCCAGCAGTACCCCGCTCTGCTGTTGCGACTCGCGATACGCCGCATCCCAATACCAGTACCTGCCCGCCGCGCAGAGATCATACGGGCCGCCGGAGCCAATCTCGGACTTATCGTAATCCGCGATCTTCGCCGCCACAAAGCTGGGAAATCGCTCAAACTCTTCGGCATTCATTTCGATCAAGTGGCGCACCTCGATGGCTTGCTCCGCCGTTGCATACCCGAAGACCACGGGCAGTTCATTGGCAAGAAGATGAATATGATCGTGCACCTTTCCGTCGCGGTCAACCCAATCGATGAATCTCCTGTTCTTCTCGTCCCAGTACCCCATCGGAAGGGGCTCAACCAGCACGGCGGCCATCTTCTTTTGAGCTCCGTCGAACCGCGCAGCCTCATCGCGACGTCCCAGCAGATTCTCCATGCCCTCCAGCAGCCCGAACGCGCGTGCGGCAAATGCCTGGGCATTTGTCACGCGTCCGTCCTTGATCACCTGATCTTCGTAGTAAACATCCGACCACACTCGTCCGTACTGATCCGTGTTCGACAATATCCAGCCGGCCGCGTGTTCGAGGTTAATTATGTTCGACCGCAGCCACGCTT
>JBEKDN010000290.1:0-3018 GCA_050014335.1 Occallatibacter sp. | reverse complement strand
GAGCGTATCGCGTATGCCAATTCTGGACACCGAAATGAAGCGCCGCAAAGGCGCGGTGAAAGGCCGCGAATGCCGCAACCATTCACTCAATACCAAGCTCACCGCTACCGAAGCGGCTGCCGTGAATGCCGCTGCGGAGTCCGAAGGAAAAGCAGTTGGTGAGTGGTTGCGCGATCTGGTGCAGCGAGAACTCGCCGAGGGTAGCGGTCAATTGCAGTCTCTGGCGGTTATGGGAGAAGTTGCAGCACTTCGGCTGCTGCTTATCAACGCCTTGGAACCGCTTCTGCGTGGCGACAAGATGACTGCGGAGCAGTTCAAAGAAATGCTTCGCTATGTGAAAGCGAACAAACGCAAGGCGGCTGAGGATGCGCTGGTCAGCTATGCGGAAAGGAGCACGGAACAGATATGAACACTACGCATTGGGGACGCAAGGAAACAATCGTTACGCCGCCGCAAGCTCCCATTTACAGCTACGCGGCCATCACGCTGGCGCTGATTCTGACCGCAGTCTTTCTGCGCATCTATATAGGTGTCTTCATGGCGCCGCTCGAACGCTACGACCTCTGGCCGTTCATTCAGTCCGGCGCGCTGACCGGATTGAAGCAGACAGGCCAATACCAACTTCTCGACGTTTCGGATGACCACCTTCATGCGCATCCTGCCGCATCTGCCGATGTGGAGTCGGGCGTGACCACGATTGAATTCGCCCGGCCGTTGCCACTCCAGTTGACCAAGAGCGCCCGCGCCGCCGGACTGGTTTACCTCTATCGCGGACCGAAAACTGTCTACCGCAATGGCCCCCTTCATGCCTACCTTCAGCAGTTCGTCTTTGGTGGGCACAGCGTCGCCGGAGTCTTTCGCTGGCCACTGATCGCCGGGCTTGTCGTGCTGTTGGGACTGCTCCCGTTTGCCGCGAGCAAAGACGTGGAACGGTTCCGCGAGATGAAGTACGGACGCCTGCTCAAAGGGCCGGTTCGCGTCACTCCAACCGGGTTTAATCGCGCCGTCAAAGGCGATGGCGTCGGCTTCAGAACCATCGAATCGAAGCAGCTCATGCGCATTCCCCGGCTCGCTGAAGGGCAGCACATCGAGCTGATGGGCGACACCGGCGCGGGCAAGACCCGGCTCATCATGCAGATACTCATGCAGATCAAAGAGCGGGGTCATTCGGCTATCGTCTACGATCCGGCCTGTGAGTTCGTTCAGCGGTTCTACGACAGTAAGAATGGCGACATTATTCTGAATCCGCTGGACGCTCGCTGCCCTTACTGGGGACCGTCCGAAGAGTTGCGCCGCCGTGCCGAGGCCAAGGCGATTGCGGCCTCGCTATACCAGCCGACCACGGACAAAAAGGGCGAGTTCTTCACGGAGACGCCGCAAAAGATATTCGCTCATCTGCTGACCTTCGGCCCCTCGCCCGAGGAGCTTGTCGAATGGATGGCCAACCCAGACGAGATCGACCGTCGCGTCCAAAATACCGAAATGGCAACGATGATCGCCAAGGGCGCGCAGCAGCAACGCAACGGTGTATTGGCCTCACTCGGTCTGATCGCCGACAGCTTGCGGATGCTCCCGCGCAAAGACAAAACCCGGAACCACTGGAGCGCCACCGATTGGTCTGAGAACCGGAAGGGCTGGATATTTCTGACCTCGAAGCCCAGCGAGCGCGAGGCGTTGCGACCGCTGCATAGCCTGTGGATTGACCTGCTGGTTTTGCGTCTTCTCAATGAGCCGAAAGAAGGCCAGCATCCGGTCTGGTTTGTGCTGGACGAGTTGGCCAGTTTGCAGCGTCTTCCGCAACTCCACACAGCCATCACCGAGAACCGCAAGTCAAAAAATCCGATTGTGCTGGGCTTCCAGGGCAAGGCGCAGCTTGAGTACATCTACGGCCACATGGCCGAGGTCATGCTCTCGCAGCCAGCGACAAAAATCTTCCTCAAAACAACTGAGCCGAAGGCCGCCGAGTGGGTATCGAGCGCCATCGGCAAAGTGGAGATTGAGCGGCTGCGCCAGACTCATTTCGATGGCAGTCGCACGGGCAAAAACTTCACACTGGAGCGCCAGGTCGAGCCACTGGTGATGGACTCGGAAATCTCTGGCCTGCCCGACCGGCACGCATATCTCAAGCTCGGCAACTACGTTGCCTGCTTTTCTTTTGCCTATCACGACATCCCGGCAACGCAACCGGCCTTCGTGCCGCGCCCGCTCGATGACGATGAACTCGGCTTCGATCCGAAGACTCTGGTGAAGAAGCAGGCAGAGCCGGAGTCCATCGAAGAAAGCGCCGAGTCCATTCAAAGCGGCTTTTCATTGGGAGACTGAGCCATGCTGAAAATATCGAAAGCCCTTTCCGCAGGCAAGATCGAAAACTACCACAAGCAGGAATTCACTTCGCCGGATCAAAGCTATTGGAGCCAGGGACAAACCGTGCAGGGCGAATGGCAAGGTCAGCTTGCCGAAAAAATACGGACTCGCGGGAGCGGTCAACGCCGATGAGTTTCACCGCCTCTCTGAAGGTGAACATCCGAAGACCGGCGAGCAACTTGTTCAGCATCGGCAATCTTTCGAGTATCAAGGAGCAGACGGCAAGACAGTCAAATCCGTCGAGCACCGCGCCGGGTGGGATGCAACCTTTAGTGCACCCAAGTCGGTTTCGCTAACCGCACTTGTTGGCGGCGACAACCGGGTCCGCGAGGCTCACAGCATGGCTGTCACGACCGCTCTTGGCGAATTGGAGCGGTACACGCAGGCGCGACTCGGCGGGAATCGTCCCGCCGAGTCCATCGGCCAATTCATCGTCGCAAAATTCGAGCATGACACATCGCGGCCCGTCGATGGTTACGCTGCTCCGCAACTTCACACCCATGCGGTTATCTTCAATGTCACCGAGCGCGCCGACGGAACTACACGGGCGCTCCAGCCGCAGAGCCTCTTCGAGTCGCAGCAGTTCGCCACTGCCGTCTACCAGTCGGAGTTGACCTTCCGGTTGCATGAATTGGGCTATGAGATCGCGCCCGG
>JBEKDN010000289.1:0-4487 GCA_050014335.1 Occallatibacter sp. | reverse complement strand
AGTTCCTTCATGGTGATATTTGCCATTCAAGCTCCTTAGTTAAGACAGCCAGTGCCGTTCTGTGAAGAGCCGGGCCACTGATGCCTGGATTTATCCCTCGTAAGGGAGATTTGACTCCATGCCCCGAAGCGTCTCCGCTCCGGGGTTGCTGCTAAAAACCAGCCCGTAGCCCGTAGTCTTTAGCTACAAGCTACCGGCTACTGGCTGCCCTACTACCGCTTCGAGAACTGGAACCGTGCGCGAGCGCCCTTCTGCCCGTACTTCTTGCGTTCCTTGCCACGCGAATCCCGCGTGACCAATCCTTCGGCCTTCAGCGCCTTGCGCAACTCCGGGTTGAACTCCATCAGCGCGCGCGCAATGCCCAACTTAACCGCATCGGCCTGGCCCATTACGCCGCCGCCGCGCACGGTAGTGATGACGTCGAAGGTCTCACCGATGTCCGCGATGCCCAGCGAGCGCTTGGCCGCCGCACGCTGCTGCGCGGTCACAAAGTACTCCTCGAACTTCTTCTTGTTGACTGAGAACTCGCCGCTGCCGGGACGCAGAAACACACGCGCAATCGACGACTTGCGCCGCCCGGTTCCGTAGTACTGCACCAATTCCGCCATATCGCTCCTCAAACCCTTTAGGTTCTTCCCTGTTCCCTGATCCCTGTTCCTAAGCCTTGCCTTCAATCGCCACCGGCTGCTGCGCCAGGTGCGGATGGTGCGGTCCCTTGTAGACCTTCAGCTTGGTCGCCATCTGCCGGCCCATCTTCGACTT
The DNA here is from genome assembly GCA_050014335.1 of Occallatibacter sp. Lineage (GTDB taxonomy): Bacteria > Acidobacteriota > Terriglobia > Terriglobales > Acidobacteriaceae > Telmatobacter. Next base: position 3,725 of record JBEKDN010000289.1, on the reverse strand, counting down.
CGGCAGCATGCCCTTGATCGACTGCTCCACGATCGCCTCCGGGCGCCGCGCCAGCAGCTTCACAAACGACTCTTCACGCAGGCCGCCGGGAAACCCCGTATAGCGGCGATACAGCTTCTTGTCCGCCTTCATTCCCGTCAGCACAATCTTTTCGCAGTTCACCACGATCACGTGGTCGCCCATATCGATGTAGGGCGTGTACAGCACGTTGTTCTTGCCTGCCAGGATCGACGCCGCCTGCGTCGAAAGCCGGCCCAGCGTCTTGCCGTCCGCATCCAGCACAAACCACTTGCGCTTGATGTCCTTGCCGCTCGGTATTGCCGTGGTGTTATTCATAAATCCGCGTTACTCCCTGATTCTGCCGTCTTCCTTCTCCAGCCCGGCGCACAACGGAAGAGATGACTGATCCAAAACAACGTGAAACTGCGTCAAACGTCCTGCAACCGTGCCGGGACGCCAATCCTCTGCTGCCCGGCGAACGGCACACAGCGAAGCGCGGGGAATGGAGCCTGAAATCGCTCCCCTGCTCAAACGCGGAAAAGCCGGACCGCCTGGGATATACGCACATTGCTTGGTAAGTGGCTTCTTCAGGGCGGCCTGTCGGTTGCCCCATCCTGCTGCATTGCCTTCAAGAAAATCTGCCCCACCGGGACATGCTTCGCCGAAGACGTGCAGACGCGGGACTGCGCGAGCTTCCAGAATACCCGACCACCCCACCCAAGTCAACCATTTGTGCCGACCCTCAGGCCCAATTGAAGGGGCTAAGGCAAGGTCCCCGCCTGAACCATCGCAGATTTTTGACATTTGCTATAGTTGGCTGCGCGCTGTCCTTCAAGTTATCGGAGCATCATGGCCACGAAAAGCACGATCAAATCTGTCCCGCCCCAAACTCTCACTGGCTTCATAGATGAATTTGAGCAATATGCGTCGAGGCCTAAGTATTTGTTGAATTGCTATCGCGGCCAGCGTGATGCCTCTTGGCCGATTGTAGCGGGTATATTCCGTACTGAATTCAAAGAGCTTCTTGAGAATGAGAAAAGGGCAGTTCGGGATTTGATCTCAGTTCATCCCAGTGAGTTTGCATCCGACGAAACCATGTTCGACAAGCTCGTCCGGATGCAGCATTTTGGACTGCCGACTCGATTGGTGGACGTTTCGCTGAATGCATTGGTCGCACTTTATTTTGCGACCGACCCAGGCCCTCATCGCAGCAAACCGAGTGACGGCATGGTCACAGCTTTCGCAATTCCGCCTGAACGCGAGAAATACTTTGATAGCGATTCAGTAAGCTGTATTGCCAATTTGGCCAATATGACTTCTGAGGAGAAGGGCGAGATTTATCGATTGAAAGAGTCGCTAATAGAACTACCCGAAGACGAACAAGTCGCGAAATTCAATGAAGATGGCGTCATAAAGCGACTTCATCAATTTATTCGGTCAGAAAAGTCATATTTTCAGCCGATTATCAACCCGATAGATTTGCTTCAGCCATACTATGTTCATCCTAAGATGAGCAACAGGCGAATCCTGGCACAATCCGGTGCCTTCATCATCTACGGCATAGATCCATTCAAAGAAATGTTTTTTCCGTACAAGATTGAAGAAACACCGTTCCTTGTTCCTCAGAAGGCGAAGGAACCTATTCGAAAGGCACTCGCAAATCTTGGCATCAACGAAAGCACACTTTTCCCCGAGATCGACAAGGCCGCAGCCCGGATCAAGAATAGTTACTCCAGATAGTTAGGGCATCTGCGATGCGGAGCAGCAGCGAGGACCCCTAAAATGATGCCGTGACGCACAGGAATTTTAGAGTCTCCGCCATTTGTCCCTAGCGCCGACGTTGGTGTCACGGACGCGCTCAACGTGAACTGCTGCATTCGGGTTTATCTCGCGAGCCCTCTCAATGGCTTTAGCTTGGGTTGGAAGTACTGCACTGGCCCTTTCCGAGCCCGGCTTTCTAACCGCATAATCTCCCTGCTCACGCCTTTCGATAAAAACTGCATTTTTGGCCATGTGCCCCCCCTCTGCTGCAATAGGATACACCGAGGAACACCACTGGCACCACGTCGAGATCGCCGGTCTACAGATCCAGAACTGGGACATCATTGCACAGAAGTGACAGAGGACACCCCCGGTCTGCGCACCGCCCTATTCGAATCGAGACAGCCTTGGAATCAAGGAGCGAGGTTCTAGGTCTGGCCCTCCGTTCCAACCAGACAATCAAATCCTCACTATGCACAGCGTTTCTGCGCTTCCACATACGCTCGGAGAACCGAGTTCATCCGGGTCAGGTGGCCTTTCCCATTTGCCTTGAACCATTCGACAATATCGCTATCCAGGCGCAGGTGAACGGAAGTCTTGCCGCTAGGCATGACCACGCGGGCGCTCTTCCAGAACTCCGCGCCGAGAGATTCAGCTTCGGGGGCATCTGGGCTAGTCTTATCCTCGCCGCGGTCCCGCATGGCTCCGACCTGGCTAAGCGAGTGTCGCACGATAGTAGATTTCTCGTTCATCTCTGCTCGCTTTCTGGGCGCTTATGATGCGGATGAGGCTGTAGCTGCGCCAGGTGAACACAACCCGAAACACGTCTGTATCGACCCGGCCAAGAGCAATGAAGCGAGTTTCCCCAGATAATTATCAAATTAGCTGAGGCGACCGCAAAAAAGCGCCAAAGGCGCGACATATACCAGCCTGGGGCGAACGGGGCCCCCGGCCAGCTTGCTGGCTGGGGCAGGAAGCCCCAGGTATGCGACGGGAAGAGAACCCGAGGGCTGAAGGCCCGACATAAAAATCTTGTCACCGGCGAACTCGCCCTTTTCGGTCAGGCCTGAGCTAGCTTGATAATCATCTTTCCCCATAGTCTTCCCGGTCGTCGATCCGTTCCACTATCTCGTTCCCGAAAATTTCTGCCGGGTGCCCCACATCTCGCTTCTGAGATGTGGGATCGGAAGCCTGTTTTCACCACCGCACGAAGCTCCCGATGGAACTCCTCACACAAGTGACGGCGGACACATCCGGCGATCGATCCACCCGATAGGATTGAGACAGCCTGATACACAGGAGCGCGGCGTTGTGCCTGGCCCTGTCTGTCACTTGGGGATACTTTTGGGAGACATGAGTCCAGATGTTCAGCGGTTCAGCGTTTCGCTGCCCAACCAGCCGTCAACTCGACAGTTCGAGCGGCAGATTCGCGCCTCCAGGTCCGGACTTTTTCGGACCTGTCCAGACTCCACCATACCTAAGTCCAGACTTAACCCATCTCGTCCGAAGACTTTAGGACTCGAAGTATGGGAGAAGGGAGCGGAGTGGGGGAGGGGTACCAGACCGTCGCCGTCGCTTGCCATTAATGCTTTATTTGCACCGGGCTCGGCGGCTCACCAACTCCCGGCGCGCCGATGGGGTCCAGCCGGTACAGGATCAGCAGGTCGCGTTCGGGATCGTCCAGCGCCGGGAACGCGCCCACCCGCACCAGCCGGTACCTCGGCGCCAGGGCGTCCATCTTGTCATCTTCGACGTAGTTCCACGTTGCAAACCATCCCGGCTTGTACGTGGCAACGCGCTGCAGAAGTTCCATGGTGCCAAAGTCGTCGCAGATCGACTCCAGCCCCGTCATAAGCGAAAGCTGCGCGCCGCTGATCGACAGCACCAGCGCGGAATGCGATGGATCGGCCGCACGTTCGAGCGCGACCGCCTGGCGAATCTGTTCGGCCGCACTGAGGTACGTG
>JBEKDN010000288.1:0-3186 GCA_050014335.1 Occallatibacter sp. | reverse complement strand
TGGGGTCAACGCTTCAACGGTACTGCCGGGGATCGGCCTTACGAAAATAAAGCACGTCTATCTCTACATCGTCACGCTTGACACCATCGGCGGGACGATCGGAATGTCGGCCTTCTTGAATACCTTTCTTGACGAACATCTGGATAGGAAGGCATTTCCATCACTCCATATACGGCCGATCTTCTGCTCGGAGATAGAAGCCCTTGAAACGGTCACGGGTTTCTTCGCGAGATCGAGTTTGCCAGAGATCTTGGAGAAGTGGTTTGTTGCGAATCCTTCATTGACTGCCCCACTTCAAGCAGTCGATCTCAGCAGCTTTAGCTGGCGAGAGAACGGCTGGCTCCGCGCCGAATGGATCTCGATTTACAAGAATATGGTGAAGATCCTTTTCCCCAACGAGAACCCGGATCGCATAGTAGCTGAAGGAATTAAGAGAAGTCATGGATTTCGAAACCGATCAGCTGCCCTAACGTTTTTCTGATGACGCCGCGAATCACATTCATGCTGCTCGGAACTGACATCTGAGCCATAGACTTCTCGATTGTGCTGGGGGTGGAAGAATGCATGCGGGTTGCCGACCGTGGTGGCAGCACTTAGAATTGCGAGCATCCTGGCATTGCAATAGAAAGGTGAACCGGATGACGCGCAAGCAAATCGGTCTGACGCTGATTGCCATGGTCGTACTTGCAGCTCTCGTCTTCTTTCTTCCTCGCCTGTTTACGCGAAACGCCGACCTTCGATCGCGCCTTGCCGCCGCCCTGAACCTCCCGAAGGATCGGGCCGCTGACTTTTTCATCAATCTGCCTCCTGCAGCCTCCCGCTACCCAGGCACCATCTTGGCGACGGAAAGACTCTTCATCCTCAATCCCGCCGATGCGAACGACTCCGATCTCCACACAGGCAGCAGCTTTGAGCTCACTACTGACGACCAGGTCGCAGGCAGCGCGTTGGGATCGCTGGGAGTGCCGTGGCTCAACGAGGCGGCTTCGAGTAAACATGAGGTTGGGTTAGAGCTTCAGGTCACGGACGGCAAGATCCTGGAGATGGATGTACCGGCCCTCAAGCGCAAACTGCTGGCCTCGCAGGAGGCCCAGAGTGCAGCCAACAAAGGGACCGATCCCATCGTCATCACCAGGGCATACCAAGGGCGCCTTACATATCTCCTGAAACGCAAAGGGAGCGATCAGGGTTCGGTCTGGAACAAGGCTGCTCAGTCCAACCTCAATACCGAGCACTTCCGGATTGACGCAAGCCGTGCGCAGCAAGGCGAGGTGCGGGTTGAAATGCTCGACCCGGTGATTTTTGCGTTCGAAGCCAGCAGCGCCCATTTTATCCTGACCCATTTGGGCGTAGAGCCAAGCGATGTCGTCCTTTCCCCAATACGTCCTCAATCGGAGAAGGTTTCGAGTGTAGTGCCTGCAAATTCGAAGAAATTTGCGGATTGGACTCTGGTGACCATCGCTTCCGGGCACTATCCCAAACTGGCGATGCTTCGCCAGGACTGGAACGCTGATAGCGCGAGCATGGTCGAAAGCACGCTTGCCCAGTATGCCCCCGTCACCCAGTTAGACCTGACGAGCACCGAGGAGCAACCCCTCACAGAGCAAGGCATACACGACTTTCTCTCGAAGGTGGCGACGACGGTTCAGGCGAACCACAGCCGGTTTCTGGTCGCCTACTACATTGGCCATACGATGACGTGGCCTAGCGGCGATATCGCACTCATTCTCGGATCTGCTTCCCAAATACCGACAAATCTTCCCACACGATCGCCGGAGTTGATCAGTCAGGCGGTCGGCAGCAAAATCGGCGACCTCGCGCGCCTGGCCAACGCCATTGACGCAAATCTCGAGACTCTGCCGCAAGGGTTTCTTCCCCTCCATGAACTGTACGCGCAACTGGAACAGACACACATTCCCTTTGCGCTGATCGTCGATGGCTGCCTCCGAATGGATGAGTTCGAACGGATGCGCTCTGAACTCGGAATTGCCTCAGACAAGGGCCAGAACGTCTTCTTTTATGTTGGCCCTGCGGGTGGAGCCGAAGATAGCCTCTCCCGACTCGGCACCCTGCAGGAGCATTTGGCTGATACGCAGCCTTATCTACACACGACCAATCTGGTCCTGCTTGCCGCCAAACCCGGTACTTATGCCAGCAGTCGGCAGAACCCGGACAACACTTGGAGTGAAGTCGGCCCCTTGGCCGCACGGCTCACAAATCTCTACCGGGCATCCCGGTTCGACTCGGACCGGCCGAGCCTAGCCGACTTGGTGGGAAGAGTCACGGATTTCAATGGGGTCGGCGAGATTTCACCCACAGGTTCGATCAGTTGGAGCGACTCTACTCAATTCAAGCAGCTGGCAGGAAGTGTAAGCTATCCTGGAAACTGATCGGGCTACCGCATAGCCTGCCCTCCAGCCGAACGTCTTCATCTCGATATGCAGGGCTGTTCCCCGTTTCTCAAAGTAGAGCTGGATCGCCTCGGCTTCGTCGGGAAGCCCCTCCTGCCTGTAGAGAACCGCGTTGCCCGAAGGAGCGCTGATCGCCCGACTCGACGGCCGTTGTTTGGCACTCCTGGAAATGCAACGGGGTGCCAGATGGGGTGACATCCCGTTCTATGCCTTAGAGCGCCGCGGTCCGTTATGGCGCGATCGTCCATTCACACACGTCGGGAGTTGAATTCACCCAGTGGCGTCCGCTCGAAAAAGTCACTTCAGCAACTCTCAATCTTGTTCGCCCCGGTTCGCTCAGCCCGACTTCTATTTCGGCCTTCTTCCATTTCCCCGGTGGGGCCGTCGATGCAATTGGTGACTTATTCGAGTTATCCACCAAGCTTTGGCCCATCGCGCCATGTTCTCTATAGGAAGTTGAGGCATCGAAGACCACTTCCTTTATCTCTTCGTCGGTGACATTCATATACTGGAGATATAGGGCCACACCTTTAACTTTGTAGGGAGAAAACCCAGAACTGGCTGCTCTCCAACTGGTATGACGAATTTGGACTGGGCAGCCAGTCCTTGACTGAGCGCCGCACGGATGCGGTAAAAGCACCAGTGCGGCGGCCAGGATGAGCGTGGAGAGTTGTATCCGGGATAACCTCATACGCTTTCAGCTCCTCCAAACTGCTTGGACGAACAGCCCCTCAGTTCGTTTGTGACGCGATAATGCGCGACTGCGGAGCCGGTA
>JBEKDN010000287.1:0-3192 GCA_050014335.1 Occallatibacter sp. | reverse complement strand
TCTGTCTCTTGCTTTCGCTGCCCACGCTGATCTTTGCCGGCCTTGTTCTCTTTTGGCAACACGTCTCCCTCGCGCCTGCTCTGCTGCTTGGCGTCTGTTTGTTGCTCTATCTTGCGTTGGTTGGTGCGGCGCTGATTGAGGGCATGACTCGTCCCTTGCAGACACTTTCAAACGTCGTCGCTTCACTTCGCGAGGGCGACTATTCCTTCCGCGCGCGCGGGGCCAACTCTCAAGACGCCCTGGGTGAACTGGCCACCGAAGTCAACGCACTCGCCGACCTGCTGCAAAAGCAGCGCGTGCGTTCGCTGGAAGCAACCGCTCTGCTGGCTCGCATTCTTGAGGTCATGAGCGCCCCGCTCTTTGCCTTCGACCGCAACAATAGACTGCAATTGGCGAACGACGCCGGTCTCGAACTGCTCGCCTTGCCTCATGCTCGCTGCCTGGGCCGCACTGCGAGCGAATTAGGTCTGGACGAACTGCTGTCCGCGACAGACCAGACCATTCACTCTTTCAATACAAACCAGAAGACTCCCGCAAGCCCTACGCGCTGGCTGCTTCGCAAGGCGGCCTTCCGGCAGGATGGCGCGCCGCACACGTTGCTGCTTCTCTCCGACGTAAGTCTTCCGCTTCAGGAAGAGGAACAGCGCTCATGGAAACGGCTGATCCGCGTCCTCGGCCATGAGCTTTCCAACTCGCTCGCCCCCATCAAGTCCATCGCCGGCAGCCTGTTGGCGCGGGCGCAGCAGATGGAAGGCGGCGATACAGTTGTGCACGATTTTCGCCGCGGCCTGGGCGTGATCGAGAGCCGAGCCGACGCACTGCACCGCTTTGTCCAGTCGTATCGTCAGCTTGCGCAGTTGCCGCCGCCGCATCTCCGGACTGTGCCGCTCGCGCCCCTGCTGGAGCGCGTGGTGCTTCTCGAACAGCGCCTGCCTGTCCAGCTTGATCCCGGCCCAGCGGTCATCCTCAATGCCGACCCCGACCAGTTGGAGCAGATGTTCATTAACCTGCTGGCCAACGCCGTGGATGCGTCGCTGGAGAATGGAGCGCAGCCGGTACATGCTGACTGGCAACTGGCCGGCGGATTCGCGTCGGTCGTGATCGAGGATCGCGGATTGGGCATCGCCAACAGCGAAAATCTTTTTGTGCCGTTCTACACGACAAAGCCCAAGGGCAGCGGTGTGGGTCTGGCGCTTGCCCAGCAGATTGCCCGCGCCCACGGCGGCGAAATCCAACTCGTCAACCGCGAAGATGCCTCGGGCGCCCGCGCTACCGTACGGCTGCCGATTATGCAGCCATAGCGCAATGACCATGGCGATTGAATCTTCGGCTCTAAACCGCAACGAACAAGTTTTCCGCGAATCCCCACTCAACATCCACCCACTGCGCAGCGCATTCGAAGCCCGTTCGCCGGGCCATCTCCGCAGGCTCATTCCTAGAATACTTATGACAACATTCCGTCCAGATGGTCTCATCGGCTAGGAACGTGAAAGTAGCGTCTTCGATCATGACCGTCTGGGCTTCGATCGAGCGGAGATGCATCTCGATCCGGCGCTCGCGGGCATTGTAGTGTGCGACGTGCTCGAAACGCGATAAATCGAAATCCCCGCCGAGTTCACGATTGATGCGAGCCAGCAGGTTGCGATTGAAGGCCTCGGTCACGCCGAGAGAATCATCGTAGGCGGCAATGAGCTGGGCCAGCGGCTTCTCAAGATCCGTGCCCAGCAGCAGCGTGTCCCCAGGCTCGATTGCCTTGCGAATTTTGTGCAGGAACTCCTCTGCCGGGCTGCGATCGAAGTTTCCAATCGAGCTGCCCAGAAAGAGTACCACCACCGCTTCGCCCGCGTTGCGGCGAGCCACCGCCTTGCTCAAGCCGTCAAGATACTCGGTCTCAAATCCCAGAATACTGACGTGCGCAAGATCGTCGAGCTCGCGTTCGCAGCGCACCAGAGCCGATGACGATATTTCAATCGGGCAGTAGGTCATCGACTTGTGGTGAGCAAGAGCTTCGAGGATCTGGCGCGTCTTCCGCCCGCTTCCGCTCCCGAGTTCAATCACCATGCCATGCGCCGTAAGGTGCTCGGCGATTTCCCCCGAGTGCCGCAGCAAGATCCGCTCCTCCGCCCGCGTCAGCCCATACTCGGGAAGCCGTGTGATCGCTTCAAACAGGGCGGAGCCAAGGTCGTCATAGAGATATTTCGAAGGCAATTCCTTTTGCCCGGCTCGTCCCAGACCACTCCGCACATCTTCGGCGAATGAGTTGACAGGCACAGTTGCGCTATCACGAATCAGCATAACGGCTCCATTCAGCGATCCACACAACGGAAAGAAGCGTAAATAAAGGGATAATGCGGCTGAAACCAGTTGCGGAACGAGCGACGCAACATTGAAGCAGCAGTCCGAGGCGAGGCGCCTTTCATTACGTAATGATTGTTATCGAAAAAGTTCGCCGAGTAGCCGCTGTAAAAGGGAAACGGCTCAAATCCTGGAAGGGGAGCAAAAGGTGTCGCCGTCCACTCCCAGCCGTTGCCGAAAGTGTCCTCCAACTCGAAAGCGCTCTGGCCTCCGGGATAACTGCCCACCGCGACCGGGTCCCAATGCTGGAAGTCAAAGTTTCCGCAAGCGGAATCCGGAGGCGCATCGCCCCACGGATAGGCCCGCTCCACGCCCTCCGGCGTTCCGTAAGCGGCGCGATGAAATTGAGCCTCGGTAGGAAGAGATTTGCCCACGAAACGCGCGTAGGCCGCGGCTTCCGCGTGACTAACGTAGACCGGCCAGTCGAGCGGCAGCGGCAACTCTTCAAACATGGCGCGATAAAACCATTGCTCCTTCCGCACGAACCACAAATGCGGATGGGTAATGTTTTGCTCCTTGATCCACGCCCAGTCCGCCTCGCTCCAAAAACGCCGGTCGTCGTATCCGCCTTCGCGCACAAACCGGAGAAACTCCCCGTTCGTGATCTTGTGGGCGTCAATCGCGAAGGCCGGCACTGCGACGGAGTGCTCTTCAAACTCGTTGTCCCAACCAAAGATGCCTTCGCGGCGCGGCATTCCCAGCGTCGCCGTCCCCGCGGGGATTTCGATCATCCGAGCCGCGATTGGCAGACTGGACCGCTCAGAACTCACAGTGCGATAGTCGCACGGTACAATTTTCCGGTCCAGGCTTAGTTGGTGCAGCATGTACGCCAGCGTT
>JBEKDN010000286.1:0-3193 GCA_050014335.1 Occallatibacter sp. | reverse complement strand
GATCACGCAGGGACGAGTGCGGCTTTCAATCGGCATCGAAGACAAGGAAGACCTGATCGCCGATCTGGAGCAGGCGCTGGCGGCGGTGTAAGGGAGGTCCATGCGTGAGATGAAGCTTCTGTCTATCGATACCTGCGGGCCGACCGGTTCGGTGGCGCTGGGGCGGCTTTCCGCGGGCGTGGTGGAAATCCTTGGCCAAGTCGAGTTGGAAGGGCGCAGTTACTCTTCCACATTGGTTGCGGCTGTGGGTGAAGCGCTGGCTGAGGGCGGCGTTGCGTTGCGGGAGTTGGGTGCAATTGTGGTTGTGAACGGCCCAGGAAGCTTTACCGGCGTGCGCGTCGGGGTGAGCGCCGTGAAGGGGCTGTCTGAAGGGGCGCGTATTCCCGTGCTTGCGGTTTCGAGGTTGGAAGTGCTGGCCGCCGCAACTGGCGTGGAGACAGCGGCATTGGATGCTCATCGGCAGGAGATTTATCTGCGGATCGAAGAGGCCGGCACAGAGGCCAGGGAATTGCTGGCTGGAGCCGAGGAACTGGGAGCGCTTACACCGCGGCGCATCGCTGTTTGTGACGATGCCGCCGTGTTGCTGCTCTCTTCCGCCTGGCCGACTGCGGAGCTTGTCCGCGTCGCGCCGCCGACTGCGGCCGATGCTCTCAAGCTCTGTGCATCGCGGGCCGCCGCTGGGGAATGCGCGGATCTGGCGCTGCTTGACGGCCACTATCTCCGCAAGAGCGATGCGGAGATCTTTGGCCAGCCTGTCTGCGCCGCGGAACGCTCGTGAGTTCCGCGCCGCAACTGGCACGAATTCGCCGCATGACGGTGGCGGATGTGGACCGCGTGATCGAGATTGCTTCCAGTCTCAAGGACGCGCCGGAATGGCCGCGCGCCGCGTACTTGGCTGCGCTGGAGGGTGATGGAGCGCCGCGGCGCATCGCGCTGGTTGGGGAAGACGCCGGCAGCGGTGCGGTGGCGGGCTTTGCCGTTGCCAGCCTGCTTGCCCACGACGCGGAGTTGGAAAGTATTGCAGTTGCAGCAGAAGTTCAGCGGCGCGGCTTGGCCCGCCGGCTCTTGGCTGTGCTGGTAGACGAGCTGCGCGCTGCCGAGGTTGCGGAGGTGAATTTGGAAGCGCGCGCGTCCAATCAACCGGCGCTGGCGCTTTACCTGCAATTGGGCTTTGTTGAAAGTGGACGCAGGACGCGCTATTATCAGTTTCCAGTTGACGATGCGATTCTGATGCGCCTTCGGCTTTGAGCCTTGCGCACCGGATTGTTCGGCAAGTGGATTGTGGGCAAGGTAGCTGTGTGAAATTGTGATTGTCATCACACAAGGCGGATTTCGGCACAGAATTCCACAATTGCAGTTACTTTCGGTCGATTTCTGACTTGCCGATTGTGCTGCGAGGGCGATATATGTAAGAGTTCCTTAACAATTTGGAGGTGCTTGATGGATGAAATTCAGGATTCCACGCTGAGTGAAGAGCTAGGTCGCCTGCATGCGGAACATCGTAGCTACGCTCAGCGGCTGGAAGAGCTGCTCGAAAAACCCTATCTCTCCGCCGAGGAAGAGATTGAAGAAATCAAGCTGAAGAAGCTCAAACTGCACGCCAAGGATCTAATCTACGCCCTGGAACGCAGAATGCCGGCTATTGCTTAGAGTTTTTGGGCGGCGTTGAACGCAGGCGATATTGACTGAGTGCCAGCCTTGCGCGGCCTCCGTGCGGAAAGTGTACCGTGCGCGCCGCGCATTGCTGTGTCAGCGAGTGGGCCGGATGGCCGTATAATCGTCTGGGACTATGGTTCGAGACGGATACATCTACGGATTGGTTTTTTTGTTGCTGGCGGTGGCACTTTGGTGGTTCACCGGCGGCTGGTGGCTGGCTATTGTGCCGGTCTTGCTGGCAGGGTTCTTCCTGTGGTTTTTCCGCGACCCCGAGCGGACGATTCCATCCGATTCCGGCTTGGTTGTTTCACCAGGCGACGGAGTAGTAACCGAGACGGCCGTGATCAACACTCCCGCTGGGAGCCGGCAGCGAATCAGCATCTTTCTCAGTGTCTTCAACGTCCATGTGAACCGATCGCCGATCGCGGGCGTGCTGACGTCCGTGCGCTATCAGAAAGGCCAGTACTTGAATGCGATGAACCCAGCATCCGCGGACCGCAATGAACAGAATATTGTGACCGTGCGCGGCAGCGATGGAGTCGAGGTCACATTCAAGCAGATTGCCGGCCTGCTGGCGCGGCGCATTGTCTTCAACTTCCGCGAGGGCGACACCGTTGTCCGCGGGCAGCGCGTGGGCTTGATCAAATTTGGTTCGCGCGTGGACGTGTTGCTGCCGGCCGACGCGGCGCTTCGCGTCAAGGTCGGAGAACACGTCCAAGGCGGATTGAGTGTGCTGGCGGCGATACCTTCGGGAGCCCGCTCTTGAACCGCCTGGATCCCGCACTGGCTCGCGCGCGGGCGCAGGCGCGGTTGCGCCGCGGAATGTTCCTGCTGCCTTCGCTTTTTACGGTTGGCAATATCGCTGCGGGATTCTTCTCGATCACTCAGACCATGGCGGCTCTTACCGGCATCGGCGACGTGCATACGCATCTGGACTGGGCGGCGCTCGCCATCATCTTCGCCATTCCCTTCGACGCGCTCGATGGCCGTATCGCCCGCATGACGAATACATGCAGCGATTTTGGCAAGGAACTGGATTCGCTCGCCGATGCAATCACCTTCGGCGTTGCGCCCAGTCTGCTGGCTCTGATCTGGGGTTTTCATTTTCTGCCCGATTCCATTAACCCGCAGTTGCACCAGAATCTGCACCACGCAGGCGGCTTCATCTGTTTTCTGTTTCTGATTGGCGGAGTGTCGCGATTGGCGCGCTTTAACATCAGCCACGATGCGCAGCCACGCAATCCGGGCCGAGCCGACCGCAAATATTTTGTGGGCATGCCGATTCCGGCCGCAGCGGGATTGCTGGCCGCTAGCGTGCACTTCTTCCAGGGCTATCCGGTCGAAGCTTGGTGGGTTGCCATTCTATGGCTGGGAATCGTTGGCACAGCGGGTTTTCTTATGGTGAGCACCTGGCGTTTCTGGTCGGGAAAAGAACTCAGCCTCTCTCGCCGGCATCCCTTCCAGGTTTTATTTCTCATCGCGATTGTGCTGTTCATCATCGTGCGATTTTCTCAGGCGGTTCTTTTTGCCTGGGCGC
>JBEKDN010000285.1:0-3322 GCA_050014335.1 Occallatibacter sp. | reverse complement strand
GATCCGCTTCCGGCACTTTGTCGAGGAGAGAAACATATTGGAGCGAACCGGCAGCATCAGGCGCCAGGTAGCCGAAGTCTGCCTCCAGGCCCACATAGACAGTTCCCGAGTCATCCATGGCCAGCGAGCGTACCGTGCTCGACTGGTGAAAGATCTTCCTCCACGTAACGCCGTCGAACTCGAGAATGGCGCCAGAAGACGAGGCAATGTACATCATGCCGCGCTTGTCCTGGAGAACTGACCAGACCTGCGGGCCCGCTTTGTAGTCCTTGGCCGAATAGTTGTGGATGATCGGCAGTCCCACCTGCGCGGGCTGAGCAACGGCCGGCGTTGAAGATGCCGGCGAAGATGTCATTGGCAGGCAAGGATTCGCCAGCGCCAGGACAATCAGCGGCGGCAGATGCGACCGGAAGCGATGCGGTGAAATCAAGTCCACGTAACGTTCCAATGGGCTCCGGTCGGGGAAGAAAGGGAGAAGCAAGAGCGGAGCAATGATCTAAGGACGGCTGAGGCAAGAGCTTATCATGCAGTAGTTTCCGGGAGCAAGCAAGAACCCGGTGCGGTCCAGGGCGATCGCATTTGAAGCTTGCATGGCAAGCAACTGCCTCAAATTGCGGCAATGGCTCCATCGAAGCGAGCAATGGAACATGGCATGACTGGTAGGTCAGGGCTTTACAGGCTCTCCGGCCCTGTAAGGGCCGAACGATAATAGCCCACTGTGGAGTCGCCGCAGCGACGGAACGGTGGGTCTCGGGCACACCACAATTCCGCTGCCCCGGAGGATCGGCACGAACACCGCTTTCTTCATCGCAGAGTTGAGGGGGCTCAAGCCGGACCGGCGGCCTCTTTCCAAACCAGGTATTCGTTCAGCAGCACGGCCACCAGCACCGCCTCAGAGCCAACAAAATGAACGCATTTTTCATCAAACGGTCGACTGCCAATTTACAAACTATCTCACCCGACGGGTTCACCCCAGGCAGATGTCAACCAGGCCAAAGTTTGCCGCTTTTCAATTCAAGCGTTTAGCGCCGATTCATGTTGCAGGTAAATTCGGGCGTCCGGCGCAGAATTCTAAATAGGTGCAGAACTCTACATAAGAAAGGAAGGGCTCTCGATTATGAAGAACAGCCCCATCTCGGTCGTCGGCATTGCCCTTCACATGGCCCGGCCCCTCGCCTCCGCCTGCACCCCGGGCTGTAATCTCTCAAAAAGCACACAGAAACTGTGCAGCGGCGACTCCTTCCAACAGAATCAATAGCTTGCAGCCAGTCGCTCCACAGTTTTCCGCACAGAAACTGTAAAGAATCCACACAGAATCTGCACAGATCCATACAGAATCTGTGAAGATCCACACAGAATCTGTGCTCCTGATCCCTCAAACCTCCGTGAGAAATGCAGTCTAGAACTAATACTGTTCACTTAAGTATTCTAATCGCATTTTGGATGTTGATCGGAGGCAGGGGCTTGCAGTGTCGTGGTCGGATTGGGAAGTTGCTCATCTTGCGCTTGACTCCGCGAAAATTGCGGCGGTTGCGGCTGGATACAACGCGTTCCTCGAGTATCTCTCCTAGCACCGCCTTATGAAAGGCTTTCCTCTTTGCAGGGGGGAATAGCTCCATAGGCAGCCATTTTGCGGCGGATCACGCGCACGGCATGAAGGAACGAGAGCCGGTCGGGATCTTCGTCCGCTTTGAGAGCGGCTTCGTGCATCAGGCCGCGGATGGCGAAGTGAGCCATCAAGAGCCCGTAGAACTCCTGACGCACCAGATCGGGGGTTTTGCTGCGTAGCACGATCTTGGCGCCGCGCAGGTGGGTCTTGAGTTCGTCGAACGCAGTTTCGATCTCCCAGCGTTCATGATAAAGAGCTGCCAGCTCGCCGGCTGGGGCCTTGGCGGCATCGAGGATGGTGGTTGCCAACCGATAAATCGGCTCGGAACCCTCGATTCCCTCAAGGCGGTAATCGATCACCCGCAACACGATGCCGTTGGTTTTGTGCCGCCAGTCTCGCTCCGAAGGATACACGTGGCTCAGATAAGAGCCGTCGGGCAGGCGCTTCTCGCAGGCCATGCGCATGTTCTTCTTCATCCGCCAAAGCAAATCGGCGCCTGTCGCTCGCGCCTGTTGCCATAGTTCGAAGCCAAAGAAATTTCGGTCAGCCAGACAGAGCATGCCGCTTCTCATGCGCGGAAGCACCGCTTTGGCCAGCGTGATCTCACCTGTCCGGTAACTGTCCATCTGGCTGCCGAACAGCACGTGCGTGCCGTTCTCCACCAGGGACACAAAACGGATCTGCGGATAAGCACTTGCACCGCGGCTGGCCCCAGGGCGAGAGAAAGCATCCTCGTTGGCCTTCTCGTCGGCCACATCGAAGGTGCTGCCATCCAGGCTCACCAGTCGCCAAGTTCGATACCACGCGCCCCGGGTCTCACGCATTGCGATCGGCTTGACCAGCTCATCGTGCAACTGCCGCAGCGGCTCCCAGCCCAGCCGCGTGCGGGCCTGAGAAATGCCCGATTTGCCCGCCACCCGCACACCGGCCGATGGATCGCGCAGCCACTGAACTGCTTCAAGCAGACAACGTAATACCTCGCGATAGGACGACTGCATGTACAGCGCAAGAGCGATGACGTAATAAACGACCACCTGCGCCGGCAGGTCACGTTGGCGAACACTCGCGGTTCCCGTTTTCGAAAGCACAGGGCCGATGCTCGACAGAGGAAAAGTCTTCGTTATTACGCCAAGGCTGATGTAGTCCGTGATCCGGGCACCCGAAGGGAGTTCCGCAACCGTACGCGCCACCTGTGGCCTCCTGTCCTTGTCTCATACAGAATGCCACAGATTTCGTTAAGTGAACAGTATTAGGGCTACGGGCTCATCTTCTTCCAGCCGCTGTTCATGCCGGGAACATCGGCGACGTACATGTAGGCCTGTGTGCCGGCATTGAAGCCGGACGTGAAAGTGATCGTCGGCGCGACAGTGAGCGTGTTGCCGCTCGCGGTCACCGTCGTCGCCGACAGGTTAACGGAGCACTGCGAATTGCTTAGCGTGCCGGTCGCCCCCGGCTGGCCTGAGGTCGATGTGGTGCCGTCATCTGAAAGCAGCGAAAGCTGATTGCCGGCTGCAAGGTAGGTCAGGTAGCAGCCATTCACCCGATACAGCGTGGTGTTGAACAGCATTTTCACCTCCGCCAGGTTGCCAGCCCCATTAGGAGAACTGGCCACAAAGCTGAACTGCTCGGTGGTCCCAAACCCCGAGGACGGACTGACCGACACCGCGCTCGGCGGCTGCTCAGCCAGGGAGCCCACCATCCACCAGCCCATCG
>JBEKDN010000284.1:0-3358 GCA_050014335.1 Occallatibacter sp. | reverse complement strand
GCTCCACAGCCCAAAACATCCACCGCACCAGTTCGGACAGGCCTCGACGGTCTCATCGACGCCTTAGTCGCCGCTCAACACCTCATGGAGATGTTTCGTCGATCGCTCACAACCAATGCTCGGAAGCGTCTCCTCAGGCTATCCGTCCGCCTCATCAAAATCCTCGCCGAGATAAAAAAGCTCCAGAGCAACTGAATGAAAATGGGAAGCGATTGGCCGCTTATGGCGATGATTCGCTCATCGAACTGGCAGACCAAGCGACATGTTCATTTTCGCTATAGTTGGTTCAGATGACCGAGTTAGACTGATGGAAACTGTGCAATATTAGAGAATGTTTGATATCTGACACTATGACATTGACCGGAGAATCCTATGCGAATGACTCGCATCAAGCTCGTCTCGACGTTCCTTTTGCAGGCTGTTTTCTCTTCGCTAAACGGCTACGGACAGGCGCAGGCCGCGAAGTTTCGGTATCCAGCCATGGCGCCTCTCGAACAGTATCTGATGCCGGAGAGCGAGGAGATTGCGCTGGCTCACAGCGCAGCTCCGGCGTCCATTTCGGGCGCTGCGGAGGTGTTGGTGCTGCGGCGGGACGGCTATGCAACCGCGGTGAAGGGCAATAACGGCTTTGTGTGTATCGTCGAGCGATCATGGGGCAAGGCCACCGACGATTTGGAGTTCTGGAACCAGAAAATGCGCGCTCCTCATTGCTTCAATGCGCAGGCAGCCAAGACGTTTTTACAGATTTACTTGATGAAGACCAAGTTGGTGCTGGCGGGCAAGTCGAGGACGGAGATACTCAACGCAACCACATCCGCGCTGGACCGTAAAGAACTGCCGCCGCTGGAGCCGGGAGCGATGGCCTACATGATGTCGAAGGAGCAGTATCTGGGCGACGATGGGATGAACTGGTACCCACATGTGATGTTCTTTGCCGCGGGCGACGCGACGAAAAGTTGGGGAGCCGATCTGCCAGACTCGCCGGTGATGGCCGCGAACGACCCGGAAGAACGAGTGACGATTCTGTTTGTGTTCGCCGATAAATGGTCGGATGGAACGAAGGCTCCGGCGATGGCGCACTGACGCAAGGAAGATTTGGACATGCAATGAGTTGCCTCAGCGTCGAGTTCCGCATTGCAATTGATGAACGCTACAGCGCGGTTGAAGGTCCGCAATTCTCAAGTTGTCTCAGCCACTCGGCCAAAAGCGCAGCTACCTTGCTGGGCTGTTCGTATGCGGCGAAGTGGCCGGCGTCAGGGAGCAGATGAAACTCGCAGCCGCCCGGCGCGGCGTAGAAGGCCTCCATGTCCGCAGGGAAAACGCTGGAATCTTCTCCACCGGCGATGGCCAGAATAGGCACGGTAATGGTGGAGACTGTTGGCACCGAATCGGGACGAGTAGCGAGCCCGGCCTGCACAGCGACCAAAGCCTCTGACGTGACTGTCATGTGGGCGCGTAGCTGAGTCACAATCTCCGGCTGGCGCGCGCGGGCGGTCGCGCCAATCAGCGTTTGCGCCATGCCGTCAAACAGCGAACTTGTTTTGCCAGCGCGCGCTTGGGCGATGGTGGCAGCGCGTCGGCTGAGGTTGGTTTCCGCATCGGGCTGCGGCTTGGAGCAAATAAAGGCCAGCCCGCGCATACGTTCTGGCTCTTGGCGCCAGAGTTCAAGCAGCACATAGCCGCCGATGGAGCAGCCGGCGAAGAGTGCCGCTGGCAGATCGAGATGATCGAGGAGAACTAGAACATCTTTGGCCAACTGCGCGACCGTGAGAACTGGAGCATCGGGAACGTACGCGAAGCCGCCGAATGGCAGAGTTCCCAGTTGAGAGCTGCCGTGGCCTCGCAGATCGGGGACGATAGCGCGCACACCATTCAGTTCTTCGGTGAGCGACCGCCAGTAGTCGCCATCGAGCGGAGTGGGATGCAGAAAGACGACAGGCAGGCCACTTCCAGAATCGCGAAAGGCCAGCGTTGTACCGCCAGACGTGTAGGTAGAGTTCATACGAACTCCCACTCGAATCAAGGATACTTCACCCCGTGAAAAGGACGCTTGCGAGCCGTCACTGCGCGAAACGAATCCATTGCTAAGGCAAAAGGAGCGGCTCTTCGGGAATGCCGATCCAGCAGGCAAGGTAAGCAACGGCCACCAGACCGCCAGAGAAGAAAAGACCTATCACGGTGAAGATGCGGATGAGCGAGAGATCCCATCCGTAGGCCTGTGCGAGGCCAATGCAGACGCCCGCGACTTGGCGACCGGCGATGGGACGGACCAGAGGACGACCGGAAGCGAAGGGAGGAGCGGAGACGATGGCTCCGCAGCTTGAACAGAAGCGCGCGCTCACGGGCAAACCTGCTCCACAGCGTTGACAGAAGACGGCCATTTTCGATTCCTCCAGATATATTGCTGCGTGATTCTTGTCGCAAGGATAATACGGCTGCTCGACTCATGCAGTTCCATTCCGACTTCAATTGAGTACAATCAGCCACAATTCAAGAACTTGAAATGCAGGAACTTCGCTTTGCTGAAAAGCCCATTACTTCCAAATAAAAGAATGCTTCAAAAGAGCTCAAAAATGAAGTTATTTTGGCTCAATGCAGGCTTTTCTGGGCTGAAAATGAGGCAAAAAACGAGGTTTGCAGTTACTCATTCGTTACTATGTAAAATTTACAAAGTGTTGAAAATGCGTAATTTGAAGTCTATTCCGGTGTTGAAAAACAGCCTCCGCAGGGTAGGGGGGGTGGGGGTCGACCGAATTTTCGGGGCGCCGGCGAGTGTTTTGGACCGGCTGGAGTGGGATCTTTGGCTTCATAATTCCATTGTGCTCGCGTGAGGGGAAATTATCTGCAATTCAGTGATTCCTCGTGATTCAAATTACTTTCCACTACCTTCGTGACATCTCCAGGTTCTCCGCCGCAAAAACGTTGATGCGCAAGATTTTGTCTCGGATTTCAGCTAGGATGCGGTAGTCTCAGGCGCGGTACTTCCGAAAATCTTCGAACTTGGAGCCCTTAAGAGCAGCGCCTATGCTGCGCCGGGTATTCAGTCGTGTCACGCGCTGGCTCCGACCATTTTAATTCCCAGGCCCCAGAAGCGGGATCCAGAGCACCCTGATACGTCGCGATGGACTTGCGCCACGCGCCGATTCAAATTAGAGGAATCATCATTCGGAAGGGGCGGGTTTTCCGCCAGCGATAATGAACGAAATCACTGTCGAGAGTGAGAATGTCACTGGTGTCCAATTCTTCCGCCATCTGGACAAGACAGGCATCGGCGAAGCTGACCGGAAGATCACGATATTTGCGCAGAATGGCTTGAACAGATGCCGTGGAGCGCGAGAGTTGGAACGGTATCTGAAAA
>JBEKDN010000283.1:0-3428 GCA_050014335.1 Occallatibacter sp. | reverse complement strand
GGAGATTTAGGTGCAAAAAACGGGCTCCACAGGGTAGGGGGGGTGGGGGTCAAGGGGCTGGGTGGGGGCTGGAGGCGACGGAAATCGATCTGGCTGAGGCTCGACATACAATCATTCTCCGCTTTGCGATGGTAATTATGTGCAAGACGGTTGCGGGTATTTTGTGTGATTGGCGGAGGCGCGGCGGGCGGCAAAGGCTTTGATTTGCGGAAAGCGAGGGCTGCTTCTGAGGCCGCCTTCTGGGTGCTGGCGCGAAGGACGGCGACCGGGATGCCAAAGGTTCTGAATTCGAGGCTAATGGCAGTCGGAAACCTGAGAAGTAATATCTTCTCGACCAAGGCATGCGTACCTTGGTCTGGCGCGACGCTTCTCGGTTGGACAGAAGAAGGGCTATATGTGGTGCGTAATGGCTTCTGGGGACGTGCTACCTGCGTTCTTCCTGGATTGAATAAAACGCAGGCGATGGCCGTGAGAACCGCCATTTCCAAGCGATTTCCCGATATTGCTTTCAAAGTACTTCCTAGTAGCACAGTGCAGAATTTCGCTACGTCGCAATTGGAATACCCCGGAATCGAATGAGAGCTAAATCGCCGCCTATACACGCACCGGCAGCACCGACTCATACGCCGCATAAACTCCTTCAAAGACTGAGTCCCAAGTTGCGGTGAGAGCATAACTCCGTGCGTCTTGGCGCATTGTTGCGTGGCGCTCAGGATTGGCTAAGACTCCGGCTACAGCGGCGGCAAAGTCGGCGTCCGGCACAATCCGACCCGTAACGCCATCGCGGACAATCGTCGGCGGACCGCCGTGGGGAGTTACGATTGCGGGCACGCCGCTGGCGAGAGCCTCAAGCACCACGTTGCCAAATGTATCGGTGTGCGAGGGGAAGACGAGCAAGTCCATGTCCGCATAAGCCTCACTGAGTGGCTCGCCTTTAAGTACTCCGGCAAACTCGGCACGTGGCAGGCGCTGGCGCAGCCAGTCCTCCAAACCGCCGTGACCGACGATGAGGAAGCGGAAGTTCGTCACTCCCATCCGCTCAAGCTCATCCTGCACCTGAGCCAGCAGCGCGACGTTTTTCTCGACCGAGAGCCGTCCCACAAAGCCCAAAACGAAATCGCGGTCATTGGGGTTGCGTCCGCGTTTGGACGGATGAAAGAGTTCGGCATCGACACCGCGCGGCATCAGGTGGCAGCTTCGGCCCGTCTTCCGTTCGAGCAGCGCGCACAGCTCGGGATTGGGCGCAAAGAGGACGCGCGCCGTGGAATAGAATTTGGCTGCAACTGCCATTGTCAGGTCTTCGATCATCTGGCCCGTCGCCTCTGAAGGAGCTTTGGGTAAACAGCGCAGAAACCGCCCGGAGCGGCGCGCCAGATACTCATGCACATTGGTGTGCCAACTGGCGGCTAGCGGAATCCCGCGTCGATGCGCGAAAGCTGCGCCGAACATTCCCAATTCGCTGGGGCCAGTGATGTGGATCAGGTCGGGCTGAAAGCGCGTCAGTACTTGGCCGATGAGCGGAATATGGCGGAGGAAGGCAGGATCGTAACGCAGATCTTTTTCCAGGGCAAAGGAGAGAAAGCTGCGCGGCAGCTCGAGCGTCCAGATGTTGCCTTCCTCAACAAGATTTGGGGTGCGGGTTCCTGCGCGCACGCAGAGAAAGGGCATATTCCGTCGCCGCGCAAAGGCCTCAAAATGCCGGCTGGTGTGCGCCACTCCGTTGACTTCATGGAAGGAGTCTGGGAAGTAGGCGACGCGTGGATAAGGTGGCGTCGCAAGCGGATATGGCGTTGACAGCGGAGTTTGTATGGCTTCATCCAGCGTTTCCAGCACTGACGATACGCCTTCCCTCAGGGGTTAAAGCCCAATTCGTTTTTGCATACCTTTGAGGCACGACCCAAAGTCGCGCCCTTACAAAGACCGGCTTACATCACAAACGCTAACTCAGTTCGCCCGCCTCACTCGCCCAATGCCAGGCGCAACTGGCGCGACTCGCTCCATGCCATTCGCAGACCTCCAGAGACCAGACCCATGCCCATCATTTGAACCATGCCGAGCATCATGCTCATCGCCCGCGGCGGCTGTCCGTTGGGCCACAGGTCGCTCAGCGGCCGAATCACTCCATTTGCATCTGGATGATAGACGCGCTCATCCCAGGTGCGCGAGCCCTGGGGAAACTCTGGATAGTGCCGGATCGCGTCGATGGTCGATTGCAGAAGGCGGTGTTTCCACGGTTCGGCATACTGCGGCATGAAGAGAATATCGCTTTTCTTTTGACGGCGAATTTCATGCACGAACTCTGTAAAAGTAGCCGCGTTAGTCAGATTGATGTTCGCATTCGGCTCGACGCCGTGACGATCGCCGCCGGAGATCAGCGTCATATTCCACTGCTCTGCCAGCCGCCGCACGGCGCGGTTCTCGTCCCAATTGCGCAGACCGTTCAGCTCCAGCGCATGCAGATAAACGCCATTCCATTGCAGAAACTCATTGACGAGAAACTCGTGCCGTTCCTTGCCGATCAGGTATAGATCCCAGAGCGGATGGTTGAAGACCACCAGCACATTGGGCTCTTCGTGCAGCGCGCGCAGAATCTCCGTGAAGCGTGCGTTGCTGGGATGCGCGGTGTAATCGGTCATGGTTTCCATCCACTCCGTGGCCTTTGCGCTGGGCAAGTTGTGTATGCCCAGGTGAAAGGACTGCTCGCCATAGGGAGCGCTCCACTCGACGGAAACGGGAATCTGGCGCGCGCTAGGAATAGTCCGCAAGAGCATTGGCGCCTTTATGTTGTCATGATCCGTGATGGAGACCATCGAGGCCAGATCCAGCTTTTCAACTTGGCGGGATTCCAGATCGAAGGCCAGTTTTGGCGTCATCGGCGGCGTCCAGTAGCTGTCCGCGTAGTTGATGGGCACGCCGTGAATCCTCTCAGAACGATTCTCAAGCCGAGAAAGGAAGGGACGAATCACTGGATACTGATTGCCAAGATTCGCCAGGAAGTCCAGCGTCTCATGCGATTGGTTGGTATGGCTGTGTAATGAAACGCCGCACCGGAAACCTTCCGATGCCTTCTTGTCGCGCCACAAGTACGAGATGGTCGACTGGGCCATTTCCGCTCCTAAAATGCAAAGACGCGCTTGGATTCCGCAATCGATCCGGAATCTCTTGAGCCAGTTTGCGGGAGTGATATAGACGCAGAGTTAACAGAGCGCGAATGCCGGTTCAATATCCGCGGGAATCAACGAAGTAACTGGAGTGTCTTTGAAGCATCGATAAGAGGTCTGATTGCGGTCGAGATCGAGCGAAGAACCCTGCGAAAGTCGACATAAAATTGGCCTTTTTTGAAAAAAACCGGCTGTTTTTGGGCTAAAAAGCGGGCAAAAGAGGGGGTTTACAGTTACTGATTAGTAACTGGTGATAAATTGCAAGCT
>JBEKDN010000282.1:0-3555 GCA_050014335.1 Occallatibacter sp. | reverse complement strand
ACTTTATTTTCGTACCTCGGCAGCCCGTGCTCAATGCAAGAACCTGCGGGTTCTACCTGCCTTCCCCGGCTCTTGAGGGAATGCGGATGGAGGCGTTCAAGAGCACACCGGGGAGGTGTGCCTGCGCTTCAAGTTCGCATCACTCTTCCCTCAACTCCACGCATACAACCGCAAAGGAGAATGAGCCATGGCAGCACTGGATAGCACCATCAACTATATTGAGTTCGCAGCCACCGACGTTGCGAAGGCCAAGCTGTTTTACGAGACCGTTTTCGGTTGGAGTTTCATCGACTACGGCCCAGACTACAGCAGTTTCGACTCCAATACCGCGGGGGTGAACGGCGGCTTCTACAAGGCCGATGCGCACGATCCGCAGCCTAAGACCGCGCCGCTGGTGGTTCTCTACTCGAGCGACCTCGAGGCCGCGCAAGACGCCATTGTCGCGGCCGGAGGCAGCATTGTTGTTCCCACCTTCGACTTCCCCGGCGGCAGGCGTTTCCACTTCGACGATAGCGTCGGAAACGTGCTGGCGGTCTGGTCGGAGTAGCGTCGGGAATCGTGAACCGTGGGTCGTGATTCTGAAGTCGTGGTCACAATCCACGCTTCACAATTCACGACCCGCGAGTTGCCGCTTCAAAAACGCCTGCGAGCGCTCCCGTGCTTCCTTGGCCGCGGCTGGATTGTAACTGGAGCGCGCATCGCAGTTAAAACCGTGGCCTGCGTCGTACATGTAAATCTCAACCTCAGGGTGCGCTGACCTCACCTTGTCAATCTCTTCCGCTGGAATGTGCGCGTCCTGCTTCCCAAAGTGCAGCATCACCGCGCATCCGGGATTCTCATTTGCGTAATTTGCAATCCGCCCGCCGTAATAACCAACCGCCGCGGCGGCTCCCAGTCGTGTTGCGGCGAGCCAGGCGATCGTCCCGCCATAGCAATAACCAATCACCGCGACCTTCTTGCCTGTGGTGTTGGCTGCATAGTCCATTGCGGCTTTTGTGTCCAGCACCGACTTCTCCACATCGAGCTTGGGAATAAAACTCCTCGCCCGCTGCGCATCTTCGCCTTCGTACCCGAGTTCCACTCCCGGTTCAATGCGGTCGAACAACGCCGGAGCCACAGCCAGAAATCCATCACGCGCGTAGCCGTCGGCCACTGACCGGATATGCGCATTGACGCCGAAGATCTCCTGCACCACCACCAGCCCGGCAATCGGTTCGCCTTCAGGCCGAGCCACCCATGCGCTCAGTTCCTGGCCGTCTTCCGCGCGCAGCTTTACCCATTCACCCATTCGCACACCTCTTAAAGGTCCCGCAGCGGCGGGGACAGTTTGATTATCACGTTGGATGCGCGGCGGGAGAAAGGTAGTTTCAGTTAATCCGCGGCGGTGGTAGAGCCTTCCTCGGTTTGAGCTCTTCACGCACCAGGGTGAGGCCCAGGATGCAACGCTCAAAGCGGTCGCTGAGGCGCGCAAACAGCGGCGCTTCCTGCTTGTACTCAAACAGGTTGAACTGGCTTACGATAAAGTAGCTTTCTTTTCCGGCGCGGATTAGGTCACTCAGCGTGGGAAAGTGGTGGCGCATGCGGCGGCTCGAGCCCATGGCTTCGGGATACATTCCGGCAACAAACAGCGCATAGTCGCCAATGTGCTTGCGCATTGCGCGTTCTTCATCGAACGAAGAAGCTGAACCGTGAACGGGATCGGAAGCCACCATCATGTCTTCGAGCTCTTGGATGGGCCGGCCCGTCTCGTCGCGCACCTTGTAGAGATTTTCAGCCTCAGAGAATTCGCACAGCAATCGCGCCACGTAGTTGGTCACATCGGGGTCGTTGAGCCCAAGCTTGCCATCGTAGCTGTTGCGGACTGCCTGCTGGAAGAAGGGATCGAGCGGATGATGCTGATCCTGCATACAAACCTCCGATGACCGCGCGCGGGCAGCCGGTATGCGTTAAGAGCATGGCTGCCATTCAGTCGTGCGCAGTGCCGGGGAAAGCAGCCGCTGATAAATACTTATGATGCTTTAACAAAGGAATACGCAAAAAGTAGTGAGTTGCCAAGAGGGGTACGGGCAATTAGTTGGCAGACGGGTGCATCGATTGCAAACAGAGAAAAAGCAAAAGGGCAACCCCGTGTGGAGTCGCCCCTTCTTGTTCCCTTGGTTCGCTTGCTCCCTTGCGCCCTCGCTCCCTTGCTCCCTGCTCTTACACCGTTGCCGGCTGTCGTTGCTCGAGCTCGGCAAGACGAGCGGCCAGTAAGCCTTCAAGTTTTTCGAGCGCGTCAGAGAATCCCTTGATGCCCTCTGCCAGCTTGTCGGTGGCCATGCGATCTTCAGCGTGCATGCGGACAAACGTCGCCTTATCAATGGTGATTCGCTCGATAGACAGCGTATGCGCGTTGGACGGGTCAAGCTTGCGCGGCAGCTCGCCTTCAGTCTTTTCAAGTTCAGCCAGCAACTGCGGTGAAATGGTGAGCAGGTCGCAGCCGGCCAGTTCGCGAATTTCGCCGATATTGCGGAAGCTCGCGCCCATTACCACCGTCTTGTACCCGAACTTCTTGAAGTAGTTGTAGATCTTCGTTACCGATTGCACACCTGGATCGTCGGCGCCCTGATAATCCTTGCCGGTGTCTTTCTTGTACCAGTCAAGAATGCGGCCCACGAACGGCGAAATGAGCGTAACGCCTGCGTCGGCGCAGGCAATTGCCTGGTGAATGCCGAATAGCAGCGTCAGGTTGCAGTGGATGCCTTCCTTCTCCAGCACTTCTGCGGCGCGAATGCCTTCCCACGTTGAAGCGATCTTGATGAGCACATGGTCATTCGTGATGCCAGCCTTGTGGTAGAGATCGATAATCTCGCGGGCCTGGGCGATGGTTTTTTCGGTGTCGAAGGAGAGGCGGGCATCAACCTCCGTAGACACGCGGCCGGGCACTATCTTGAGAATCTTCTTGCCGAAGGCAATGGCCAGCCGCTTGAATGCCATGTTGGCAACGTCTTTGTCCGTGGCGCCTTCACCCAGTTCGTTGCGCGCTTCCTTCAGTACTTCGTCCACAATGGGCTGGTACTGCGGCATCTGCGCGGCGGCGGTGATGAGCGATGGGTTGGTGGTGGCGTCCGTCGGCTTGAACTCCTCCATTGCCTTGATGTCGCCGGTGTCGGCGACCACGGTGGTGTAATTACGCAACTGTTCCAATAGATTCTGCGACATCATTCCTCCTTGGGGAAGGCACTGCGTTCGCCAGCCGCGCACTGCGCGGGGTTCCCAGCCAGTTTACCTCTTAAATAGGATGCGCAGTGTAAGCGGGGGGTGCGATTCTTGTGCACAGAGGCCAACCTGCCAGCCAACTGCGATCTCTCGCTCGGTTTAAGATGATTTCAATGATCTGGAAACCATGGCTAAGAGCGGCTAATTTTCTTTCTGCACTACTCCTTGCATGGATGCACTTTCGGGGACCCGGTCGAGGGCATTCGGCCAAGGATCTTGGCGACGGAAGAGTGGAATTTTCGCCGGATCCGCTCACATATTTTGCTTGGCCGCTGATTGCCCTTTTGCCGGCGTGGG
>JBEKDN010000281.1:0-3561 GCA_050014335.1 Occallatibacter sp. | reverse complement strand
GCCTGGACGCCTAGCATCTATGGGTACGACGGTGCAGGGAGCGTCCGCCAACTGACGAACCTGGCGGGCACGGTCACCGACGCCTACAACTACGACGCCTTTGGAAACAAATTGAATTCCACGGGTTCAACGCCTAACGTGTATCTCTATCGCGGCGAACAATACGACCCCAACCTAAACCTCTACTACCTCCGCGCCAGATACTACAACCCAGCCACCGGAAGGTTCCTGTCCAGAGACCCGGAAGACGGCAAGCCGGTGGATCCGAAGACGTTGCATAAATACCTCTATGCAGGCGGTGATCCGGTCAGCGCAATGGATCCGACCGGACGAGATTACGTTGGATACCAAGTGACAATGTTTCCCGGAGGTTCAGCCGCGGGTCCCCTTGAAGCGCTAGCGGGCGGAGCGTATGCATCCGCAGAGTCATACCTTGTCTCTGGATATCTCGCGGCGGCGGAAAATGCTGCGAGCGCTTGGACAGCCATTACTGACTGGGCCGAGGCAATGGACGTAATAGGGATGGCTAAAGGCCTCACGAAGGTGTTCTTATGCTCAGCTGCGCAGCAGGCTCTAGGCATAGTGCTTAGTAAAGTCGTACCCGGGGTATCAATACCCCTGAACTACAAAATAAAACTTGTAAATAATTGTCTTGGATTCTTGAATGGGATAGTCCCATGACAGTGCAGTTCCGAAGCACCAGAGGCCGAATTGGCCAGCAAACCCTTAATCCAGGCGACGCATGAGCGGAAGACTCGTACCCGCGATCACAAGAGTCGTACAAGAAGCGGAACTGCGCCAATCGTTAGGCCGGCTGGGGCGTACTGACTTTGCCCTACGCATCCTGACGATCACCGGGATAGCGTTCGCCTGCGAATTCCTTGGGGATGCACTGCTGCATTTGACCCTGTTACCTCACGTTCTATACGTCCTCCAACGGATCATTCTTTTTGGCGCGTTTGGAACTATTCTTCTGCGTGGAATTGATCAACGCTTGGCGGATGCTGGGTTGCCGCGATGGTGCAGATATCCTGCTATTGCAGCGTGGCTCCTCTCCGTTTCGCTTCCGACCGCTTGGCCCTCTGGGTGGCAGATTGGTCTTGGCCTCTTTCTGCTTCTACTGATCTTGGGATGTTCGATCCGCGGCACATCGTTGCCGACGGAATTCGATTCGGCGAGCCGGCCTACGGCGCCTGAATGGCATGCTGATGCATCGAGAAGACAGTATCGTCCGAAGTGGTTCAACAATCAACTGAGCTTTTCCCGATATCTCCTGACTCTCGTATGCCTTTGGCTTCCGCTAATTTGGTTGGAGAGTGCATCGGGCGGGGGAATTGGGATATGGTTCGCGCGGCTCGGTTATTGCGTCCTCAGCTTTGTCTGGTTCTTCGTCCTGATTGGCCGCCTGAACGATGCCGGACGGTTACCGCGTAAGCGTTATGGATTTCTCCTTGCGGGCCTTGTGTTGTTGATTGGATTACTCAATCGTGGCCTCGAACAGCAATGGTCAACCCACCTCGATAGCTTTCTCCTTTCTAGCGCTCGGTTCACGCACCTACTTGGAGCGTGGCCGAAGTATCTCAATGACTATGAACTTCTGGCGCTGTTCCTATTCATCCAAATTCCTGTAGCTTTCTTGCCGAGTAAGCCCAGGCCCCCGGAGCCCGTCCCCGCGAACGACGCGGTGGTAAAGTCGAAAAGACGGGTGCCGGCCGCGAAGACAAATGAGTTGGCACTGTGCGGCCCGTTGAGGTTTCTAGGGATATTATTGGCGATTGCCATCGTCTGGTTACCCCTGATCTTTATTGATCGCGCCTCAGGTGGCGATATTGCAAGCTGGGTCACGCGCATCGGATACTTGGTGCTGGTATTCTTCTGGATGACCTTTGCAGGCGGACGATTTGATGACGCTGGAATGGCTGACAGTGGGTATGCTCCGCAATACTTTCTCGTTGTCGCCGTCGCGTCCCTGATGCCACTTGCCGTTCATTGGGTCAACGGCTATGGAGCACTTGCGATCTTCGTGCTCATTCAAATCCCAACAGTGTTCTTGCCAAGCAAACCTAAATCGGAGGAACCGTCCGCGGGCGGTCAACCGCTAGATGAACTACGAGCCGGAGTTCCACGCCCTTGATGTGGTTCTATCGCGGCGAACAATGCGACCAAACTTTAGGCCTCTACTATCTCCGCGCAAGGTACTATAACCCGGCAACTGGCCGGTTTATGTCGAGGGACCCAGAAGGAGGAAAGACAAGTAATCCAAGGACCCTGCACAAGTATCTCTATGCAGACGGAAACCCGATAAACCTTCTCGATCCTACGGGACACGATTCGCTGATCGAAGCAATTCAATTAAGAATCGTGGTGGTCGCCGCAGTTGTTACTAATGTGACCGCGCCCCAGTTTGCCATCAAGTATGGGGCTCTGGTCTGCTTTGGAGTCTCCATAGTGGACGCCTTTGAAACCATCAAGGAAGTTTTCGAAGTACTCATCTTAGGTGATGCACCAGGACCGCCGGACAGTCTAGTTAACAAAGCCCACGAATGGTGTGAGGACTTTGAAGGCGGATTTGCTTGATCCGGCCGATTAGAGAGGAAGTGTAAACCATGCCGACCAGCAATCCAGTGCTCAAGAGTTTTGATGCTCTAGATGATTCCGGCTACAAATCAAATCAGGACGCTATGACCCTGCAAGGGACAATCTGCAAGTCGATCCTATTGTTGCTTGTTCTAGGAGTAGTGACAGGGGGCGCCTTCATTTGGTTCACGGATTGGGCCCGGACACATCACGGTGAGGTGGCCTACATATACATTATTCGTATATTTGCCGTTTCTTTCTTTGGGTCCATTTGTCTTGTCATCGCATCGGTAATGCGTAAACAAATATCCCCCATTACAGCCCCTCTCTTCTCCGTGACTGAGGGCGTAGCACTCGGAATGGCTTCGGCGGCATGCAATATGCGCTATCCTGGCGTTGCCATACAAGCGATTGGGCTCACCGTAGCGATGTGTGTCTGTCTTCTCGTCTCATATGGATTGGGCTGGATCACGATCAGAGCAACCTTTAGCAAAAAATTGTCGTTTGCTCTCTGCGGAGCGATTGCCTACTGTGCGGCGAGTATCTTGCTCGTTCTTGCTGGAGTGCGAGGAGTTCCGTTTGCCACTGCAGGTGTGCTAGGAGGCTTGGCGAGCGTTGTTGTTGTTGTTTTGCCGGGAGCGGCTCTAGTGGCGACGTGCGACGCAGTTGTTAAACTCTCAGGCGAAGGGAAGCCGAAATACTTGGAATGGTTTGCCGCGTTGGGGATTGTCACTTCGCTCGTGTGGATTTATTACGAGATGCTAGAGATGCTTTCAAAGGCGCGTCGATCGGGTTAAGTCGTAAGCGTAATAAAGCGCCTATAACGCGGACGATGAGATGACTTCGGCTGAAACCTATGATGCCAACGGCAACACGCTCACCAGCGGCGGCAGGAACTTTGCGTATGACTCGGAGAATCGTCTCACCTCGATGAACGGCGGCGCGGTGAGAATCGTTTATGACGGCTTCGGAAACCGAGTGGCG
>JBEKDN010000280.1:0-3613 GCA_050014335.1 Occallatibacter sp. | reverse complement strand
CGCAGTCTCTTCAACGGCAATTAGGAGGCGTAAAGTTCACCGCCATTGTCTGAACGAGCTGGAACCGTTCACTCTCGGATGCACCAGCGCTATCTCACGGCGCAAAGTGACACTGCAAGGAAGATTCCATAATATAAAATGCTAATTTATATTTCTCGCACAGATTACCCGTGACAGTCAATAAAAAATAGGCACTCATAAATCGTAGGCAGGTAACCATCTAATATAACTATTTGGTAAACAGCTACGTTATGCAACTCACAGAAACGGTGGGAAGGTTAGTTCCTACAATTAGCGTTGCGCCGCTAATTCTGTTGAGATCATATACAGGCTCTTGGGTTAGAGTTTTTCATAATAACGATGTCTATCTTATCCCTTACAGGTATGATGAGATCCAAAAACACCTCAATGAAATCAATGCCGCCGCTGAGGATTTAGTCAATCGAGTGCATCGACAGCTTGGTCGGCGGTTTCAGCCAGCAACGTTCGAGGAACATTATGCTGATGGCGAGGCGTTCGAGGGCTTGCCTGCTGTCGAGGAGATCCGGCGTCAAACCGATCATTTCAGAATTGTGACAGGACAATTCACGCATTTTCTCCTTGCCGAACCTACAGTACCAAACTGTCCACACCATGATTTCGGAAAGTCCGTGGTGTTTCATTGCCAAGTCGGAGATTTGCCGATCATCAACAGATCGATCGAGACTCCGCGCGCATATTTTACGAACACGCAGCAGCACCACTGCTGTCATGAAGATGTAGATGCTGCCAAGCACATAATCATCACAGAAGAGAACAAGCAAAACTGCGGTATTCGCAGTGGCATGAAAGGCGATGTATTCTACGAGATCGCACCATTCGATGAATTTCTCTGCTGTCGGACCTGCTGCTTCCAAAAAGCCTGCACAGCAAGTCAGGTTTTGAGGCTGCCGTGCGTTCTGCCTCTTGCTTAATGAAGGATGCAAAGATATGGACCGATGACATTGGGAATATGATCCTGAGATTCACGTTCACTTCTGGTTTATCTCTTGCTCCAACGCAGCGAGGACTTCGATGATTTTTCCAAATGGCGGCGGCTGCCCGAAGATCATCACGCTCATACTACGGTAGTCCCTCTCCAACGGCGCGCGTCGCTCATCGGACGGTACGAGCCGCAGGCTTCCAATTCGCGCCAGATCGTACCTGGCCCAGCCGGACGGATAGAAGGTCTCCTTATGGCGTACAACCTGATCCAAGAGGGCAAGGTCCGCCAGAGCTTCGCCGCGAACGGGACTTTGCGCCAGCATCGCAAGATCGTAATAGTGCCGCGAATAGCGGTCCGGCAGCGCCTTCTCTGCCGGACGATGAAACTCGGCGTGGAGAATGGTCGCCTTTTCCCAAAAGGTGCGCTTCGCCAGTAGCGAAGTAACGGCCACGTCGGGTTCAGCGAATATGGCAGGGAACTCTTCCGCCGCAAAGGCGCGCACGGTAAAGCGGTCGCGCGGCACAAATTCAGCATGGGTGCCGAGTTCCAGAATGACTTGGGGCTTGATGTAGTCGAGCGTCGGCGCGGCAGACGGATACTGAAAGCGGACTATATTCCTGTCCTGCTCGCTAACTGCCAGAGTCCAATCTTCTCCATTGCCGAGAATCTCTTCGCAGCGGACCCGAAGAACTTCTATAAATTCACTACAGATGTACTGCTGACAGGCGGCCATCATTTCCGCCAGAATAGCGGCGCGCTTGGTTTTCGATAGCCCTTCCCGCCGCGGATCGTGGTCGCCCGTGAAACCAAGGGCGACGTAGTCCACGGCCAGATCGATGTCTTCCGAAAAGCGGTTGATTGCGTGATTGATTTTCGACAGTGATGTGCCGCCCTTGAAAAGCAGGCGGTCTCTAAGGGCATTAATCGCAAACAACTGTTTCAGCGTCCAGCAGACCCAGAAGTCCTTTTCAACGACAGCTTCGGAAAGGTCCCGTCTCTCCGCCGTTTCGGCGAACAAGTCTGCGCGGTCGCGTTTCGTCATTCTTGCAACTTTGTTCACGCGGTCTCCTCTGCAATCCGGCTCGCAACTTCGTAAATCCAATCCACGCCGAATCGGGCATCCCGGACGAATTTCTTCCTCTCAGACGGCGTGAGCGCCGCCCGCAGCACTTCCATCTCGTGCGTCCCAACGTTTTCTTTGCCCAGATGACGCAGCGCCTGGACGACGAGAGCGATCTTTCCCTCAAGTCCGGCGAGAACCTTTGGTCGAGCATGTTTGAATACAATGCTACGCCGCCCAATGGGTACTTCATTGTTCGGTCCGTCGGTCAAGTAGATGATTTTTGACGGCACCTGCGTCGAAAGCCCCAGCAGGTTTGCGGCCCATGCTCCGTCCGGCACAATCTTCCAGCGTTGTCGCCGAGCAATCGCGCGCGCCGCTTCGTCGATGTCAGGGCTGAGCTCTCCACCAAGGGCGGGATTAATGCGCGGCATGTCATAAAGACCTCGACGGATACGGCGCACCGTGCCCTTGAGCGCCAGTTCCGCCAGAGCCACGTCGATAGTCGTCCGACTCGCAATGTCAAGGAAGTCCTTCGCCGAGAAGGCTTTTCCCTCACCGAGTCGTTCAATCCGCGCAACTATTTGATCCCGCATGGATTCCATGCGATGCCCTCTTTTCTCTGTTAAGAAAAACTATACCTCTTTTTCTTAACGACGCCAAGGCTGTTTTTCATGCTGAACCAACTCCGGCACTCCCGTCTGGCCTTTCCTCCCTGCCGCCCACACTCCTGACCCTTAAGGACTACCGAATCGGCATTCCGCAGTTTAGCTCTCGGATCATCCCAAGACTGGCAGGAGGAGGTTCCTTTCGGCAATAACCTTCGCTTGAGCCGCAGATTTCCGTTGGATTCGTCTCATATCCAGCTGAATGAGTGAATTGAACTCATCAAGTGACAATCGATTTCGCTGAAATGCGGGATATTCTCGATCTTTGAGGAATAGTCACCGTGGGTCGGATATGCTTTGAGTATTGAAACCCACCCGTCCCAGCCTTCAGCGAGCAATGCGCGAGATGGCGAAGCCTAGGTTATCCCAGGCGGAGCGGAGGGTGCTTCGTCTGCGGCCTGAGCAAGTCTATGTCACCGGCATGATCCTGTATGCCCTCGTACTGGACAAGAAGGATGCCGGAGAGTTCACGATTTTTCAGGGCTTCAGCGTAAATGCCTTGCCGGAGTTTGCTCCACTTCGCCAGATATGCCAGTTGCCCGCTCATAGCAACGAACTCTTTGAAGACCGCAGAGAGACAGCAAGATCCCGGATGTCCGGGATTTCGGGATATTCGATTGTTCTGATTGAAGACGAGTTCTTGGAACAACTCGAGACACATCCTGGGTTCGTCTGTGTCATATCGAACGAAGCCACTCACGGGCGGGTCGCCGTATATCTCGCCAAACGGGGTAATAAGCGGTGGCTGCACGTCACAACGTCTGAGGCCGAAACCGCCGAGCCGAAGTTGTGGGACATCGACCGAGCCTCCATCTACGATTGGACGAAGTCCATTGTCCTTGAGCACCTCAACAAGAGGCGAGATGCGTTCCCTCGTATAAGTGAGTTTAGACCATTTGTGAAATGGGACGATGCTACCGT
>JBEKDN010000279.1:0-3671 GCA_050014335.1 Occallatibacter sp. | reverse complement strand
CATGCCGAAGAACATCATCATGATCGGCCCCACCGGCGTGGGCAAAACCGAGATCGCGCGCCGCCTGGCCAAGCTCACCGGCTCGCCCTTTCTCAAAGTCGAAGCCTCAAAGTTTACCGAAGTTGGGTACGTTGGCCGCGATGTTGAGTCGATGATTCGCGATCTGGTCGAGATCGCCATCGACATGGTGCGCGAGGAACGCCTTGAGGAAGTGGAAGACCGCGCCGAGATGAACGCCGAAGAGCGTCTGCTGGATGTGCTGCTGCCCCCGCCCCCGCCCACTCCGCCTGCTCAGGAGGGCCAGCTCACCCTGCCAGGCACAGATAGCTACCAGCGCTCGCGTGAGAAGCTGCGCCAGCAATTCCGCGAGGGCAAACTCGACGAACGCATGGTCGAGCTCGACGTGCGCGAGCGCGGTGCGCCGCAATTCGGCATCATCAGCAATCAGAACCTTGAAGACATGGAGATCAACCTCAAGGACATGCTGCCGAATATCTTTGGCGGCGGCTCCAAGAAGCGCAAGATGAAAGTCGCAGACGCATTCGACTATCTTGTCCAAGAAGAAGAAGGACGGCTCATTGACATGGATTCCGTCAATCGCGCCGCGGTCGAGCGCGTCGAGTCGAACGGCATTGTTTTCCTCGATGAGATAGATAAGATTGCCGGCCGCGAAGGTGGCCACGGCCCCGATGTTTCGCGCGAGGGAGTGCAGCGCGACATACTCCCCATCGTCGAGGGAACCACCGTCAACACCCGCTACGGCATGGTTCGAACCGACCATATTCTCTTCATCGCCGCCGGCGCATTTCATGTATCCAAACCGAGCGATCTTATCCCGGAGTTACAGGGCCGTTTTCCGATCCGCGTGGAATTGAAATCGCTCACTGTCGATGATTTTTTGCGTATTCTCACCGAACCCAAGGCATCGCTCACCAAGCAGTATTCAGCGCTTCTTGAAACCGAAGGAGTCAAGCTGGAGTTCTCTCCCGAAGCACTGCGCGAGATGGCCGAGTTTGCCTTCAAGGTCAATGAGCAAACGGAAAATATCGGCGCGCGCCGCCTCCACACCATCATGGAGCGGGTGCTGGAGGATGTCAGCTTCCTTGCGCCCGATGTCGCCCGCAAAGCACCGGATGAAGAGGCTGCCGCGCGGCTTGCGGAGGCAATTAAGAGCGAGTCTTCAACACCGTTGCCTTACGAAGAGCGCACCACCACCGCCGGTTCTGAGAAAGTCTTCCTGATCGATGCCGAGTATGTGAAAAAGATGGTCGCATCCATCGTCAAGGATCAGGATTTATCGCGCTACATTCTTTAAGCAACCCACCTTATTCTGAAAAAATGTTTTAGTTCGTCCGGGACGGGTTCTGGGATTGGGAGTAGAAGGTGTTAATTCATCGCGGACGCGGCGCACTTGTTCTGGTCATTACTTTCGCATGTCTGTTTATAACTGAATTGTGCACAAGAATTTATTTTCATGATAATAGTTATTACCAAACCCACAAATGGCCGATCCTGCTAGGATTCTTTGCTGCGGCAGCTATTGTTCAACTACTCATTCAACGCAAACCTCGCGTTTCTTCACTGCGGAAACAAGAGTATCTCGTCTCCAGCAGCATTGATTTCGATCCCGACGGACAAGATATGGAAATTGCGGCAGCCAACTGGAGAATCTTTCGCAATATAGATTCAGTTTTCGGTATTCCGGTAAGATTCTGGCCATGGATACTTTTCGCCTTGGGCTTTCTTCTATCTTTTCTTCCCGCTACCGCGCTCGAATAAATCGAGTTAGTGCCTCTTTCCGCAGAGCGCCTCCAGCTTGCGCAGGTTATTGAGGGTCTCGCCTAAGGCGGCCTTCCCAATCTCCCGCTCAAACTCCCGCTGCAACTTGTCCAGCGCGCCAATCACGCGCACCGCGCACTTCTTTCCCTGTGGCTTCAAGGTTAGATGAAATGCCCGCGCATCCACTGGGTCGATCTTCCGGTGCAGCAACCCCTTGCCCTCAAGAGACGAAACGCAGTGGCTGACATTGCCTCTCGTCGTTCCAAATGCCTCCGCCAGTTGCGAGGGCTTGATGGCTTGCGGCGCCTCGAAGAACAAAGCCGCCAGCACCAGCCCCTCCAGAAACCCAAGCTCATCGCCCGCCAGAACCTGCCCGGCAAGCGACTCAAACCGGCGCGCCGCACGATTGACCGCGAACATGGGGCTCTCCGAAAGAAATGCATCGATCCGCATGGCCTCACCCTGATGGTTAATTGCTCAACTATTCAACACAATATCAAATCGTCCTTGCGGCTTACGCATTTCGCATTCAAAATAATGAAGAAAACTAAAACTATGCCCTCGCCCAAATTGATCCGCTTTGCCGGCTCCCTCCTTCTGACAGTCTGCGCTCAAACGGCCTTCGCGCAAACTTCTCCAGCTTCTCAACCCGCAACGCTCCCGCACCCCACGGAAACCCTCGTCGTTCTCGGCTCGGCGGTTCCCGTGCCTCTGGCCGAGTCCTCCGCTTCGGTCGTCGTGCTGCCCGTCGAGGACCAATCCCTCACGCTCGAGTCGCCTCAGGATCTTGTGCGTCAGGATTCGTCCGTCTTTCTCGAAGAGCGCGGCGCGGGTGGCGGCCAGGCGGATTTGATATTGCGCGGAGGAACCTTCGAGCAGGCTCTCGTGCTCGTCAATGGCTTTCGCGTCAATGACAGCCAGACCGCACATCATAATCTCGACCTGCCCATATCGCTCGATGCAATGGACTCGATCGAAGTGCTGCACGGCGCTGGCTCCACGCTTCATGGCGAGGATGCTTTGAGTGGCGTCGTCGATTTTCTCACTGCCGCGCCCTCCGCAACATCACTGCGCCTTCGCTCGGGATACGGCAGCTTCGGCTCAAATGAGGAGTCGCTGTTAGCTTCCTTGGCGCACAAGCAATGGAGCAGCCGGTTGACCGCGAATCGCAACTTCTCCAATGGTTTTATGGCGGACCGCGACTATAACAACGAAGACGCTTCGTCTGAAACTTGGATCACTTCTCGCCTCGGCATATCCGACCTGCTCTTTGCCTCAAGCGATCGCTCCTTTGGTGCAAATCAATTCTATGGTCCCTATAACTCATGGGAAAGGACAAAAGGGTGGTTTGTTTCTGGACGTCAGGAGTTAGGCAGCCGCACTGTTGCGGCCTTCGGCTATCGCCGGCACACGGACGAATTCATTCTGCTGCGCAATGATCCCTCCATCTATGAAAACAACCATATCGATGGTTCCTGGCAGGCATCTCTGCGCCGCACACTTCCAATCGCAAAATCGTCCGTACTTTTGTTCGGATTAGAGTCGGACGGCGATAGCATACACAGTAACAATCTAGGCATTCATGCCCGCAATCGCGGCGCGGGTTATGCGGACTTGGACCTGCGCCCCATAAAAAGCCGCTGGAATCTCTCTGCCGGGTTGCGTGAGGAGTTATTTTCTGGCGGCGCGCGTTCTGTGCTCTCACCGCACCTGGCCGGCAGTTTCCGAGTGATCGATAACTTGAAACTGCGCGCCAGTGGAGGATATGGATTCAGGCTTCCCACATATACCGATTTGTACTACTCCGATCCAGCAACCATTGGCAACCCGAATCTTAGGCCCGAGTCTGCGTGGTCCGGCGAGGCCGGAGCAGATTGGATCGCGTCCAGCCG
>JBEKDN010000278.1:0-3672 GCA_050014335.1 Occallatibacter sp. | reverse complement strand
GGCCATCGCCTGAGCCGCTTTTGCCGTTGGCCCCCATGGGGGCCAACGGCAAACAACCTCAACCCAACAACCTTCCTAAGTCAAAGGGAAGATCGAAAGTGCGAAAGAATCTTGACACTACCTGGGCAAGTGGTCAAATGTCCTGCATACAACAAGCAGGTTCCGCTCGCATACTACAATTTATATGATGGTCCGCCCGGTCAATTGGTTGACATTATGGGGCCAGATTTTTCTCATGGCAAAGGCGGCAATGAGTATGGCTATACCGGTGTAAACGATGTTTTTGACAGCCACCATGCCCTATATGTGGTATGCGGCTATGGAGATTGGAACAGTAAGAATGCCATTACCATTAAGATCGACA
Source organism: Occallatibacter sp. (assembly GCA_050014335.1). Taxonomy (GTDB): domain Bacteria; phylum Acidobacteriota; class Terriglobia; order Terriglobales; family Acidobacteriaceae; genus Telmatobacter. The sequence goes on along the minus strand of JBEKDN010000278.1, from coordinate 3,308 downwards.
GCCGCGTCAATCGTCGCTATTATCGATCCCATCCCAAAGGCCAGCCATTGAAGGTATGGTGCAAGTAGGTGAAAATGGCGGCGTGGAACAAGATGATTCCTGGATTAATGGGGCTGGCATGGCGGAAGAGCCGATTGCTACGGTTTTATTCGTGGAGCATCGGAGTTATGCTGATGGCAATGCTCTGCTTTGTAATATCAGTACTGATACATACTTCGGCGAGCAAAAGGCAAAATGATTCCGCGAATGAATCAACTGCCGCTGCGGAACAACCTGAGCAAAGCCATTCGGCCGAGCGAGCCGCCAAACCTCCGACACAGCAATGGACATTTCCCTTGTACTTCGATAAGCCGCTGCGTGTGGAACATTTGCATTTGCCAGCAGCAGAGGACGGTTCGTACCAGGAGGGAATGCGCTCCTGCTACTATTACCCGCATTTTATGGTTAAGGAGATTGATGCTAGCGATAATATCGGCTCGCTTTACATGTCGGTGACACAGATTCCGATGGATGGCGGGGAAGTGGAGTGTGCTCAGAAGCAGAACAGTGAAGAGCATGTGATCAAGAGCGGGAGTTTTATAGGAGCGCGCGCGAATTTCCCTTTTTTCGATACGGCCTATGAGGGAGACGGGAATGAGTTCGACGCCTATAACGATCACGGAGAAAAACTCTTCACAGATCTATGCGCCAGCTTTGGAAAAATCACCGCCAGGTTGATTCCATCCGCCACTCGCCGCGTTGATGCAGAGCATTCAAGCGCCGACATCGAGTTGAGCTACGACCGGGTGTACCTTTCGCAATGTTCGTTTGGAGACAACAATCATAGCTGTTGGACGAAGGCGATGAATGAAACGGGGTTAACGGATACGTTTTCAATGGATTGCGCGACGGCGAATGTGATTACATATCGAGTAAAAATTGAATTATCGGCAAAGTCTATTGGGGCGAAAGCGGTTCCGGTTTCCAATGTCACAAGTTGCTATGCGGGCGAATAATGTCTAGTTCCATTGCTCCCCAGCCCCCTCAACGGGCCTCCTGATCAGCTAGCAGACCTAAAGCCTGACGTACGGGGTGCAGGTGACCGTGAATACGGATTCTGGGATGTGGGTAATATCTACGATTATGGTCGCAATGTTTACAGAGTGTGTATCTATGGCAGGTGGGATAGCAAGAACACTGTCACAATCAGAGTTGAAAACAGAGTAAGACGTTGTACGTACAGGACGCATCCAAACCATCAGCCTACTGACCTGATGTGAGAGTAGGGGTCTACGCCCAAACCGGCGGAATTTATCCAAACCGTCAGGAAAGCCATGAGCATCCCCTATCCACCGGAATGGAGCGCCGCCTCGGCCCACGCGACAGCTTCAATGTAAGTCTTCACCAGTTCCACCTGGTTGAGGCCGTCGGCTTGGCCGGCAGCATCGCACCCGGCCCAATCGCCGCGCTCGCAGCACTCGAGCCACCCAAGCAGGACCCGCTGGGGATTGCGGGTTCCCATCAGCGCGGCTCGTATCTCATCCCCCACAGCCAGCGCCGGGGCCAGTTCGCTCATCGGTTGGCCCTGCATGGCGGGCAGTAAGCTGAGCAACCCGAGCAGATATTGCCCGAATTGATCCAACCCACGCCGGGCCCCGGCGACCTCGCAGAATCGGCCGCGGATCATCGCCATGCACAACAACTCGGGCGGCTGATCGCCATTAAACTCTGTCGCAATCGCCAGCGTTGCTATGCGCCGGAAGGCATCGTCACCCACCGCCAGCAGCGCCGACTGGATCGACTCCACCGGCTGGCGCAGCGCCCACAGCGGCGAGTTGGCCAGGCGCAGCAACTGGTAGGTGAGCGGACCGTCGCGCTTCACCAGTTCGCTCACCTTGACCAGATCCAGGGGGCTCTTCTGTAGCGCTTTCAGAATCTCGAGCCGCAGCATCTGGTTCGCCGGCGGCCTGCGGTTCCTCTTCATCACCGGCTGACAGAACCAGTAGCCTTCAAAGAGCGTGAAGCCCTCCTCGCGCGCTTTGAGGGTGTCCTTCTGCGTCTCCAGATTCGAGGCCAGCAGGATCGCCGCTTTGCCGTGCAGCCTCCGCAGCACCTGCGCTCGCACCTCCGGCTGGGTCAGGCCAAAATCCACCTTGACATAGTCGGCCAGTTCCAGCAACGAATCGAACTCCGGCTGCCCGGTAAACTCGCCCAACGCCAATCGGAACCCCAGGGCCTTCAGCCTCTCGCATGTCTCTTTCAGTTCGGGCGGCGCTTCCCCGCCCGGTGCAATCTCCAGAACCGTCAAGGATGGCGGCAACACCTGCGCAAGCTCCTCGCTCAGAGCCTCCGCGGCGCAGCGCACGATGGCGACCAAGCTACCAGTCAGGCGCTTCAACTCGCTGGGCCTGTTCAGCTTGTGGAATGCCGCGGTCTCCATCATCGCCCGGCCAGACGGCCCGCTCTCTCCCGGTTTCAAATCCTCTCGGAAGAGGAGTCTGAAGGCGTGAACTCGCGCGTGCAGATCCAGAATGGGCTGCCGGACCATGAAGTGCGCTCCAGCCGCCGCATCGGATTTTGATCCCTCAAGGTTATTAACCTGCTCAGTTCCAGTCATCACGCACACCCACCCATGCCTTCTATCGGCTCAGAACTCGCGCCACTTCATTTTACGGGAATTTTATTTGGAAATGAGCCGGCCAAATTTACCGACGCAGGTCTGACAGTGGGGGCAGATTGTATCCTTTCCCGATGAAACAAAGTTGCGTCCTCCTGGCCTGTCTTATTGTTTTGGCTGGCGCTGCGAAGGCCGAAGCCAGATTCAAAATCGCATACACCTTCACGCCGGAGTTCATGGGTGCGGTGCCAGTGCTTCACGTTGAGCTACAGTTTCAGGGAGGCAGCAGCGGAATCAACTCTGGTTCTTCCGACAACCTGGGCGGGTGAACGTGACCTCTTCAAATCCACTCTCAAGTTGCGTCCAATGGATAAGCGCGGCGGAAGCATGCGCCACTCACTGTCGCGTATCAACGCGATTTCTTTACCTCCATAGGATGGCTTCATCTCGTTCACCTTCTTGCCTGCTAATTGCGCCAAAAGTCTGTTGCGCGTCTTACTTCAAGCGCACTTGCGAGTTCGATTCAATTTGCATTCCGAAAGGAGTAGAGCCGGGCAGGCTTTCGTCCGGTCGCCTCGATCTCTTTCGTCGCTTTGACCAGTCCCAGCGCAAGTATCTTTCTGCGGAAGTTTCTCTTGTCGAGTTCTCTGCCGAGGATTGCCTCATGCAGCACCTGCAATGCGGTGAGCGTGAATTTCTTTGGCAAAAGTTC
>JBEKDN010000277.1:0-3682 GCA_050014335.1 Occallatibacter sp. | reverse complement strand
TATATCATCTAACAATCAATTAATCAATAACATAAGATTTCACCCTGTTAATTAAGTAGTAACTGCAAACCCCCGTTTTTGCCCCATTTTTGACCCCAAAAGCCGCCATTTGGAACCAAAATGCCCCCTTTTTCTATGATTTTGATTCACTCCCAAACCAACGCGGCCCTTCGACTACTTTGTCGCTTCGGCTCTCTTAAGCGCCTTCACCGGTTTGTCGTACCGTCCGCGAAACGCATTCCAGCGGATGATCGCAATCTCCTCGAGCATCTTCATTCCATCGCGAAGATAGCTCATGCGGCTGCGCTCGTCATGTGCCCAACTCACCGGAACCTCAATAATCCAGCAGCCGCGCTTGAGCGCGATAAACAAAATCTCGGGATCAAACCCCCAGCGCTCAATCGTCTGAAGCTGAAAGACCATCTGCGCGGCTGCATGCGTAAATGCTTTGAAGCCGCATTGCGTGTCGGCAAACTTCAGGCCCATCACGGTGCGCGTCACGGCGTTGAAGCAGCGCCCAAAGAATTGCCGGTAGAGCGGTTGGCGTCCAGTCTGGCGCTCGCGGTCCAACCAGCGAGAGCCTATGGCAATCTCCGCGCCCTCATGGATAGCGGCAAACAGAAACTCGGCTTCCTCGATCGGCGCTGACAGATCGGAATCCGTAAACATCACAATGCCGCCTTTTGCCGCCAGCATTCCCGCGCGCACACTGTAGCCTTTGCCGCGATTGCCGGGATTCTCCATCAGCCGCACTTCAGGCGCGGTAAGGGCAAAATCGCGCACCATCGCGGCGGTTGCATCGGTCGAGCCGTCGTTAACTACGATCACTTCCGCATCCCAGCCGTGGGCGCGAATGCAGCCCACTACGGAAGCGAGCGTGGCCGGAATCCGCGCGCTCTCGTTGTAGGCGGGAATCACGATGCTGTACTTCGGGCCGCTCTCTGCGCTGTTTTCGTCCGTCACATTCCCATCCTTCCGTCGACTTCCGGCTCGTTGGCGCGGGCGGGCATCTCTGGGTTGACTCCGGTCATCATAAACGCCGCAAGGGCAAGTTGGCTTGCGCAACGGGTGGTTCGGGCAGTTTTCTGCCAAACTATTGAGTCAACAAGCTTCAAATCCGCAGACGTACCATCTTTTTCACCCCGGATGGGGTAGAATCCGGTTATCCTGTGAGCGGAGGCCTGGAGGATATGACTAAGGCAGATCTGGTGGAAAAGGTGACCGGCGTCGGCGAGTTGACGCGTCGCGATGGCGAGGTCATCGTTGAGACGATCTTTGAGGCGGTAATCGGAGCCCTGAAGAGCGGAGACAAAATCGAGATTCGCGGCTTCGGATCGTTCCGCATTCGCCAACGCAAACCTCGCATCGGGCGCAACCCCAAGAGTGGCGAGCGTGTCGAGGTGCCGGCCAAAAAGGTGCCCTACTTTAAACCGTCCAAAGAATTACGCGACCTGGTTAATCCGCAGGAGGCCGCCAAGGCCTCGGTGTGAATCCGGCCGGAGGCCAATCGGCGCCGACTACCATCGCGCGCCGTTTTTCCCTGTTGGTTTTGGGAGTTTTCCCAGTTAAGAGACGCTGGATTCCGTGGCTAGCAGCGGGTGCCTTGTTGCGCCTCCTGCTCATTGTTTTTCCCCGGCCCTCGGACGACGACGCCGGCATCTATCTCGAGCTGGGGCGCAACCTCTTCCATCGCGGCATCTACGGCATCGCCCACGGCGGCGCTCTTGCGCCCAGCCTCTTCCGTCTTCCTGGATATCCACTTTTTCTCGCCAGTTGTGAGCAGCTTTTTACCCCGATCCTGCACGGCGGCTGGTGGAATGCCGTCTTTGCCCTGCAGGCGGTTGCCGACCTTGCCGCAGGCCTTCTCCTCGCCGCCTTCGCTCGCCGCCATCTCGGCTCACGCGTGGGTCAGATCGTCTTGGCGCTGGCCATGCTTTGCCCCTTCACAGCGGCTTACACAGGCATTGCCATGACGGAATGCCTCTCCGTCTTCGCCATCTCGCTGGGAATTTATGCGGCGGGCAAGGCGCTCTCCTCCGCGCAAACCGGCCATCCTGATTACTGGGCCTTGATTCTCGCCGGCCTCGCATCGGGTCTGGCCATGCTGCTCCGGCCAGACGGCGTCCTGCTCACAGCCGTACTCGCTGTCGGCCTCTTCGTTTACACAGCCCGTTTTTCCGCGCCAACCACTTCTCGCCAGTTCCGGTCCGCTCTCGTCTCTTCCACCCTTTTCTGCCTGGTAGCGCTCTCCCTGCTCGCGCCCTGGACCGTGCGCAACTGGACCACCTTCCATCTCTTCCAGTCCCTCGCGCCGCGCCGCGTCAACGATCCCGGTGAGCGCGTCAACCTCGGCTTCTACCACTGGGTCGGCACCTGGTCGGTCGAGTACGTTTCCACCGCCAATGTCTTCTGGAGCGCCGGCTCCGATAGCATCGACATCGACGACCTGCCCTCGCGCGCCTTCGATTCGCCCCAGCAGCGCGACCAGACTCGCCAGCTTCTCGACGACTACAACCGCACCAGCTCCATATCGCCCGGCATCACGCTCGACATCGATGCCCGCTTTGCCGCTCTCGCAGCTGAGCGCATCCGCTCCCATCCTCTTCTCTGTTACCTTCAGATCCCTCTGCTCCGCGTGGCCGACATGTTCTTGCGCCCGCGAACCGAGGCCTTTTCAACCTCTACCTTTCCTCTCGATATCTACTGGTGGCATTACGCCGAGCATCCCTTCCAGACGGTCTTTGCCGCCCTGCTTGCGGCCATAAACCTCGGCTACGTGGCCTTGGCGGCCTGGGCCTTTCTCCGCCGTCGCGTCCCTTTCGCCTGGATGCTCGGCGGATACATCGTCCTGCGCTGTCTGCTGCTCGCCACTATGGAGAATCCCGAGCCTCGCTACTCGCTCGAATGTTTTCCCATCCTGATCGTCGCCGCCGGCGCAGCCTTCGCAAGTCGGCAAGAGCCGGATCATGGAAACGCCCATGCCTGAACCCACTTCGCAACCCTGCCCAATCCGTCTCGTCCTCACCACCACCGCCAACCCCGATGAGGCGGCTCGGCTCGGGCGCTCTCTCGTCGAGGAGCGGCTGGCCGCCTGCGCCACACTCATCCCCGCCGTGCAATCCATCTATCGCTGGCAAGGCCAGATCGAGTCTTCCTCTGAAACCCTGCTGCTGCTCAAAACCACCGCCGACCAACTCCCGGCTCTTCAAGCCCGCCTGCATCAACTCCATAGCTACCAGACACCTGAATTTCTGGTCCTTCCTGTGGATGCGGCCAGCCAGCCTTATCTAGATTGGCTTCAACAGTGCCTGCGTCTGGATTGAACCCGGCGCAGCATCGCCGCCTCCCAGTAATCCCTCCCCAACGCAATCCCGTCCAACGGACAGGAGAGAACCGTGGAGAATCGCTTCAGATGCCCGTGCTGCGGATTGAAGACCCTGGCAGTGCCCGGCGCTCTCGCCCTGTGCCCGGTCTGCTGGTGGGAGGACGACGGCCAGGAAGACGTGGATGCCGCCGATGTCCGGCTCACCGTCAACGGCGCTCTGAGCCTTCAAGAAGCCCGCGCGCACTACGCCACCTGCGGGGCGGCCGATCCCCGCTTTCTGCCCTACGTTCGCAAGCCTGTTGGCTCTGAGCTATAACCCGTGAGACTGGCTTTCAAATATAAGGTCACTGAGCAGTA
>JBEKDN010000276.1:0-3697 GCA_050014335.1 Occallatibacter sp. | reverse complement strand
ATTCCGGCCCACTAAAAATAAATTCTCCAGCTTGTCGGTATAATTGCGAATAACATCAAAGCGGTCATAGCTTCCAAAATAAGCCGGATAAGTTTTAGGAACATGCACCACATGCGAATCGACCACATCCTCAGCCTTCAGAATCCCTATCTTGGCAATCTCCGCAATCGCAAACTTCGCCATCTCCTCATCGCTGAGCTTCCATAGCGGGTCAGTCTCGTTGCAGAAATACTCCAGCCCAATCCAGACCTTGTCGGCGCTGCCCACCAGCCACGGGCTCCAGTTATTGAAGATTTGCAGCCGTCCCACAACCACGTCCGGCTCCTGAATATAAATCCAGTTATCCTTGAGCGGCGATCCGTCCTTCTCCTTCACTGAGAGCTTGCTGGCCAGCAATCCAACCGTAATAAAGTCGCGATACATCAACCCTTCGCTCACTTCAGTCACATCCGCCGGTACCGGCGCGGAGATAGCGCGAATCAAATCCCGCACCGGCATCGTCGAAAAGAAGTAATCCCCCGCATAACTCACGCGCTTACCCGCGTCATCGACTCCTTCAATGGAAACGATCTTACTGCCATCCGTATGAATGCGGTCGATATGTATTCCAAAATGGATCTCCCCGCCGCCCTTCTTCACTAACTCGGCCGCATGTTCCCAAAGCTGCCCCGGACCTAACTTGGGATAAAGAAACTTCTCGATCAGAGAGGTCTCCGTCTTCTTCTGGGCAATATCTCCCGATCCTTTCCGGCCAAATGTCTTCTGGAGAAAATGCGTCACCACGCCCTTCAGCGAAAGTCCTTTGATACGCTGCGCGCCCCACTCCGCGCTGATCTCATGACAAGGCACACCCCATACTTTTTCCGTATAAGACTTGAAGAAAGTCAGATATAACTGCTTGCCAAATCGGTTGATAATGAAGTCCTCAAGCGATTTCTCCTCGCGCTGAGGCAGCAGTGCCGAGCGCATGTAACTGACGCCGCAGCGAACCGTGCGCACCGCGCCCATATTTCTGAATGTCGCCGCCGTCAAGCTGATCGGATAATCGAAAAACTTGCGCAGAAAATAAATGCGGCTTTTGCGCTGCCGCACCAGCATCACTAGATCTTCCGTCTGGGGGTCGTGTGCTGTTGCCGTTGCTGGGAGATCGCGCTGCTGTCCCCGATAGCGAAGAATCCCCTCCGACTCACCGCTGTTGGCTTCGAACCCTGAGCGAGCGGATAGCGAGCCGCTAGCCCCACCGCAGGTGGTCTCCACCGGCATCAATTCCAGCCACCAGCGCATCACGCGATCCGACTTCGAAAAAAAGCGATGCCCGCCAATATCCATGCGGTTGCCTTTGTAGCGAACCGTTCGCGAAATCCCGCCGATTTCGTGGCTCGCTTCAATCAGAATCGGCTTGACGCCAGATCGCCGCTCCAGTTCAATCGCAGCAGTCAACCCGGCAGGTCCCGCCCCAATGATGATTGCTCTCTTATCGTTCAATGAGTCTCACTCTCTTAAAAATTGGTCAAAGTATAATGAAGCTCAGCTCTTTCCCGCATAGCCAAAATCCCGCTCTTCCAGAGTACCCGATTCTCCCAAGACTCTTCAGCCAGAGAGCCAGTTCCGCGGTTTCTTGAGTTTTAGGTGCGAAAACGAGGTAATGAGACGGCCACCTCGCCCCAGGAGACGCTCCCGTGAACAAACGACGAATAAATCCGCTCAAACACTGTTCCAATCCTCTCAAATGCGATAAACTCATGCGGGTGCGGTCTATTCAATTACCCATCTTCAAGAACATGGAGGATACATAGAAATTGGGAAAAAGCATGGTCCCGAAGAAGTTGTTTTTCACCAAGGGCGTTGGCAAGCACAAGGAGCGTTTGACCTCCTTTGAGTTGGCGCTTCGGGATGCGGGAATCGCCTCGCAAAACTTGGTGCGCGTCTCATCCATCTTCCCCCCGCGCTGCAAGATGATCACGCGCAAGGAAGGCCTCACCTATCTGAGCCCCGGCGAAGTCGTTTTCTCGGTCATCGCGGAGAACTCAACCCGCGAGCCGCATCGTCTGCTCGTCTCCAGCATCGGCGTAGCCATTCCTGCCGATAAAAATACCTACGGCTACCTGAGCGAGCACCACAGCTTTGGCGAGACCGAGGAGCAGGCCGGCGAGTACGCTGAAGAACTGGCCGCCGAGATGCTCGCAACCACTCTCGACGTGGACTTCGATCCGGACAAAAGCTGGGATGAAAAGAAGGAGATCTACCGCATCTCCAACAAAATCGTTCGCACCAGCAACGTTACGCAATCGGCAATGGGCGACAAGCGCGGCCTCTGGACCACCACAATTGCCGCCGCCGTCCTGATCTTGGAAGAGTAACGGTCCACGTACCGGCGTCAATAAGAATGACTTCACAAATGATGGTTGCCCCATGTCCCGGTATTGGGACATGGGATACTGTTTAGCCTTGCAATTGGCCTATGACAAATCCACGTAAATACAGCATCGGTCTTGTCCAGATGAGCATGACGGCTGAGCCGGAGGCTAATTTCGACTCAGCCGTCCAGCACATCCGTGAAGCGGCTCGCCGTGGCGCGAACATTATCTGCCTGCCGGAGCTTTTCCGCACACAGTACTTCTGCCAGCGCGAAGAGCTTGCGCTTTTTAACCTCTCGGAAGAGATCCCAGGACCATCGACCGCGCGCCTCTCCGAACTGGCACGCGAGCTGCGTGTCGTCGTCATTGCCTCGCTCTTTGAACGCCGCGCGCCGGGCCTCCACCACAACACCGCGGTCACGCTGAATGCCGATGGCTCTCTCGCCGGCGTATACCGCAAGATGCACATTCCCGACGACCCGCTCTTCTACGAAAAGTATTACTTTGCTCCCGGCGATCTGGGCTTTCAAGCTGTCGATACCGCTTTTGGCCGCGTGGGAACCCTCGTCTGCTGGGATCAGTGGTACCCCGAGGCCGCTCGCCTCACGGCCCTAAAAGGCGCCGAGACGCTATTTTATCCAACGGCAATTGGCTGGCATCCCGCCGAGAAGGCCGAGTTTGGCAAAGCGCAATATGAAGCCTGGCAGACCATCCAGCGCTCCCACGCCATCGCCAACGGAGTCTATGTGGCCAGCGTCAATCGCGTCGGGCATGAGCATGGCGAAGTTAAATTGCCGCACGGCGGCATTTCCGGCAATCCCACCTCAGGCCCAGGCATCGAATTCTGGGGCGGCAGCTTTCTCGCCGATCCCTTCGGCCGCATTCTCGCCAAGGCATCGCATAACGCCGAAGAGATTCTCATCGAGGAAATCGACCTCGCCCTCATTGAAGAGACGCGCCGCAACTGGCCCTTTCTGCGCGACCGCCGCATCGATGCCTATGCCCCAATCGCCAAGCGCTTTCTCGATCCGGTGAACACATGGCCCGCAGATGGAGATTGCAATTAGCCACTCGTATGACTCTGAACAGAATGCCGCTCACAAGACAGGGCAATTGCATTTGAAATCGACTTGGCCAACAGTCTGCCCAATCCCTATCCTCGGCATTCGCAATTTTGTTCGCGTTCGCCAATCTGCCAATCCCGCTCATGGAAGACTAAAAAACATTGGCCGCACCGCGGGTGCCAGGTGTTTTGCAGATAATTAACTGCCATAGGAGCACAATAAAACCAGCAGCAAACCCGAGGCCCAAATGACCGCCGTCCAAGCCCCAACCCGCGC
>JBEKDN010000275.1:0-3709 GCA_050014335.1 Occallatibacter sp. | reverse complement strand
CCTGGATGATCTTGTTACGAAGGTCGATCCGCGATCCAATATGAGGGCGGCGATGATTCTCATTCGCGGAATGAGTGCGGGACTTTTCCTGTGCCGCGTGGCGAAGCAGAACTCAATGGACTCTTAACGCTTATGCTGACCCGCAAGATCATCCAATATTTCCGCCATTTGCCGGCAAGCCGCCGCGCGTTAGCCATTATTTGGAAGGCGTCGAGGTGGTGGATCGTTGTTTGGAGTGCGCTGCTAGTCTGCCAGGGAATGGTTCCCGCCGGCCTGGCATTGCTGCTCAGAACACTGTTCAACAGGCTTGGGTCCTCACCGCAGTGGAGTTCCATCCTGCCGCCGGCTCTCGGCGTTGCCGGCCTTTGGATTGCGCTTCTGGCTTTGTCCAGCGCCCTCACTTGGGTTCGTGCGGTACAGGCTGAGCGGATACAGGATGAAGTCTATCGGCTGATCCATCTGCAAGCCTTGCGGGTCGATATGGCTTTCTTTGACCATTCAGAATCCTACGACCAGATGCATCGAGCTGAGATGGAGGCCCTTTCCCAGCCATTGGCGATGTTGGAGAACCTTGGCTCGCTGGTGCAGAATGGTTTGGGTTTCCTGGTGCTTGCCGGCATTCTTTGGACCTATGCGGGCTGGCTTCCGTTGCTTCTCGTTGCCACGGCGGTTCCCGGCTTGTTGATGATGGCGCGGTACATCCTGAAGGAACACGCATGGTATCTGGAATTCACAATCCAGGAACGGCGGTCCCGGTATATGCACCGGGTGATCACCGATCCGGATGCCGCCGCCGAGTTGCGCCTCTTTGACTTGGGTACCTATCACCGCGAGGCATTCGAGCGCATACGCGCCATCATGCGGCAACACAAGCTGAGTATGGTGTGGCAGGGAGCCGCGACCGAGCTGGCTGCCGGCCTCGTGGCCTGGGTTGGGACTATCGTAGGTCTGGGATGGGTGCTCCACCAGACGCTTGCCGGACACGTCAAGCTGGGCGATCTGCTCCTTTGCTTCACGGCCTTTCAGTCCGGCCAGGGGCAACTGCGCGCTTTGCTGGATTGCGTAGGCAAAATCTACCAAAACCTGCTTTTCATTGGGAACCTGGACGACTTTTTGAAGGCCGAGCCTGCTATCCGCTCCGGCCGGCCGGGAGTTTCGGGATTTCCCATTGCGCACTCCATTCGTTTCGAGCGCGTCAGTTTCACATACCCCGGGGGAGGCCATCTGGCGCTCGACGCATTCGATTTGGAAGTTCCGCAAGGCAAATTCGTGGCCCTCGTCGGGCACAACGGGGCGGGAAAAAGCACGCTCATCAAGCTCTTGTGCCGCTTCTACGATCCGGATAGCGGCCGCATCCTCTTCGATGGAGTGGACATGCGGGAACTGGATATTGAGGCCTTGAGGCGCCATATTACGATTCTTTTCCAGGGGCCCACGCACTACCAGGCTACCGTGCGCGAGAATATTGGCTTTGGAGCCGTCAACAGGCTCTCCGACCAAAAAGGCATCTGGGAAGCGGCTCGCAACGCGGGGGCGCTGGAGCCCATCGATGGGCTGCAAGGCGGATTTGAGGCGGTCCTCGGCAGGATGTTCGGTAGTGCGGAACTGAGCGGAGGAGAATGGCAACGAGTCGCATTGGCGCGGGCATTCTTCCGCGACGCCCCGCTGGTGATTTTGGACGAGCCGACCAGCGCCATGGATTCATGGGCCGAGCAGGACTGGCTTGACCGCTTCCGTGCTCTCATTGAAGGCAAGACGGCGATCCTGATCACTCACCGCTTTACCACGGCGATGCATGCAGACGTCATCCACGTGATGGATAAAGGGCGCATCATTGAATCCGGCTCTCATGCGCAACTAGTGACTGCGGGTGGGGCTTATGCAACCTCTTGGGCGGCTCAGATGCGAGAGATCGGCCATGATCAAGACTGATAGGCTCGAGCAAACTCGACCTGCCCTCCGCCTTATGGTCGCGACCTCCTGGCTGGCTCCGGACACGTGGCAGCAAAACCAGGAAGCAGCCATCGTAGGGGCCGTCAGCGCCGGACCGGACTGGACAGAATATCTCGCGCTGGTGGATCGCCACCGCACGCCGGCTCTGAGCTGGGCAAGCCTCAGCCGGGTTCCGGGCTTCACAGTTCCGGAATCGGTGCAGCGAGAAATGCAAAAGCGCAGTGACGCTTGCCGCATGAAAGCCGTGCAGCATTGCCTGCTTTTGGCCAACGTGCTGAAGAGGTTGAACCGCGCAGGCATTCCAGTGATGCCGCTCAAAGGCCAGATCCTCTCTTTTGCGCTTTATGGCGATGTGGGTCTTCGCCAAACGCTTGATATGGATCTGGAAGTACCGCGAGAAGATCTTGCCAGGGCGCAGGAATGTCTTGCGAGCAAAGATTGGCATCTGGAAGAAACATTTTTCCCCATGAGTGCCCGGCAATGGGACGGCTTCCTGCGCAATGAGCAGCATATCAACTTCATCCATGCCAAGACGGGCCGCATGTTGGAACTCCATTGGCGCAACCAGTGGGAAACTCCCTATGAGACACGCGCCCGATGGGCCAGGAGCATTCCCTCCACCTGGCAAGGGTGCTCAATCCAGACCATGCGTCCCAGCGACATGACGCTCTACCTCTGCTCTCACGGCGGGTTGCACGAATGGTTCCGGGCGAAGTGGCTGGGAGATTTGGCGCGTGCCCATGCGCTAGGGCTTCTGGATTGGAGTTCGGCATGGGAGGAGGCGCGAAGATCGCGTCAGACCAGAGTTTTGTTGGCGGGGATCTATCTTCTAAATCAGTTGTATGGGCTTCCCCGGCCCGACCTTCCCGCGGAAGCGTGGCAGGAGTTCTCCCCGAGGCTGACCGCCGTACCGCTTCAAGCTCTTCAACACGCGGGCGAACCCATAAACCGCGCGAGTCCGTCCAAGCTCCGCTATAGAATGCGCAGGAGCCGCTACGAGCGGCTCTTGTGGCCCGCAAAATCCTGGCGCGACAGCTTAACTGAACTCTTTTATGGCCGCGAGGATTTCAGGACCCTTCCCCTGCCGGATGGTTTTTTCTGGGCCTATAAACCCCTTCGTCCTGTACTGTGGCTATGGCGATGGCTAAAACAATTGGGGCAGCACACACTTGATGACCGGAGTTGATCGCTCCCACATTGCGCAACGCCTCCAGCAAACCAGTAGCGTGTGCAATTGGGAACCACGGACGTGTGCCGGGGTGAGCCTGCACGCGCCTTCATAGTGATAAAATGTTTTAATTAAATGACTTAAGAAGAGTGGAGGCCAGCCGAGTCCCATAAAGTCGTTCGGCAAACCACCGTCCGCCCTTAATTTCTCAGTAGGCCGAGTATCACGTCGGTAATCCTCATCCGTAATGTTTCATCTACTTGAAAGTAAGCAATCTCAAGGGATTATGCACTTGATTTCTGAGTAAACATCCCTTATAGTGCAACTATTGCGGTACATTCCCCCTCCAAGGAGAGCGCAGATGACATGTAGCACTGTCAACGAGACCAAAACCAGGAAGAATTGGGTTGCCCCTAAGCTGAAGAAAATCGACATTGAGGCAATCACGGCGCACAACGCAACTGCTCCAACCTTTGATGGCGGTGCCCCGAATTACAACAGCTAGCGCCTTATTTTTCCGCATCTCTTAAAGGTGTTACGTCATAGTTTCCCAGTGGCTTTAGGGAAGCACGGCGACTTGGCAGCTCG
>JBEKDN010000274.1:0-3738 GCA_050014335.1 Occallatibacter sp. | reverse complement strand
GGCTGAAATTTCCCAGGGCACGCTGCAAGCAATCTTCGAGTTCCAAACCATGATTGCCGTGCTCACCGGCATGGACGTGGCCAACGCCAGCATGTATGACGGCTCGACCGGCGCGGCCGAGGCTGTGATGATGGCCGTGCGGGTTACCGGCCGCCACAAGGCCGTTGTCGCCTCCACCGTGCATCCCGAGTATCGCGAGGTGCTGGCCACCTACGCAAAGCACCAGGGCCTGCCCAGCTCTCTCGTGGGCTATCATCGCGAAACCGGCCGCATCGATCTCGCGGCGCTGGCCGAGTCTGTGTCGGAAGAAACGGCGGCGGTGCTGGTGCAAAGCCCCAACTTCTTCGGCATTATTGAAGACATCCCGGCAATTGCAGAAATTGCCCACGCCAAGGGCGCGCTGCTGATTGTCTCCATCGCCGAGGCAGTTTCTCTGGGCGTGGTCCGGCCGCCCGTCGAGGCCGATATTGTCAGCATGGAGGCGCAGTCCTTTGGCGTGGCGCTCAGCTACGGCGGACCCTTTTGCGGCGTCATCGCGGCCAAGGAAAAGTACGTGCGCCAGATGCCCGGTCGTCTCGTAGGCCAGACCGTGGATAGCAGCGGCTATCGCGGCTTTGTGCTCACGCTCGCCACGCGCGAGCAGCACATCCGCCGCGAGAAAGCCACCTCGAATATCTGCACCAATCAGGCGCTGGTAGCCCTCATGGCCACAATCTTCCTCAGCGTCTACGGCAAAGAGGGAATCCGCGAGCTCGCCGAGCATAACCTAGCCAAGGCCGCCTACGCCGCTGATGCGCTCACCAAAAATCACGGCGCAACGCAGTTGTTCACCGGCGCGCCCCGTTTTCATGAGTTTGTGCTTCAGACCGAGGAAGCTCCCGAGCAATGGAGCCAGCGGCTGCTTGAGAACAAAATCGTCGGCGGCATTGAGCTGAGCCGCTGGTATCCGGAACTGCCGAACGCTACCCTGTGGTGCGCTACGGAAGTTATCACCAAAGACCAGATCGACGCGGCGGCCCGAGTTCTGGCAACCAGACCGAACGCTCTTCAGGTTCCCTCCGAATAAGTCGATGTTTTGAAAGGGCACGACCTTATTCGTGCTGCGAGGCATCCAAGTATAGACAGGGCGTTACGGGCTGCGAAAATACTCAATTCAAGCCAAGTTCCTATCAAGGCACGACTTTAGAGGCTGCGGAAAACTAGATTCGGTGAAGGGTTCGGGCTTCAGCCCGTACATGAATCCTTCTTTATCAACGCTGGGCTTTAGCCCCTGAGGGTTCTTTCTTTGGATTTCGCTTCACATCAAGTGCTTTTCCGCAGCCTGTTTAGCTTCTGCGGGATTTTCTTGGATCCCGATCCCCGATCCCTTTTTACGCACACTGACCGCCCATGGAGGGTCTGATGTTCAACCGAATACGATTCGCAGTGCGAGAGTGGCAGCGGCGAACCTGGGAAAGGAAGCGAAGAAGAGGCAAGCTCTTCTTCCTGCTTTTCCGCGGCGTCCTGCGCTGGGGCGGCGCAATGTTTGTCTTGAACATGCTCTCCAACGTCTATCTCCTACATAAAAAGCTGGAATGGATCTCCACATTGAGTTTGCTGGCTGGCTGTCTCTTCTTCGGATTCCTCTGGGGCGTCAGTCTATGGTTTTTGAATGAGCGGCGCTTCGGATATATCGCGCCGCGTTGATCGTCTGCCTCGCTGCGGCAAAGGCCTGGCCGCCGCCCCTTGCTGTGTTACCGTTGCAGTACGGCGTCCCTTTGCCAGGCTCAATTCCGTACGGTCGCGATTGGACGGGAACAGGGGGCGTCAGGCGAAACCTGAGAATGTCCCAGCACTCGGAACTGAGATCGCCATCGCTTGTCCCGCGCCCTGCTCCTGTATCTGGCGCGGGGGCCGCTTCTGTGTCCATCTCGCAGCCCGCGCCGGAGCAGTCTACAGGCAAAGCGCCGCAGCGGATTCCGCGCTGGCTGGAGCGCGTTGAGCTCTACCTGCGTGTTCTGCTCAGGATGTACATCGGCTTGGCGGTTTGCTATGCGCCTTGGTCAAAGATGTTCTGGGACCAGAACCCTCTTTTTGTTCACTACCCCACGCTCTCCATCTATGCGGCAAACGGGGCTGTGCGCGGATTAGTCTCTGGGTTAGGCCTTTTAAATCTTTGGATTGCGTTTCAAGACGCGCTCCGCCATCGGGATGGATGAAATGAAAGATCAGAGATTAGGGATCGGGAATCAGGAAACAGGGACTAACGAAGAACAGGCATCCACACCCTCCATCGACTCCCGTGCTGCTTTAGCCGCGGCCATCACTTCATCCGACACCGAAGTCGCCTCGGGCCATCCTCCGTCTCAAACCGCAAACCCTGTTTCAAGTCCCTCAGTCCCTCGTCCCTGCCCTTCGTCTATCCCAGGCAATGGGGCCCCGCCGCCTCTCGAATGTGCCCCTCTGGCCTATGAGAATTCAGGCTTTCTCAATAGCGCCGAAGGCCGCCTCATCCGCATTGTCTCCGAATACATGGAGCCGCTGGCGCGCTTCCGCAAAGAACAGATTCAAGACACGGTGGTTTTTTTTGGCTCGGCGCGCTTTCGCGGCCGCGAGGAGACCGACCATGCTCTGGAACTGCTTGAGAACACCGGCTCCACCCAGCCCGCCCCTAGCCACGAGCAACCAGCCAAGCCCCCGGAGATTGCCGCCGGCCAGGCCACGGATTTGCAACTCAAGCGCGCCGGAGCGGCCGTCCAGATGGCGCGCTACTACGAAGACGCGCGGCGTCTCTCCTTCCTTTTGACCAACTGGGCCAAACAGATTCCCTCTGAGGGGGCGCGCTTTGTGGTTACCTCGGGTGGCGGCCCGGGGATCATGGAGGCAGCCAACCGAGGCGCGCATGAGGCCGGCGGCAAGACCATCGGGCTCAACATCCGGCTGCCCTTCGAGCAGGCGCCCAACCCCTACATCACCCCCGCGCTCAACTTCGAATTCCATTATTTCTTCATGCGCAAGCTGTGGTTCGCCTATCTCTCCAAGGCGCTGGTGGTCTTCCCCGGCGGCTTTGGCACGCTGGACGAAATGTTTGAGATTCTCACCTTGGCGCAAACCCACAAGCTGGCCAAAAAAATCACCGTCGTGATCTACGGCTCGGAGTATTGGAAGAAGGTTTTCAATCTGGATGTGCTCGTGGATACCGGCGCCATTTCACCTAAAGACATTGAACTCTTTTAGTTTGCCGACACTCCGGAAGAGGCCTTCGAGCTGTTACGCGCGGGGCTGACCGAAAATTACCTGGCCGCCGAGTGCGTGCACCCCGAGAACCACCAGCATGGGCCTTCTGAGGACCTCATGGCCGGCTCTACGCTTGAGAATTTTCTGGGCCCGGAAATTGCCAAGACAAGCAGGTAAATGCCGCGGCCTTGCAGCATTCCAGAGCATTCGCATCTCGAAGAGCCAAGCGGAAAACAGGCTTACCAACCCTCTTCCCTGCTTCATGCCGATTTATCCCGGCGCTTTGCTGATCATTATTGTCAATGCGCGTACCCTGACGATAGGGAGGCTTTGCCATGATCCAAATTCCGCCGCAAATCCACTCGTTCTCAGGCCATCTTTTCCAGAGATCTAATCCAGTTTTTTCCGGTGCCCCCCACCCCCCCTACCCTGTAAAGACCATTTTTTGATCGGGTTTTTCTTGTAAATATCACGGTTTCAACAGCTTGCAATTTATCACCAGTTACTAATCAGTAACTGTAA
>JBEKDN010000273.1:0-3738 GCA_050014335.1 Occallatibacter sp. | reverse complement strand
CGCCCTCAACAAGCATCGGAGGGATAGACCCGCCATGCCTTGAAAATCCAACCTTCCCTGCCCAAAAATGCTTGACTCGCAACAGAGAATCTAACGGCAAGAAGCGCCGTTAGGATGGGGCAACCAGTCGCGTTGCGATAGCCCGAGAGGATGAAAATGCGGTACGGTATCTAGCCATGTGCGGGCAGGGACGCCCGCACGACAACCGGCCTCCACCCCGGGCTGGAGCCCGGCGCTACCTTTTCAGCGCTCTTTTCGGCGCAGATTCTTCGCCTCGCTCAGGAGGGGCAACCGGCGTTCGACCGCATCGGATTCAACTACATTGAGCGGGCGCGGGCCAGTTCAACGATCTTGTCGATCGTGTCGGTGTAGGAGTAGCCGGCCTTCCTGGCTGCCATGGTGAATTCGGCGGCGCTGGCTAGCCATGGATTTGGGTTGGCTTCGATGACGTACACCTCGCCCTTCTTGTCCAGCCGCATATCAATACGGCTGTAGTCGCGCAGCTTGAGGGCCCGACATGCGGCGAGTGCCGTGTCCTTGAGTTTTTTTGTGATCTCCTCGTCGAGGTCTTCAACGGGCGCGGATTTTGTGACCTTGTAGGCATCGGTATCGAAATCGAACTTCACGTCCTGGCCGGCGATCCGCCGCGTGCCTTCGGGAAGCTTGGAAAGATCGAGTTCAATCAGCGGCAGCACTTCGGCGTTTTCGTTGCCCAGGATGGCGGCGTAGATTTCGCGCCCTTCAATGTACTCCTCAACCAGCGCCGGGCTATCGAATTCCTCATGGATGTAGTCGATGCGTTCCATCAGCTCTTTCACGCTATCGACCACGGAGCCGCTGTCGATGCCGATGGATCCATCTTCAGAGACAGGCTTAACGATCAGCGGAAAGTTGATATCGTGCGAGTGATCGGTGCGGCCTCTATACGAGGTTGCAAAGTCTGGAGTCTTTATTTTGTGAAAGTCGAAAATCTTTTTTGCGAGCGACTTGTCCTGGGCAAGATAGAGCGCCTGCGGGCTGCTGCCGGTGTATGGAATGTGCAGCAGCTCGAGATAGGCGGCTATGTTCTTATCCATGGTGTCGTCGCCGGCATAAGACTCCGTGAGGTTGAAGATGAGATCGGCGCCGCACCTCGAAAGCGCAAGCAGCGATTGATTTTTGCCGTCGAGAATGTGATAAGAAGGTTCGTGCCCGAGCTTGGTTAACGCCTCGAATATCTCTTCGCGGTCGTACAGCGGATTCTTTTTCTTCTTTGGACGTTTGCCCTTCTTGCCGCGCGGTGCCTTCACTGGCTCCGGCTCTGGCTCAGGCGGCCCCTCTTCCCATACGTCGTGCAAGATGGTTACTTTGAGGTTTGCCATGATGCCTCTACGCCTTTCGATCTGATTGCATGTGCCGCGACGCACGCAGCAAAGCCCGTTTCAGGGCTGAATGAATTTGCCCCGAGTCATGTAGTTCATTGCCAGTGCGGTCGCGTACACTGCGACCTCGGTCAAATAATCCCTTTCACATTTTATGTCGGCATGCAGGCCAAGGGCGTTTACTTTTGCTTCAATGCTCTCCACCAGCTTCTTTATCAGCGGACGCTGAACCCCCGTCCAATAATTCACTTTGTCCACCAGCACCTTGCGATTCTCACGCAGCAGATCGGCCGCCGGGCGCACATTATTCCTGCGGCGCTTCGATACGTTGAAGATGTCGCGCAAGTCGGTGTCAAGAGGAAGCTCGCCGGGCGTGAGCTGCTGATCAAGCGCATGCTGATAGAACTCGCCCACCGTCTCATTCATCTCGTCGACGGTAATATCGGTGTCGCCATGCACCACTAATGGATCGGTATCTCCAAGCTTATGGCCGATGCGATCCATGTAGAGCAGCTTCTTCATCGCGCCCCAATCCTTGTAGCGCTTCCGCCAGTTGGAGCGAGGCGTCAGCCATACCGCGAATGTCTCAGCGAAATCTTCATCGGGATGTTTCTGCGCGTACCAGCCCTCCATGTGACGCACAAACTGGCGTGAGAACGGAACCGGTTTGTAGTTGTCACGGTATGCCCGCCGGAACGGCCCGAAGAGGCTGCGCCATTCTGCAGTCTTATATAGCGCGTAGGCGTAATTGAATGCGTGCCCGGCCTCGTGGCGCATATACATCATGATCTGCCGTGAGTCTTCAATGTCGTTCATCTCAGACTCAAGACTCTGCAGTTTCGGATCGGCCAGATAGAACGGGATTCCGATGACGGGTTCCATGTTCGGACAGCCCCACTCATCGGTGAGATAGCACTTGGGGCGGAACCTTTTCAGCTTCTTCGCATCCAGCTCTTTGTAGAGTTGCAAGACGAAGCGTTCCAGTGGTGAGCCTTCCAGCTTGAGGCCAAGCTGCTGAATTGGCTTGGATAGGATCTCCTGGACCTCGACCGGCGCTTTTTCAAAGTTAGCCACAGTTGGTCAAAGCCTAGCACAGGGAACGGGCAGGTTCGGCTGAATGCCAGCAACCGGTAGTGGGTCAGTTTGGAGGGTACGGGCTTTACAGGCTGCCGAAACACTCGTTCAGACTCGAGCAAAGGGGCTTTGTAACAAGTCCGCCACCGGCGTTTCCGACCCGCCCTGGATGAAACCGTGCCCCATCCATCGAGCGTCATTTGCTCGATGGGTGGGAGACCACGAATCTCAATGTCGCTCAATCCGGCGTTGTTTCTTTTTAGGGGCTTTGTAACAAGGGCACGGCTTCAGCCGGGCCAATAAAGCCCATTAAATGACTTCGGGCTTCAGCCTCTGCTAAGTCGACTGTTGAGAAATTGCTTCGTTCAATTCGTCTTTCCGCATTCTGTTTAGCCCTCGAAGGATGGTCTTCCCACATTTCCCCGAGCATGATGAGTCTTGCCGCAGAATGTTTCCTCCACAGGAAGAACGGAGGGAAAGCCATCCCGCTTCTGTATGCAATGACTGCGTTGTGGCGGAGAATCGCTGTTTTACATCGGCATAACTTCCGAGCGGGCGACCACTCAGCCGCGAATCCGAAAATGGCCCGCTCGCTTCCTTCCAACGTGCTGTCATCCCGAACGCAGTGAGGGATCTGCGGTTGCCTTTCTGGATTTGAAAGCAGTGAAACCTCCGAGTAGGTGACCATCCGCCCGGAGCACCATTGCGTCCGGAGAAATACTGCCATCAAGGCAACAGAAGCTGATCCGCTGCCGATGCTAGGAAGCGGAATCCGCGGCCCACGCGACGAAACTGTTCTCGGGTTCTATTAGCGTCCCGTCCCGGCTTCTTCTCGCTCAAGTTCCGCCAGGCAGGCCTGAACCCCCGGGGACGATACGTCTTTATGCGTAGTTAGCAGCCACGCGCAATCGGGGCCGAATCCGAAGCATTTTGCCTGGAGGAGCGAGTGTCGTTGTTGCTCATCCAAATTCATCGATCTGTATCCATGCCAAATGCTATTCAGATCTATCTCACAACGTTCTTCCGGCCCAACGAAGACGAATGGAAACTCCCGTACAATTTCTCGAACGAACACCCTTACATCAGGATGGCAACGCCTCCATGCAACGACGAGACGTCCATCCTCATTCGCCACGTGCACCAGGTAGTTTGAACGGGACTCTCCACAGCACCCCAAAGTCTCGCAGTATCGAGGAAACGAAGGATTGTTAGTGGGAACGCTCCCCGCTACCGACGGTGCAGGCTCTATCACTAGGCATTCTGCGAATTTGGGCTTGGGGCCGTACAAATAGGCTTCGACAGT
>JBEKDN010000272.1:0-3801 GCA_050014335.1 Occallatibacter sp. | reverse complement strand
AAATCGAAGGCTGGAACATCGACCATCAAACCATCAAACCTACAGCCGCCGTAGCGATGCACTGAGGACAATAATGCCACCCTCCAACACCGGCAACCTACCAGCCACCAGCCTCAACCGCACACTCGGCCTTTGGAATCTCATTATCATCGGCATGGTCATCATTCAGCCCACCGCCCCGATGGGCATCTACGGCGTCATCAGCAACAAGGCGCACGGCAACGTCGTTACCACCATTCTCATCGCAATGGTCGCCATGCTCTTCACCGCCATCAGTTATGGCCGCATGGCCCGTGTCTATCCCAGCGCCGGCTCAGCATATACCTATGTCGGCAAAGAAATGCACTCGGCGCTCGGTTACATTGTCGGCTGGGGGATGGTAATGGACTATTTGATCAATCCGCTGATATGCACCGCATTCTGCGCCAAAGCCGCAATGAATATCCTTCCCGGCCTTTCGTTTTATCTCTGGATTCTTATTTTCGCGACCTTTTTTACTCTGCTCAATCTGCGCGGAATCAAGACATCGGCGCAATTGAATGAAGCTCTCTGCGCCGGCATGGTGGTTGTTGTAGTACTCTTTCTCGCCTGCGTTTTTCGCACCATTTGGGGCATTCATCACGACCCCGCATTCTTCACTCGTCCCTTCTACGATCCTGCCAGCTTCCATCCCTCCAGCATCTTTGCCGGAACTTCAGTCGCCGTCCTCACCTACATCGGCTTCGATGCCATCTCTACATTCTCTGAAGAAGTCCGCAATCCACGCCGCAATATTCTCCTTGCCACCGTGCTCGTCTGCCTTATCACCGGCCTGCTATCCGGCCTTGAAGTCTACGCAGCGCAACTCATCTGGGGCTCGCAACCCTTCGCCAGCGACAATGTCGAGTCTGCATTCGCCCTCGTCAGCGGCAAAGCCGGCGGCATCATTCTTTTTCAGATCGTCAACTTCACCTTGCTTATCGCCAACATGGGTTCCGGCATGGGTTCGCAACTCGCCGCTGGCCGCCTTCTTTACGGCATGGGCCGTGGCAACGCACTGCCAAAATCCTTTTTTGGCGCAATCGAACCCAAACACCGCGTCCCGCGCAACAACATTATCGCCGTCGGCGCATTCGCTCTCGCTGGCGCGGCACTGCTTGAGTTCTTTGCCAACCGCCTGGGCGGAGGCGCATACGAGATCGGCGCGGAGTGCCTCAACTTCGGCGCATTCATCGCTTTCATGGGCGTCAACTCCGCCGCCTTCGTTCATCATCTGCGGCGCGGCCGGTGCGCAGAAGGCAAGAGCGGAAGACAACATAACATCGGACAACTAAGCGGTTACCTCATTCCAGCGTTAGGTTTCATCATCTGCGCCTTCATCTGGCTCCATCTCAGCGCGGCAGCCAAATTGCTCGGCACTATTTGGATGGCCGCCGGCATCCTCTATGGAGGCATCCGCACCCGTGGCTTCCGCGCCGAGCTAGTCACTTTTGAAATCCCTTCTGACGGAACCTAACCTGCCCGCGAGAAAACTGCCACCTAGCCTCACCGCCACCATCCTATGTGCGCAGCAAATCGAAGACCCGGCGTATCGCTACTTTTCATTCGCAAGGGTGGGATTACCAAATCTTGTAGCGCTTAATCGCCGACTGCTCCACCTGCAGGTGGCAGTAGTACCATCCAATCCAGCAATGATTTCCAACTTCAACCCGCCCAACCGCTTCGCCGCCTCATACAGCCTTCTGCGCCAGGCCATCGCCAACCGCGCCTTTCCCGGCTGCGCCTTCGGCGTTCTGGACAACAATGAAATCGTTCTCACTGACGCCTTAGGCCGCTTTACGTACGAAGAATCCGACCCCGCCGTCACCCCGCACACCGTCTATGACATCGCCAGCATCACCAAGATCCTCTCCACCACCGCAGCCGCAATGCTTCTTTATCAGCGCGGCCTCCTCGACCTGGACACCCCTCTTGCCGATCTGCTTCCCAGCTTCGTCGAAGGCCGCGCCACTGCCGATTCCGCCCGGCGCATCACCCTCCGCCACCTGCTAGCCCACAACTCCGGCCTGCCCGGCTACGTCGAGTTCTTCCGTACCGCCGCCACAGAGGAAGACCTCCTCCAATCCTGCCTCACCCTTCCCATCGAAACCGCTCCCGGCTCCCGCGCTGAATACTCTGACCCTGGTTTCATCCTCCTCGGAAAGGCTATCGAGTCCCTCACCGGAGAAACCTTCGCCACTTGGGTGCCGCGTGAAATCCTCCACCCGCTCGGCCTCTCTTCCACTTGCTTTTGCCCGTCTTCCGCCGCCCACGCCATCATCCCGCCCACCGAAGAAGACACCACCTTCCGCCATCGCCGCATCCAGGGCGAAGTCCAGGACGAGAATGCCTGGCTGCTCGGCGGCGTGGCCGGCCACGCCGGACTCTTCTCCAACGTCGCTGACCTGCTGCGCTTTGCCCGGGAAATTCTCTCCGCCGCAAACTCAGCCGACGCCCAACTCTTCAACCGCTCCACCGTCGAGCTTTTTGCCCACCGTCAAGGTCCAGAGGGCAGTTCCCGCGCCCTCGGCTGGGACACACCGTCGCAAAACTCCTCCTCTGGCAGCTATTTTTCGCCCCATTCCGTCGGCCATCTCGGCTACAGCGGCACTTCTCTCTGGATCGACCTCAATGCCGGGATCGCCATCGCGCTCCTCACGAATCGAACATGGCCAGACCGCAAGAGCCCCCTGATTCGCCAGGTGCGTCCTGCCTTCCATGACACCATCCGCGAGGCACTGTGACCGCCCCGCAGCTGCCTTCTGCCTAAAATCGCTCACTTTCTTGCGATTTTCGATTAGAGTTGACCGATTTGAAGAT
The DNA here is from genome assembly GCA_050014335.1 of Occallatibacter sp. Lineage (GTDB taxonomy): Bacteria > Acidobacteriota > Terriglobia > Terriglobales > Acidobacteriaceae > Telmatobacter. The sequence continues at coordinate 963 of JBEKDN010000272.1, read as the reverse complement.
ACAATAAAAACTCGGGGACAGAAGCGATGCTCAGCAGCTTGACGATGCAGGAACCAGCCTCCGCCCAACGGGAGGACAGGAAGATGAACCAGCCCTCTTCCATGCAAGACCTCACCACCGAGAGCCAGAACGAGGCATCTCAGGGCTTCGATACCAAATCCGCACTCGAAATCGCCCGCATCATCAACCATGAAGACGTCAAAGTTGCCAGTGCCGTCAAGCGCGCTATTCCCGAGATCGCCCAGGTCATCGACCAGGTTGCTCGCTGCCTGCGCGACGGCGGACGGCTGATCTACGTCGGCGCAGGCTCCAGCGGCCGCATCGCCGCTCTTGACGCCTCTGAGTGTCCGCCCACCTACTCCTCATCGCCCGGACAGGTGCAGTACATCATGGCCGGCGGGCCCAAAGCTCTAGCTTCGGCCGTCGAAGTCAATGAAGATTCTGAAGAACTCGGCCAGCGCGACATCGCCCGCCGACGCCCCACCCGCAAAGATATTGTCGTTGGCGTATCCGCCTCTGGTCGCACGCCTTACGTGGTCGCAGCCGTCGCTTATGCCCGCGCCCGCGGAGCGCACACCGCCGCCGTCACCTGCAATCATGACACGCCTCTCGCCACCGCCGCGGACACCGCCATCATCGCCGACGTAGGCCCGGAAGTCGTCTCCGGCTCCACGCGCATGAAGGCCGGAAGCGCCCAGAAGATGGTTCTCAACATGATCACCACCGGCGCCATGACACGCTTGGGCTACGTCTATGAGAACCTCATGGTCAACGTCCACATGCAGAACTCCAAGCTTGTCGAGCGCGGTATCCGCATCCTCATGTGTGCCTGCAAGATCGACCGCCCCACCGCCGTCGAGACCATCAAGTGCGCCGGTCGCAGCGTCCCCGTCGCCCTCGTCATGCTCAAAGCAAGAGTCGACAAGCCCGAAGCAGTCCGCCGCCTGGCCAAATCCGACGGCA
>JBEKDN010000271.1:0-3813 GCA_050014335.1 Occallatibacter sp. | reverse complement strand
CAATGGTCCGCCACAAAGAAACTGCGCGCCTTTCAATCCTTGAGCAGTTTTGGTCCCCGGCCTTCAGCACTTCCGAGCCAATATTGATATGCCTTGCAAAACCCACCGTATATCGGCCCAATGCGAATCAATACCGCATGCATGCTCCCGCGGGTCAGTTTGACACCGAGTATGAGCGCCTTGTGCAGCCACCGCCCCTGAAACCGAACGATAGGTTGGAATGGCGCGACATGGCGGAATACCCCGAGTTTGGCGTGGCCAGCGGGGACGCCTATGCGGCCGTGCAACTCTCCAAAATGCTGGTTCGAATCGGTAAGGACACTCAACTGCGGATCGGCGACAATTATTCGTTTGAAGATCTGCGCAACTTCCCCGCAATTGTCGTTGGAGGATTCAATAATCGCTGGGCAATGCAAATTACGTCGAGCCTCCATTTCACATTTGTTGAAGCGGATGGCGCGCAGATGATTCGCGAGCAAGGCCTTGCGGGTCGCGTCTGGCGTGTCAAATGGATTCCGGATGGCAAAACGACCCTTGCAGCCGAGGACTATGGCCTGGTCTCCAGACTCATCGACTCCAGGACTGGGCAATTCGTCGTCTGTGTTGCGGGCATTTCAGCCGATGGCACACAGGCGGTCAGTGAGTTTGTTTCAAACCCTGAGTATCTGAAAAAGGCGCTTCAAAATGCTCCACCCAACTGGGCTCAGAAAAACCTTCAGATCGTTGTCCACACCACAGTAACCGACGCAGTCGCTGGCCCACCTCAAGTGGTCGCTGTTTACTTCTGGTAAAAGTTAGCGCGACCAACCCGAGTAGATTCAGATATTTCTTAACCGGCGAGCGGTCTTGAGGTTGCCCGCCTTTACAGATTCTTTTTGCGGGGCAGTCAATAATGAATTATGTTTGACCGTCTTCCTCAAACCCGAAGAACCCTACCCGTCATACTTGGTGTCGTCACACTTGTAAGTGTCGCAGTGCTGCTTGCTTGGGATGCCATTCCGCTTTCCTTCCCGCCCAGAGCGCATGAAGTTCTTGCCGCATTTCCACTCGCCATGGTTGCCTGCGCATACATCGTTTATCAGCGCGCGCGCCAGCCTGCGCGCATGGAATTCGCCAAGGCGATCATGTTGGCCGCCGCCTTTCTCTTTTGGGCCGCCAATCAGCTATGGCCCAATCTACCCCAGGCCACGCTTCTCAACGACATTGCCATTGCGCTCTTTGTTCTCGATGTCTTTCTGGTCATCGTCGGCTGGCCGTCCACATCGCCGGACGAGTCCTTTGCTGAGACCTACGCTGGGCGGCCAAAGTCGAAATAATCCCACATGGCGAAAAAACATCAGGTGTGGTCGAAATCGTATTTTGACTATACTATTGGATTTATTCATCTTATCGCGATTCTTGTGCGATGAGCCAGCCGCCGCTCTTTCACTGCTCCACAATAAATGAGGGGGGAGGGGGATCAAGTAGATTCCAGAGCGAATCAAGACTCAGCAATTTAATCGAGATTCGGCGCATTGGAGATTGGACAACGGTCATCTGAGCCTCGCGTTATGTCTATTTCTATTGTCCGCTTCGAGCCCAAATAATCTGCAATTCCGGGCTCAGAATTGATTTTTATGCGGAGGAAGCAAAGGCGCCTCCCAAAAAAGGAAGCGCCTTTGGCCATTCTGGCTAATTCATAGTCTTAAACGGGCTGCGGGAAGTTGTCTTCTTCCTCTTCAATGCCGTAGCGGCGCAGCAGGTTGGGCAAGGTCTGTGAAAAGGCCGAGCGCGGCATGACGGCATCGCAGCCTGCCTCGATCGCCTTGGCCTTCAGTTCTCCCTGCAGGTGGTTAAGGAAACCAATGATCGACGTGGCTTTCTTCAGCTTGGTCTTAAGTTTGGGAATCAGCGAGATCGGTTTCGCATTCAGATTGTTCAGATCGAAGACAACCAGCTTGGGCCGCTCGCCTTCGGGCAAGTCGGTGATCCGCGCCACGGATTCCTTGTCGCCTTTGACAAACTCAACCTTGACGCCGAGTTTGCGCGCCGTCTCCTGAATCTTTGCCAGGAAGAAGAGATCCTCGATGAAGCAGAAAATCCGCGGCGGTGCGTCGGCGCGAACTGCAATTACTGGAGTCGGCTCATAGGCTTCCTGATAGTAGCCGTTGTGTCCGTTATTGCCGACAGGGATCGTAGAGGGCGGACCGTCGGCCACGTTGCCGTTGGCGATGCGGTAGCTGTGGTCCATGGGACCGACAAACTCGCGCGGGCCTTTTTGCCTGGCAACCTTGCGCCTGCCTTGCTGGGGTCCGGCAATACTGTTGCCCGGTTGGCCCGCCGGAGCCGAACTCTTCTGCGCGAACTTCTTCTTGCGCGGCTGATTCTGCTGACCGCCGGAATGCCCGCCTTGGCGAGGACTCTGCTGCGGTCTGGCCTGCTTGCGCGGCTGCTGAGGTTGCGGCTGAATTTGCGGAGGCGGTGCAGCCTGAGCCTGCGGCGCTATGGGAGGAGTCTGCGGCTGCTGCGCCTGAGCGGCATTTGCTTGGCTGCTCTTGTTCTTGCGGCGGCGGCGCCTACGGCGATGCCCCTGCGGTTGACCCTGGCCATTAGCCGGAACCGGAACCGGGCCCGCTTCAGTTTGGGGCTCTGTCATTTCTGTCGTCATTCGTCAACTTCCTGATTTCTTGCGATTTGGTCTGTTGCGATCTGCTGCCGTGCGTATTTCGGTCTCAGCCTTTGCTTGTCTTCAGCCGAAGTCCACTCGCCCGCTGCCGATTGATACAAACAGGTCAATACAGGGGAAACAGTGTACGGTAAAAATCTTTGCAGACGCTTGCTAACTACTTCCGCGTCCGGTTCCGCGAGCCTCAAATGCAACGAGTCCCACGATCGTTTTGGGTTCCGCACGCCTTGGGCCTCATTACAGATTCCAGGTTCTGTTCCGGCTCGGGTCTGCGTTTCCGATAAATCGCTGCTCGTGATGGACTGCGTCAGTTCAGCCTCATCTGCCGCATCTCGTTCTTCACGGACCTGTGTAAGATGCTTGTCTGCCACCGCGCGCACAAGAGCCCAAATTACTCTCTTATCCAGCTGTCAGTATCATGGCAGTGCGGCCAGCGACTAACTATGGTGATGCCCTTCCTATGGGAGACTTCGCCGTCCACTTCCTGCGATGGGATGAATCCCTTGGCGAAGCATCCTTGCTCGGCGGCGAGCTTGCTCTGCCCCTTTGGGGTGGCTCACGTCAGCCGCATGATAGGCAAATTTGATATTACAGAGAAGTGCGGCTGCTGGCAAGAGCCTTCTGTGGTTCCTTGTGGAGAAAAGCTGCATGGACGGGTCTTTACTTTCATGCCGGATGCAAGAAGCGCCACTCCTGAGAGTGGCGCTTCACGGTCCTGCGCTGGTCACTGGCCTCCCAAATCGTCATGGCCGACGGTATCTTCCGCCGTGCCGAACTGAGACTTCTCCGACCGATCTCACCTTTTCAGGTGCCGCTTCGTTGGCGGATGCTCTTGCCGGACGTCTTCTCTATCCCTTGGGCTGGCTTGACATCTCCCAGCGCCTTATACATCACTGGCGTCTTTCTATTAGCAATCGTGGTGCCATTTTATGGATTCTTTATAATTCAAAGACTTGCCCGTATTGAATAGCCGGTAGTTTGTGGATTGTGGGAGTTTTGGAGCCGGGAAACTTCTAAAAACCATAGAGCGGATGCATTAGCGCTGGCATTTTGGGCAATAGTGTGTGCCGCGACCAGCCAGCAGGATACGTTGGATTGGTGTCTCACAGCTCCGGCAAGGAAGTGCGGTGCGCAGATAGACGCAGTGT
>JBEKDN010000270.1:0-3830 GCA_050014335.1 Occallatibacter sp. | reverse complement strand
GCGAATCAATGGACAGGTCAACGGCTCGCAAAAGCCCTTCCAGACCGCACAGAAGTAACTTCTCCTTTTTTCTCTTCATGATTCTTTGCGAGATCCAGAGAAAGAAAACTCTGTGTTAAACTGAGCGCATTCTCGAATTGGCCGGAGATATGCGGATGAGACGGGAAAGACTATTGTTAACTTTGCTGCTGCTGACCGGCGGTGCGGCATGGGCACAACAAGAACTGGCGCCCTCCACTGGCGATGGTCCGCTGAATATCAAGTCTGTCACGCCCAGCCCTGATCAGGACGGCGTTTATTCGATCGGTCCTGGGATCACACCGCCGGTCATGGTGCGCCCCGTCCCCGCGGCTTATCCTTCAGACGCTGTCGAGACCGACCCTCCACGCCTCGTGATTCTCTCCGCGACTATCGGCGCCGACGGTACCGCAAAGAACATTTTTGTGGTCCATCCGCATAGCGGCGCATTCGATCAATCCGCAATCGACGCGGTGAAACAATCCCAATTTCAGCCGGGAAGCTTGGATGACAATCCGGTTCCCGTTGCGATTCGCTTGAAAGTCCCCTTTATCCGTCTCAAGCCTGCGATTCCCCTCATTGAGCACGACCTTGACGATGGCATATCGCATGCCTTCGACAAAGGCGTCTCCGCCACAATGGACGACCCCTTCAAGCTCCGCCCTGGGGATACGCCGCCCAAGGCCATTCACACGGTTGAAGCGGAGTTCTCTGATGAGGCCCGGCGAGCGAGGTATCAAGGCACTGTGCTGGTTTCGCTCCTTGTCACGGAGGAAGGACTGCCTTCCGATCTACGCATCGAGAAAGCGCTCGGTGAGGGATTGGACGAGAAGGCGCTTGAAGCGATCCGTCAGTATCGGTTTCAACCTGCAATGCGCGACGGCAAGCCGATTGCTGCTCGAATCAAAGTAATGATCAGTTTTCGGATCACAAGATAGAGATCGAAGACCAGCCCCTTCCTGCCCCCATTCATGCGATCCTGAATATGGAATGAAGATTCTCCTCGGCATCCTCGCGGTTCTCGTCGTCGCAGCCTCATTCTTCGCCGACTACAAATGGCGGCAGTGGATGGCCGAGCGCCGCCGCAATCGCCAATAGACTGCATTTCCCCGATTTTTTCCAGCTACAATAACGTAGAGGGAGCCGTCCAACCACCATGCCTCGTTCTTTCGTTCGTGCCCATCGTTTTTCCGCTCACAGTATGCGGAGCAGCCTCATTCTTGCACTCGCCGCCGCCGCGCTGTTTTTTACCGCCGCCGCCCGCGCACAGTTTGCGCCGCCATCGCCGGGAACCCCGGTGCATGACACTTCGGCCCTCCACCCGCCTGCCGGAAGTCGCGTAGCCATTGTCGAATTTGAAGACATGGAGTGCCCCGACTGCGGCCGCGCCAACCCGCTGCTCAAGCAGGCCGTCGCGCATTATCATATTCCCTGGATTCGCCACGACTTCCTTATTCCCGGCCATGTTTGGAGTCCGGCTGCGGCCATCAACGCACGCTGGTTTGACCTCAAGAGCAAGGCGCTAGGCGATGAGTATCGCGACGAGGTCTTCGCCAACCAGGCCTCCATGTACACCCTGGATGCTCTGCGCCAATTCACTGACAAGTTCGCGCAAAGCCACGGCATTGCCTTGCCCTTCGCCATTGATCCCCAAGGCAAACTGGCCGCCGCCGTCAAGGCCGACAAAGATCTCGGCATACGCATTGGTGTCGAGCACACCCCCACCATCTGGATCGTTACCGACCACTCCAAGGGCGCGCCTTTCATCGAAGTAACCGACCGTGGCAAACTCTTCGAGATCATCGATCAGGCCATCGCCGATACCACGCCTGCCAAGGCCGCCGCAAAATCCCCGGGCAAGGCGGCCTCAAAGAAAGCTGCCAGCAACTAACATCCGCTTGTTTACCAATACAAAAAAGGCGCGTCCTGCTTCAGGGGCGCGCCTTTTTTGTTTCTTCAATCTGTCTACTCTAGTGAGTGCCCTGTATCCGCACCAGCTTCTCCGCACCATCCCCGCCTGAAGGAATGCCCGGAGATACAACGCTGGTCTGCGGCGCTCTCCAGTGATCGATATAGCTGATCCTATGCACGCAGCCTATGGTGCAATTCGGCGCGCAGCTCTTGGCTGTCAGGAATTCCCGCTTCACGTCGGCTGTTGTGTAATCTGCCAGCGGCACGCCCGGATAACCTCGCTGCTGGCTGCAGTAATGCACCAAGCCGTCTTCACAAATGTAAAGGTAGCGTGAACCCGCGCGGCAGCGCCAATTATTCGGCTGCCCCTGCGCAATCGCCTCTTGAAACTTATCGAACTGCGCGTAGTTGGTCTTCTTGCGGTGCGTCATTGCAAAGTAGACCTTGGCTTCGTCCTCGTTCAACGGCTTCAGTTGCCCGCTGCCGTCGTGGATTATTCCAATCGTCGATTCAAAGCCAAGCTCCAGCGCGCGTCGGCCAATCACCAGCGCGTCATTCGGATTCTTGAAGCCTCCACCCACTACCGAGTTGATATTCACATGGAATTCGGCGTACTCGGAGAGCATCACCAGCTTCTTATCCAGTACCTTCAGACTCTTCAGCGACACATCGTCCGGCACTAAATTATCAATGGAAATCTGCATGTGGTCCAGTCCCGCGCGGTTCAGCCGCTCGATCCGCTCCACATTCAGCAGGTAGCCATTTGTAATCATCCCGGCAATCGCTCCGGTCCGCCGCATCCGCCGGATAATCTCATCCAGGTCAGGATGCGTCAGCGGCTCGCCGCCACTGATGCCGATCATCGCCGTGCCCAGCCGCCCCAGATGGTCGATGCGCCGCAGCATCTCATCCAGCGGCACCGGCTCGCTGACCTTGTCGTACTCGTTGCAGTAGCCGCAGCTAAGGTTGCAAAACCGCGCCGGAATAATCTGCGCCAGCACCGGATGCGAAGTCGAAGCCAGTGCCCGAGCAACCATGGCGTACTCGCGCGCCTTCCGCTTAACCGCAATCATGCGCCCGCGACCAGTCATTCTCCGTGAAATTGCCATCTCTCTCATTGAATCACACCGCAAGCGTTGGATGGGTATCCCGGAAGCCTGCCACAAACTGCAAACAGCAAATGCCGGCATCTCACGCCGTCGCAAAACTCAGTACTAGCCAGGTTTTGCATCAGTCCACCACCGCCATTGCCGACCCGCAAGGGATAAAACGGTAGGCCCGGGATTCATCCCCGGTATAAAGCCAATGAAATGAGCGATGGCTTCAGCCACTGAGGTTTGCTTTTCAGACTTTCCGCTTCAAAACGGCCCTTTTTCCCAGCCTTCAGCCCATAGCAAGCAAAGCCGGCGACCTGGCATTCTTGCATCAATCTCTGCCCTACGCCAGCAGCTCTGCCCTACGCCAGCAGCCGCAACCAAGGCGACCTGCCCCGCATAGTCCAGTACATCGCCCTCCGCCCCACCCGCTGGCACTACGCGCAAGAGTGAAAGTGAGCCTTCAATTAGCGCGAATCTGGAAGAGACTGCCAACTGGGAATTCTCTCTGCCCGTTTAGCCCTTGCAAGTCTTAGGTCAGTCGCCTAGAATTACGAGCATTCTTTGAACCAATCCGAACGGAGACTTATGGAAAAACCTTGGGATAACTGGATTCCCGGTGTATTGAATAAAAAGCAAATGCAGGATCTCGTCGGCGAGGGCATTCTGACAGCAAACAAAATCGAGGAGGCATCCATTGACCTTACGCTGACCAATGAGGTCTATAGAATGTTGCAGGGATCGGTAAAACCGGGAAGCGACGAACGATACAGTGTGACGTTGAGGAACAGTTCTTTGGCGGAGAGG
>JBEKDN010000269.1:0-3888 GCA_050014335.1 Occallatibacter sp. | reverse complement strand
CTTACCCCACGCCGAGGCGCGGGGCTAATAAACATTGCGCCTACGGCGCGGGTTACGGTGTCTTAGATCGGAAGTAAGAAACACTACCCGCGGAACAGGGGTCAGGGAACAGGGGTCAGGGATCAGGGGTCAGGGAACAGGGGTCAGGGAACAGAGGTCAGGAAGGACGCGGGTTGAGGTTTGTGGTTTCCCATCCATCAGTAAATGGTGAGTCTCCCATCCCCGGTCCCCAAAAGCGAGGGACAGGGGCACCCACCGCCGCAGGTGAGTTGCGAGGCGAGGGCGGCGGCCAATTGGGCTGGCGTGCAGGGCTGGCCGGCTGAACCAAAGAGGAGAAAGATTTGGCAGGGAGCGCCTTGTGGATTGGCGTTGATTGTGATGAAGCAGCTCGGCGCTCCGGAGACACCGGCTTCATTCTCGCCGAGAGTTTCTTCGAGCCTCCGCCGGAAGAAGACCTTCGCCATTGGAATGAAGACGGGGAATAATCCAGCCTCTTCGCCGGGGGTCCACAGCAAGGTTCCTCCCGCCATCTTTTGCCCGGAATCCTCTCCTCCGCCAGCGATAATAGAGCCTGCTCTGGGAGTACTCGTCCGCTCTTTTAGCTCGCCCGCGATAGCTTTCCAGCGCAGTCAGCGAGACGGAGCGCACCCGCCATGAAACCGATTCGCATTGTTCTTGCGCCCACGCGCAGCCGCCCGCTCAACATCCTGCTGGGAGTGCTGCTTGTTCTCAGCGCGCTTCTTCTGCTGCTCGCTCTCGCCACGTATCACTCGTCCGACCCCTCATGGAACACCGCCAGCAGCGAGGTCAAGGCGCAAAACTGGGTGGGCGTCTTTGGCGCAGTCAGCGGCGACCTGCTCCTGCAATCCTTCGGCATTACCGCCTTTCTGCTGCCACTCTGGCTGGGCGGCCTGGGTTGGACGTGGATGCGCTCCCGTCCGGGAGGCTCGCCGTGGCTGCGCTGGCTGGGCACGCTGCTTACTCTCATTTTTTTGCCCGCCATCTTCGGATTGCTGCCCGGGCATTGGCTCTGGCGTCACGCGCTGCCAATCAGCGGCCAAGTTGGCCTGCTGATCTCCGGCCTGCTGGTGCGTTACCTGAACCTGCAGGGATCGTGGCTTGTGGCCGCGGTTCTGGCCGCTGCCGGACTTTATTTCGCCTCAGCCGTAAGCTTCTCGACCCTAGTTGAAACCTTCCAGATTCGCTGGCTGCAAGGCGCCTATTGGCTTGACCGCTGGAGAGACTGGCGCGAGGAGCGGGCCGAACTAAAAGAAGAGCGCCTGGCCCAGCGCGCCCTGGAACGCGCCGAACAGGACCGCCAGGAATCGGACGACTTGGACGAAGACCAGGAAGCCTCTCTCGGAGACACTCGAGGCTGGTTCGCCCGCCTCTTCCACCGCCGCGGCGCGCCTGAGCCGGACCCGGAAGATATTCCCGCCTTTCAACGCACAATTCCGGTATCTGGAGCGGAAGAAGCTTTGCCCAAATCCTATGCCAAGCCAAGCATCTGGGAGCGCTCCGCAGCCGACCGCGAGCCGCCTCGGCCACTAGCCGAGCCCATGCCTGAGTCCATCCAGGAACCCGTCGAAATCCCCGTCACGCCGCGCGCGGCCACGGCCTACACCGAACCAGCGCAACCCGAGCCTCTCCAGCCCATCCGCCCCGCGCGTCCCGAGTTGGTTGCCGCCCCGACCTCCGCCTCCATACCGGCGCCGCCCGCCTTCGAGCCTTTAGCCCCATTCACATCGTCCAGCTCCGCAATCGCTATTAACGAACGCGCCGACGCGGAGCTCCACACCGCGCCCCTGGCGCCCAAGCATGTCAGCGGCTTCAAGCTGCCGCCCAGCACCCTGCTCCAAGCCGGCGACGGCCCGCAGACCATCCGCGAAGACGAACTCCGCGACGAAGCCCGCGTGCTCGTCGAGAAATGCGGCGAATTCGATGTCCGCGGCCAGGTCGTCCAGATCAATCCCGGCCCCATGGTCACCACCTACGAGTTCAAGCCGGAAGCGGGCGTCAAGTACAGCCGCGTCACCGGCCTCGGCGACGATCTCTGCCTCGCCATGCGCGCTGAAAGCATCCTGATCGAGCGCATGCCGGGCAAAAACACCGTCGGCATTCAAGTGCCCAATCACCGCCGTGAGACCATCAGCCTGCGCGACTGCATCGAGTCCGACGAGTTTCACAAAGCCAAGCCGCGCCTCACCATCGCCATGGGCAAAGACATCAACGGCCTCATCCGCACCGCGGATCTGGCCACCATGCCGCATGTGCTCATCGCCGGCTCGACGGGCTCGGGCAAATCGGTGGCCATCAATGCCATGATCATGAGCCTGCTCTATCGCACCACGCCGGCGCAGGTCCGTCTCATTCTCGTCGATCCCAAGCGCGTCGAACTCGGCATGTACGAAGGCGTTCCACATCTCTTCACGCCGATCATCACCGAAGCCAAGCTTGCCGCGAATGCGCTCAGAAACGCCGTCCGCGAGATGGAGCGCCGCCTCAAGCTGCTGGCCAGCCGCAGCGTGCGCAATATCGACCAGTACAACAAGCTCTTTGAGGGCGTCATGCCTTCGCTCTTTGACGACGGCACGGATGAAGAGCCGCTCCCCTACATCGTTATCATCATCGACGAGCTGGCCGACCTGATGATGCTTGACCGCGCCAATGTCGAGGAGTCCATCACACGACTGGCGCAGATGGCCCGCGCCGTCGGCATTCATCTGATCCTGGCCACGCAGCGGCCCAGCGTCGATGTCATCACCGGCCTCATCAAGGCCAACATCCCAACGCGCATCAGCTTCCGCCTGGCGACTAAGGTAGATTCGCGCACCATCCTCGACACCAACGGCGCGGAGGCTTTGCTGGGCCGCGGCGACATGCTCTTTCTGCCTCCCGGAACCAGCCGCCTGGTGCGCCTCCATGCGCCGTACGTCAGCGAGAAAGAGACCGCCGCCGTCGTTGGCTTCTGGAAGGCGCAAGGCCAGGCCGAGTACGTTGAAGGCTTCCTTGAATCGCCCAAGGACGACCGCGCCCAAGTGGAAGGCTCCAACCCCGACCCCGATGAAAACGACCCGCTCTTCAACGACGCGGTGGAAGTCGTCTTTGAAGCCCGCAAGGCGTCAACCTCGCTTCTCCAGCGCCGGCTGAGAATCGGCTACGGCCGCGCCGCGCACCTGATCGACCTGATGGAGCGCGACGGATTAGTAGGCCAGGCCGACGGCTCCAGGCCAAGAGAGTTGCTGAAAGCTCCAGGCTGGCTGCGCGAAATCTCCTCCACCGCTGTTGAGTAGCGCCTGCTGTGCGTTCAGGCGCTGAAAGCCGCAGCCTATCTCTCAACTAGAGACAGGCTGCGATTTTCTCTTCTCGGCTAGAAGTAGTGGACGGGAGCGAACATGAACGTGCCCCAAAGGTTATCTGAATAAATGTCGAATTCGGTTGGGCCATTATAGGGCGGAACGCAAGGCCCTACGTTGGGAACAGTATTGTCGCAAGGCAGACCGGTAATCGATGCTACAGCCGAGGAGGCTTGAGTAATGGCAATGGAGCTGTCTACCTCGGTTGTAGTAGCGACGGTGTACGCATACTTGAAATCGAGCGTCAACTGGTTTCCCCACACACTTCCCGAATACGATCTATCCAACGAGAAGGTGTTTGAACTGCCCGTGGTTACCGCCTGCGAAGTGGTTGACAGGCTGCTGTAGTTCAAAGTGCAAGTGTAGGTGCTTGGCAATTGCGATGGAGCTGCCTGGTCGAACGGAACACTGTTACCGGAGTTGCATGTGGTGAGGGTGAAACGGCCGTCCGCCGTATTGGGAACAGGGGGATTGTAACCAATTTCATTTGGCCCATAACTGCTGTTGGCGAATGGATCGAAGGTGGCAATCT
>JBEKDN010000268.1:0-3888 GCA_050014335.1 Occallatibacter sp. | reverse complement strand
CGTTCCCGCCCGGTTGTTTCTTCAAGGATGCCCAAGTCGATCATGTGGCCTAGAGATTTTGCGACGGTTGGAGCTGAGATGCCGATCTTCTTTGCTGCCGAAGGAATCGCGATGATGGGGTTGCGCTGCATGTACTGGAACACTCTGAGAACCGAGGCTGCCGGTCTTCCGAGTGTCTCGATCTTCTTCTGGTCCCGGCTGAAGTGTTCCAGAATCTGTCTCGCCGCGCTGGCTGCTTGTTCGGCGGTGTCGCGCACGCCGATGAGGAAGAAGTCGAGCCATGCCTCCCAGTCGCCCTTGGTGCGCACGCGCTCAAGCAATTCGTAGTAGGCCGCACGATTCGTCTTAAAGTAAAGGCTGAGGTAAAGGATAGGCTCCCTCAGAGCACCCTGGGCACAGAGCAGGAACGTAATAAGCAGCCGTCCAAGCCTGCCGTTGCCATCTAGAAATGGATGGATGGTCTCAAACTGTACATGCACAAGGCCGGCGCGGACGAGCAAAGGCAGCCCGGTCTGCTCGTCATGCAAGAAAAGCTCAAGCTGATTCAGACACTTATCCAATAGCTCTGGCGGCGGGGGAACGAAGACAGCGTTGCCGGGGCGGCTGCCGCCAATCCAATTCTGGCTGCGGCGGAACTCGCCGGGCTGCTTGCCACTGCCGCGTCCCTTGGATAGCAAGATCTCGTGAATCTCTCGAATCAGACGCAGACTCAACGGAAAGCCTGAGCGCATTCGCTCCAGGCCGTGGTTCATTGCCGCGACATAATTCGAGACCTCCTGCACATCCTCGATGGGCGCGCCCGGCGCCTCATCGTTCTCGTAGAGCAAAAGATCAGAGAGCGACGACTGCGTGCCCTCGATCTGGGAAGAGAGCACTGCTTCTTTGCGAACGTAGGTGTAGAGGAGCAGTGAAAGGTCTGGCAGTAGCGAAGCCAGCCCATCGAGCCCGCCAATGGCCTGGTTGGCCTGTTCCAGTAGAATTTGGAAACGCGCTAGATCGACCGGAGGATCGGGCGGCAATGGCGGAGGCACGAAGGCACTGACAGTTTCGCCATGAAGCTGCTTTAGGGCACAACGTCCTCGTCGGGCGTTGTGATCGATGTCTGGCTTGGCATCCTTTCGTTGATTTCTTCGTAACGAAAGAATAGTGCGTTATCGTTTCGCTAAATATCTCGAAAAAAACGCTGAAGGGTATAGATTCGAATCCGAATTTAAGTATTGCGTTCATTATATTTAACTTAGCTATGTATTTGAATCCCCCTCTCTATTGGTTTTGAAAAGTTTATATTCTGTGGTAGGAGTCTGGCGCTAAAATCCAGATCGCGGACTTTTCAGTTTTCCACCGCAGTAGACGAGAGAACTCAATCTTTGAAATAGGACACAGCAGCCAAAGACCCCGGAACAGTGCGGGACGTTCAGAGATGCTATTGTTCTGTTTGTCTGCGATTTTGGTTTTCAATGCAACGGCCTTGCTCGGAAGACTGAATGGCTTCAGCCTCGCCACCTTCAGAGACATCCTGTGAAGGATTGGCGGAAATGGGAAGCAGAATACTAAAGGTGGCGCCAGGTCTTCCATCGGCATGAGGAACATCTTCAATCTTGCCGTCATGCCGCTCCACAATTTCTTTTGTCAGCCACAATCCGAGGCCGGTGCCAATATCTTTCTTTGTCGTGAAAAAAGGCTCGAATAAACGGCGCCTCTCGTCCGGCGAGATACCAGGTCCATCATCTTCCACAAGAATCTGCAACATCGGCTGGCCTGTTTGCTCCAGGCTCTTGAGTGTGATGATAATGGTTCCTTGATTGTCCACCGCGTCCGCGGCGTTGGCAAGCAGGTTTGAAATGGCCTGTCTAAGTTCTCCGGATGCTGCCCGCAACCTTGGGCAATCGCCAAAGTGACGCTCGAGGCGAATCATTTTGCTCTTCAGCTTATTTGAATACAGCGCGATTGCCGACTCTATCAGAGCGGGCATGTCAACCAGATCGGTGGCTCGCGGCTCTCTATGAAAACCGAGCGTCTGCTGGACCACATTCGCCACACGCTGCAACTCCGCTTCGGCAAGCGAAAGCTGCTTTTCGACCTCATTCGGCAACCCCTGCGCCGTCCGGGATAAGTAGACGAGACCAGCGACCGCCTGCAGTGGGTTATTAATCTCATGCGCCAAGGTTGCGGATAACCGGCCAACCGCAGCTAGTTTCTCGGCCTTTCGCATGGCATCCGCCGCTTTGCGATCCTTTGTCACATCGCGAAATACCAGCACCACTCCCAGCAACTTGCCTTGAGTGTCGTGGATCGGCGCGGCGCTGTCTTCGATTGGAACGCGAACCCCGTCTTTCCGCAGCAGCACGGTATGATTCGCAAGACCCGCTATACCTCCCATCTCCAAGACCTTCTTTATCGGGTTCTCGACAGCTTCGCCGGTGTATTCATTCACGATGGGAAAAACTTCAAGAATATTTCTATCGACTGCTTTTGTCAGAGGATTCCCGGTAAGCGTCTCGGCAATCGGGTTCAAGAATACTACCGATCCTTTCTTGTCTGTGACGATTACGGCGTCGCCAATGCTGGTAAGCGTGACCCTCAACCACTCCTCGCGCGCGCGCAGTTCCTGAGCGTGCTTTTCGCGCAATCCCATTTCCCGCAAGATGTAATAGGCCAGCAAAACCAAGCCAAAAGCAGCCAGAATATTGGCCAGATAAATGCTCGCGATGGTTTGGCGGATCGTGCTTTCATAGGCTGTCACGCGCAACGATTCAAGCCGAGTTTCCTCCATTTCCATCTCGGCAATCGTAAAATGCACCTGGTCCATAACTCCCATGCCGGTTGATGTGATGACCAGTTCTCGCGCCTCATTCGTTTTACCTGACTGATACAATGCGATCACCTGCGCCATTTCCGCAACTTTTGCATGCACCCGTCTGCGCAATTCCGGGATGTTTGCCTGCTGGCGAGGATTGTCGGCCGTGAGTCTTGCGATGGTGTCGATCCGCGGTTCGATCTTGGCGATGGCTTCTTGATAGTGAGCCAGATAAACACCGTCGCCTGTATAAAGATACCCGCGCTTTCCGGATTCGGCATCAAGCAAAAGCAATTCCAGCTGATTCAGTTCAATGAGTACTTGGTGTGTATGGAAGACCCAGGACTCCGCGCCATTTTGAAGCACCAGCTTATATCTCGTGACCGCGGTATTGACGATCGAGAGCACCAGAAGAAAAGAAAATCCGACAATGACACCGATACGTTTATTAAAGATTTGCATCGAACGCCTCATCCCTCGACAGCGTTCTATACCAGCCGCAATCGAGGCTCTCCTGAACAGGATCTTCCGTTCGCCGAGCTATGAAGATACGAAGATAGAAGAGACTTGAATCCCGATTCACGCGGCGCGGCTACGTAAAAACGCTCTCAATTTGAGGCTTGCAAGGGAAGAAGAGCGGCCTAATACCGTCGAGTCTTTAGTTTCTTACCAATCCACGGTTTCGGTCAAATTCAATTGGACTCGACAAGGCAATCTCAATTGGGGTTTAGCACGGAATTGGATAAAGCGCCTCAAGGTTATGGAAGAGAGTTTGAGTACGAGCGAGATGGGTAGAAGTGGCTGCAAAACTGATGAAAATGCGAATATTTTGGGCGGAAAGAGCGATTTTTGAGGCTAAAAAGTGGCAAAACGGGCGGTTTGCAGTTACTAATTGGTAAATAGACTTAAAATGCAAGCTATTGATATTAATATTGTTAACGGAAATATTTGCGCAAAAAACCGGCTCCGCAGGGTAGGGGGGGTGGGGGGTAGCGGGTTTTTTGGGGAAGAAACAGCGAAACTGGGTAGAGGAAATGGGTGTGGTTGGAAGGACGGGATGTGCCAGAGCGCGGGTTGAAAACGAGTTTTTG
>JBEKDN010000267.1:0-3946 GCA_050014335.1 Occallatibacter sp. | reverse complement strand
AAGTGATAGCTCCCAGGCCAAGAGATTTGTTGAACGTCCATCTATCCATCTCCACACCATAACAGCATTCAGGGATCTGCTTCAAATCACGTGTTGGTGAACAAGCATTGCTCTATTGCCCTGGACAAGCTGCCCGCTCCTTAAAAAGGCCGATTCCGAATGCTCTTCAGGTATCCAGAAGGTTGTCAAGAACCCATGAAGGTGAACTTGAAAAGTTTCGGATATCGTACTTTTCTTCAATCCAAGGGCTTCGGCTTAAGGGAATCTGTGCTCTGTTCATTTTCTCTGCAACTCCAACGGAAGGCCAAAGTGCCGGGATAAACGGACAAATTCCCTTCCATGGCTTTAGTAGAAATGACGTCATTACTCGAAACTGAGAATCGACAACTACGTTGATTGGCACCGCATTCCGAAACGATCTTTCCGAACTGTTGGAATAAAAGCCGAACTGTTCCGTGCCCAACGGGGGACTCACTGCCAAGCCTTTCTTCGAGCATCCATACAGTTCGATTTGCGAACTTCGAGAACCGAGAGGTTTGCCGCGATTGAGCTGTAAATCGGGTTCAGTGCGACGTCGGAGCCACTTCAATTAACTTTGCGAATCCAACGGATAAAGCTTTGAGAGATTTGCGGTCGTAACAAGTTGATAGGGAGCGTATACGGCGGAAGGGACACTTCGCTTGTGGAGAATATCCAAAGCGAGGCGGATAATGTCGTCGCCATAACGCTCCGGGAAAAAGGCAATGGCAGCGATCAGGCGCGTCCCTCTTCGTCGAAGCTCAGCTCTGGCATCAGGAATTGCGCCGAGGCACACCGCTGCACAGTCCTGGCTCCTCCCTGCCTCCTCAAAAGCTCGCAGGGCGCCGAGTACTGTCATATCGTTGATTCCTGTTATCAGAGTAGTTTGCCGGGGAACTCTTCTGAGATATCGCCGCACCGACTCAAATGCTCGAAGAAAATCCCAGTTAGCCTCCAACATAGTAAATGCACCCTCCTCAATGTGCGGGAGGACCTCGCGAATACCCACCTGCGCGCCCGAGAGCCTGAGTTGTGGCAGCGGCCCAGCCGCGTCGGCCTTCAACAGCAGTACGCGCTGAACTTTCGATTTCCACTGTTCCTTAGCCCACTTTGCAAGCACGTTACCGGCTAGCAGGCCAATTCTATAGTTGTCTGCGCCATAAAAAACGGCATCCGGATGCGGGATTTCAATTGCAATGAGCGGCACGCCTATCTCACGAAAAACGGCTGAGACGGCTGGAGCTATCTTGGAGTGACTTTGAAAATCGAGCACTAACCCAACGCCGCTCTCGGCGAGCTTTTTGGCGTTCTTCAGCGCAAGAGACGCGCTGTAAGAATTGTTGAGCGCTATCAATTCAACATTCTGTCTAGCCGCGGCCAGCCGAATTCCTGCTGAAACGGCGGCCGAGAACGAGTCTTCGTCTGCCTGGGCTGCATAGCCAATTCTGAATTGCGGATTCCCCTTCAAACTGAAACGAGAGCTATAGGCTAGATTTGATCCTCTTTCGAGCATTCCTTCCGCTGAAAGAGTGTGCACCAATCTGAAAGCGATGGTTGCATTCAAGCCAGTCTTCTGGACAATATCCTTTAGCTTTAGCTCAGTTTGATTGTCCCGGAAGCATTTTAATACCTCGCACGCACGAGCCACCGTTTCTAACAGGTACGGGTCACGGGTTCGTTTCACGCCATCCCCCTTCACTGTTTACTCTGAGAGCTCTGTACCCGAATCCATAAATACATCATCACAATCTGCAATGCCACCGCATAAGTTGTGCCGCTACACGCTTACTTGAACAACTGCTCAACTGCCACTCGCTCCTCATGGTCTGGGTCGTTGATTAATTCGCATGAATAATTGAATAGCATGGTTGCACGATCGGGGAGAGTATAGGATTTCCACTCCGGCATGCCAGGATGACTTGGGTTTCCATTGTGGGCAAAGGCAACCCAGGCCCCACTCATATTTCGAGCGAGATCATAACGCCGAGGATCTGGGGTTGAGCCAAATAGCTGAAGAGCGGCATCAGTATTATCGAAGACAAACGGAAGTTCGAATGTATGGCTCGAGCGATAGTGTCCTTCGAATCCGGGCGCTTCCCATTCGAATTCATATCGGAACACGGGAGCACCTGCCTGTTTTAGTTTGAGTTCTGCCACCGTTCTAACTTCGTTGCGAATTCCAGCTCTTGCGATGCCGATCATCGTGTCGAGGCGTGATGAGGAGGGGTTCAGCCGAGTGTAGAGTTCAATGCACTTGCCGGCTAACTCATCACTCAAGCCCAGATGACTTTTTACGTATTGCTTCAGAGCCGCATCATCTGGGATATCAGGGATACCGGTTATGAGCATCAAATATGCAACTTCAGATCGGTTATTGCCGATGATGAGTGGAATTTGCGAAGAGATATCAGGTGCATCAGGAAAAAACGGATCTCTTGGCAGAACCCTTCGGTCAACCACCGGCATGAAATTCATGCCTTTCACCGCTTCGATCAACTGAGCCGGGGGTATCTTCGCGAGTTCGTCAGGAACATGGTCCTTGATCCCAAGCTTCCCAAGAATTTCGGTTGTCTCCGCTGCAGCCTTCTCTCTCGGAAGGCCTTTCACCATCACGTCATATTCAATGATGGCCTTGTGAAACAACCCTTGAGCCGCCGGCATCGCAAGCAATGTCGATACTTTCCAGCCACCGCCCGACTCGCCAAAGATGGTGACATTGTCTGGATCGCCACCGAAAGCGGCAATGTTTTCCTTAACCCACTTGAGCGCGGCTACGATATCGAGCATGCCGGCGTTGCCTGACTCTGCATATGCAGGGCCGGCAACATCAGCGAGGTATAGAAAACCAAGAGCGCTCAAGCGATGATTCATCGATACTACGACGACATCGTGATGACGCGCGAGATTGGCCCCATCTGTCCATTCAGAATTACCGGCCCAGAAGACAACGCCTCCCGGGTGCATCCAAACCATCACCGGACGCTTGTGGTCGGCACCAAGCTCAGGAGACCAGACGTTTAAGCAGAGGCAGTCTTCGCTCATATTCAAAGGTTCTACGGGCGCAAGGCCTCGTAGAACTTCGGCGTAGATTCCCTTCAACGGCGGATCTTGAAAGGCCATTGGCCCGAATAGCGAAGCATCGCGAATTCCAGTCCAAGGCTCCGGCTTTTGGGGCGCCAGGAATCGGTTCGGGCCAGCTGTTGTTCCTCCGTAGGGTACCCCGCGAAAAGTGTTGACGCCGTCTGATACGAATCCGCGCACCTTGCCCGCCTTGGTCCGCACCACCGGTTTCGCAGCCGTTACGAGACTGGCTGCAAACGGCCCAGGTGTCGCAAGCGCAAGAGAACTCATGGCAGAGGTTTTGAGAAAGGATCGACGCGTGACACTTGATTGAGGGTTATTTTTCATGAATCAATCCTCTCTGGCATATCGTTGAGGCAACATTTTTCCGCTCGCAGGTCTCAACTGCCGACCGTTTGTTTCGGTCTAGCGCGGACGGAACTTCAGCGTGTAGAAGCCGCCGATCACCAGCAGCAAAATGCCGCCCCATATTCCGGGATGATACTGCGAGAGAACGGCAGAAGACGGCTGCGAATAGTCGACAATCGATGTGATGAGAATGATTACACCGTATATTGTCAGCAGCATGCCGATAAAAAACCACACGGGCAACATATGATGCCGTTCGCGCATTGATTGCTCCTCTCTTGTGTGCAGGTAGATGTGTTGTGCGAAGGTCGATGATTCCGCCTTACCAGAACATCCATTGCAGAACTACGAAAAAGATGGCCACGCCGGCCCCCCAGAAAATCGGCTTCTTCCAGACCGGCATTGCTTCAGCCGCGGGAAACGTTGTATAGCTCCACACCAGGCCGGTGAGTTGTGCCTTGGGTTTTGGCTCAGTAAACAGGCTCACTGCGAAGATGAC
>JBEKDN010000266.1:0-3981 GCA_050014335.1 Occallatibacter sp. | reverse complement strand
CAAAGGGCGCTGCTGATGGACCAGAAAGTGGCGAACGAACGGAAGGACGCCGACAGCCGGGCATACGCAATGGAAGTCACCGCGAAAGCGATCGAAACAATGGACTGGAAGAAGCTCATGCTCATCTCGCCAGGTGGATTCGATGCCGGGCAGGTGATCGCACTTGCCTTCCAGGAGCTTGCTGGCAATGCTCAGAAGATCGGAGAGTTGAATATCTCACCTGACCTCTTGCAGGGACTGATGAGCAAGAAGAGGAACTAGCCATGTTCGAAAAGGTATTTGTCATTACCCGCAAAACCCGGCTAGCCGAGCTTGTTGAACGGTTCAACACCGTTGGACAAGCTCGGTTCTATATCGAGCACGCCGGCGGTGACTTCGGAGAGTACGAGCGCGAGGACACCGTATACCGCACGGCGGTGGAGGAGACGCGGCGATCTCTTCCTTCCGAGCTTAAGGTCCACGCTCTCGATCGGAGCCTGGTGCCAACGGTACTTTTCTCTGAGAGAGACTTGATCGTCACTCTTGGGCAGGATGGCGTGGTTGCCAACACGGCAAAGTACGTGAAGGGGCAGCCGATTATCGCGGTCAATCCGGACCCTGAACGCTTCGACGGCATCCTGATGCCGTTCTTGCCGTCAGATGTGCGGGGTGCGATTGCGGCTGTACTTGGAGGAAAGGAGCACATGAGAGAGGTTACGATGGCCGAGGCGCGCTTGCAGGATGGGCAACGCATCCTGGCATTCAATGATCTCTTCATCGGCGCGAGCAGCCATATCTCGGCGCGATACAAGATCACGCTGCAGGGGAAGACCGAGTATCAGTCGTCGAGTGGCATCCTGGTGTCTACAGGAGCGGGAAGCACGGGTTGGATTTCGTCGGTCTTCAATATGGCCGGCGGCCTTGCGACGGCAACCTGCCCAGCTCTTCTCCTTCCGACACACAACATGAGCCGGCCAAACACAGGAATCGTGCCCTCACGCGCTATACCGGCGATGGACGGCTGGAGATCGACAACAGCTCGGCCGAACGGGCGATGCGTGCCGTCGCTCTTGGACGAAACTATTGATTCGTCGGCTCCGATTGCGGCGGCGAGCGTGCCGCTGCCACCTACAGCCTCATCGGATCAGCAAAACTGAACGGTCTCGACCCGGAGCTCTACTTCCGCACTGTCCTGGCTCAGATCGCAGACCATCCCGTCAGCCACATCGAGGAACTCCTGCCCTGGAACCCTGTTGACTCTCTTAATAGCCGGACCGCACAGGCCGTTTGAGCCACACTCAACAGGTGCCCACCAAAAATAAGTGGACACTTCGAGAAGGCAACCGATCCGTCAAGAGGCAGCTTCGCTACCTCCGCATCGCTGAGCTTTGCCCCCTCGATACGGGTGGACGACCCCACACTTTCAATCGTCGCGATCCGGCGCAGGGTAGTTAGCTTTTCAGGGGCGAGGGTCTCAATGACCGTCCAGCGCCCTTTGAACTCATCGATTTCGGCGATGAGCTTGAGGATTTCAGGCGTGATCGTTATGTTCTTGATACTGTGCATGGCGGATACCCATTTTCACCCATTGTTATCCATTCCCTACCCAAAGGCAAGGAAATATCCACTTACACCCGTTTACAGCCATTAAATATCCGATAACGAGAACAAAAAGGGCAGCCTCGGAGACTGAGAGAAGCATCTTGCCAGCCCATCCTCCATTGCAACCCACTTATTTTCTGCATTTAAGAATATCGCCCGACATCGCTTGGCACCTGAGCTGGCTTCGCGCTCCGGCCAAAGCAACGGATGACAAAGTCCTGATCAAGGATCTGCCAAAGCTTAGAGCCGAGGCCATCTGAGCTTAGGTATTCAGAAGGGTGGGAGCTTGCGCGATTAGCCCTCCGGCTTGGCCTCGAGGATCCTCTTTGCCGCGATCTTTGCGAGTCCGAGCAGAACGCCCGAATTGCTGATAATTGCCTCTGGCCATCTGAGTTCGGCTGCCCTTAGAAGCAAAGCAAAATCGTCTTCGCTCATCTTTACGTTGACTTGCACGGTACGCTTGGTGGATTCGCTCATCACACGGGTATCTACCAGACTTGCAATGTTAGCAAGTATACTAATGGTACTATTCGTATCCAGACGAGTTCGCTAACGATTTGCGCGGTGAACACCGCTCTCAATCGGAAAGATAGTTCGCTTGTGCGGACCAAAGACCAGGAAAATCTGTTCGTTTAGAGGCTAGGGGATATGCCAGTTAAGTCATTGAACCAAAATATTATGCGGGCTGCCATGTACGTTAGAATGTCGACCGAGCATCAGCAATACTCTACTGAAAACCAGTCAGACGCTATCCAAAAATACGCCGACAGTCACAACATGCAGGTTGTGAAGACTTTCGTCGACTACGGTAAGAGTGGATTGACGCTCGCGGGGCGCGTTGCACTTAGAGATCTCCTGGGCGAGGTGGAATCTGGAGCAGCTGACTTCGAAGTCATCTTGGTCTACGACGTAAGCCGGTGGGGAAGATTCCAGGACGCAGATGAGAGTGCCTATTACGAGTACGTCTGCAAGCGAGCTCGGGTCACGGTGCACTATTGCGCGGAGCAATTCGAGAATGATGGGAGCTTTTCTTCCACACTACTCAAAACGATCAAGCGGTCGATGGCCGGGGAGTACAGTCGTGAACTTTCGGTGAAGGTTTTCGCCGGGCAATGCCGCTTGATTGAACTTGGATATCGTCAGGGGGGCCACGCCGGATTTGGGTTGCGGCGGCAACTGGTTGATCGCGAAAGCACCCCAAAAGAGATCTTGCAGTTCGGCCAGCAGAAGAGCATTCAGACTGATCGGGTGATCCTAGTCCCAGGGCCGGACGAAGAGGTTTCCATCGTTAGAGATATCTATGACCTATTTACTGTTGAACATAGGTCCGAACGGGAGATCGCCGAGCTGCTGAATGAGCGCGGCATCGACACAGACTTGGGGCGTCCTTGGACCAGAGGAACAGTCCATCAACTCCTGACGAATCCTAAGTACGTTGGGTCGAACATCTACAATCGCCACTCTTTCAAGCTAAAGAAGAAGCGCGTCGAGAATCCGGTCGAGATGTGGATTCGTCGTGAGGCTGCGTTCGAACCCATCGTTCCCGTTGAACAGTTCGCTCGGTCACAAGAAATTGTGGAAGCCCGGCACCTGCGCCTGGCTGACGATGAGATGCTTCAGCAATTGCGCCACCTCTGGGAGCGAGCCGGCAAGCTGTCGGGCATCCTAATCGATGAGGACGAGAGCATGCCTTCAAGCGGGGCGTTTCAAAGCCGCTTTAAGAGCTTGAACCGTGCATACAGTCTCATCGGCTACAAGCCAGAACGGGACTTCACCTATATAGAGATCAACCAGCGAATTAGGGAGCAGCACCGCATTCTTTACGAAACGATCACCAAACAGCTGCGACACGACGGCGCGACTGTCGACGACGAACGTTCGGATGGCGCCCTTCTCGTCAACCGGCAGTTTACGGTTTCACTTGTGCTTGCTCGATGCCGGGAAACGCTGTCTGGCGGAAATCGTTGGCTGATTCGGCTCGATGCTTCGCTGCTTCCCGACGTGACCATCGCAGCCCGCTTAAAGCCCGACAACGCTGAAATCCTTGACTACTATCTTCTGCCCAGCTTGGATCAGCTGTCACAAAAGCTATCACTCGCAGCCAACAACCCGCTCTCCCTCGATGTCTACCGATTCGACAGTTTGGACTTCTTTATGAGCTTGGGTCGCAGGCAACAATTGAAGGAGACGGCTTGACCACATCTGAAGTTCTGAATGTCCCCATCGCCGAGATTAGGATTGCGAACCCGAGAGGGCGCAGTAAAGTCACGTTTGATCAGATAGTGGCAAGTATTTCTGCGATTGGCCTGAAAAACCCAATCACCGTCTGCCGGCGCGATCCGGCTGCAGATGGAACGTCCTACGATCTTGTCTGTGGCCAAGGCCGGCTGGAAGCTTTCC
>JBEKDN010000265.1:0-4035 GCA_050014335.1 Occallatibacter sp. | reverse complement strand
ATCTGGCAAATGTCATTTCTTTGTAACTTTGCTTTGGCTGGCGCGGTCGGGAATGGTGGGCAAGGTATTCTTCAGCAACGCAGGAGGCTGGAAGTTTAATTCACATTGATGGAAAATCATGTGATGCAAGGATGGCATTATGAAAACAATTCTTGTTGTTGAGGACGATCCCAGAATCCAAAAAGCTCTAACGCGGCTTTTTGCCTCCGAAGGGTATGATGTCCAAATAGCTGAGGAAGGCCAGGCCGGATTAGCAGCCAGTCGTGCGGTCAAGCCAGTCGCGGTGGTTCTTGACCTGATGTTGCCGGGCATCAACGGTCGCGATCTTTGCCGTCTGATGAAAGAAGGCCAGCCAGAGACACCAGTTATCATTCTGAGCGCGGTGAGTGAAGTGGCCGACAAGGTTCTACTGCTCGAATTGGGCGCGGACGACTACGTGACCAAACCATTTAGCCCGAGAGAGCTGCTTGCTCGCGTTGAGGCAGCGATCCGGCGTTCTGGAAAGTCGACCTCCGCAAAACTGATTGAATTTGAGGAGATCGCCATCGACGCGCCCAAGATGGAAGTTCGCCGCGACGGCGCTATCGTTACACTAACGGCTCACGAGTTCAAGCTGTTGCGCTACTTCATCGAAAATGCCGGGCGCGTTTTGACACGTGGGGAGTTACTAAACGATGTCTGGGGCTACGATTCCTATCCGAATACGCGTACTGTGGACAATCAGATATTGAAGCTACGCCAAAAACTTGAGCGTGACCCAGCTCAACCGCGTCATTTTCTAACCGTGCATGGCGCAGGATATAAATTTGTTCGCCAGGGACAAGAGGGTGCGGCGATGGTTCCCGAGCCGGCCCAGAGGCTCCGCAGGTAGAGGAAGGAAATGCCGCGGGTAGTGGAAGACTTAGCGATGGAGTTTGATTCATGATGCGTTCATGGCGAATGCGCACTATGCTTCTTTTGTCGCTGACGTCGCTTGTGCTGGTAATGACGGTTATCTTTCTGGCGATGGTGCGAATGACTGTCGAAAGCCAGGTGCGAGGCAATCTCGAGCTGGATATGCGGGATTCCTTGCAGACTTTTCATAACTTGCAACAGCAGCGGCAAGAGTTGTTATTGCGCGAGTCTTCCCTTTTGTCGGAATTGCCTAGCTTGAAGGCCGTGATGACCACCTCCGATTCACGAACGATTGCCGATGCCGGCACGGAGTTCTGGAGCCTAAGTGGAAACGACTTTTTTTCATTGCAGAATCCTGAGGGAAGACTGGAGGCCTATTACAATATCGGCGCACCGCTGAAGCGATCAAGTGTGGAGGCAGCACTTCGGGAGTCGATTAACTCCCCTGAAGTTCCGCGCTTGTTCGTATCGGAGGGCCAGCTATTCGAGATATCGTCCAGAGCGCTTACTTTCGGTTCCGGTGATCAGCGGACCGGGCTTGGCTATGTGACGATCGGTTATGCGCTGAACGAGACGGTTGCGCGCGAGGTGAGCGAGGCCGCATCGGCGGATGTCGAGTTTGTGGCGGATGGAAGGATAGTGGCCGGAACCTTGCCGCAAGCACTGCGGCAGAATCTTGCTTCAAACCAAGGCGATCTGCTCCGCCGTCCCTTTGAAAACGAGGAGATGCAACTGGGCGGCGAACGTTACTTAGCTTCATCTTTGCAGTTGCAAGCGGGGACGGCAACCGGCGGCTCGATTCAGCTCGTCGTATTCAAATCGTTCGGGGAAGAGCGGCAGATTCTGGCGCGGCTGAATCGCATGGTGATCATTCTCGGTGTGCTTGCGGCTTTCTTTGGTGTGGCGCTGGCCGCCTCGATTACACGCACTGTTACACGTCCTTTGGAATCGCTGGTGGCTGCAACGCGCGCACTCAGCGGGGGGGATTATTCGCCGAAGATTCGTGAAGACGGCGCAAAAGAGATGCGAGAACTGAGCCGCGCATTCGACCGGATGCGAGACCAGATGCAGAAGACACAAAAGGATCTTCTGGCGGCCGAACGCATGGCGACAATCGGACAGATGGCGAGCTCGGTCTCTCACGATCTGCGCCATTACCTTTCCGCCATCTACGCGAACGCAGAGTTTCTCGCCAACCCGCGCATCCCAGACGAGGAGCGCGAGGAGTTGCTTGAAGATGTCCGTGGTGGAGTGCAGGGTATGACAGATATGCTCGATTCACTACTTGTGTTCAGCCGGACCGGCATGCTGTTACATCTTCAGCCGGAGTCTTTGGCGGAGCTCATCGAGCGGACAACCGGAGCAATCCGTTCCCATCCAGATGCGCGCGGTGTTGAGTTGAGAGTATTACCAATTCCGCGACTCAGGGTGCAGGTGGATGCGAAGGAACTGAGACGGGCGATCTACAATCTGTTGTTGAATGCGTGTCAGGCCGCTGGACGGGGTCAGAACCCTCCGTGGGTATCTATTGAGACGGCGCTGGTGGTAGAAGGGATTCATATAACAGTTCGTGACAGTGGGACGGGGGTGCCCAGCACAATTCGCGACACTCTGTTTCACCCTTTTGTGAGCGAAGGAAAACAAAGTGGGGTTGGACTGGGACTGGCACTTGCGAAGTACATTGCAGAGGCCCACGCCGGTCGCATTTGTCTGGATGACTCCGCCTTTGGCAACACAGCATTCACGATCACTCTGCCAAGCGAGAAGATATTGAAAGAAGACTCATGCATGGCTGTGGAGGAACGATGAGAATGTTTCCACTCGGATTTTTCACGGTCGGAGTTGTGGAGCTGCTGCTGATTGCGTCCACGTCGGTAACGGCGCAGACGGCCAATGTGCCTGCTTCGGATTCCGCTTCTTCCAGTGAGTTGCATATGCTTGAGGATCGCATAGATCGTCTTGCTGAGGCTTTGGCCATTGCGGAGCGTCAAGTGGATGACGACCACCAGAAAATGCAAGCAATGCAGGTGGAGTTGGAAGAACTTCACAAAGCCGCAGCCGAGACCGAGTCCGCCTCTGTTCAACAAGCGAACAGAGGCGCGGCCTCGCAGCTACAACAGGCGGTGACGCAACTGCGCGAAGAGCAGGATGTGCTTTCCGCTGAGGTTCAACAACATGACCAAACCAAGGTGGAGAGCGCCTCGAAGTTTCCGGTGCGTTTTCATGGCTTGGTTCTCTTCAATGCCTTTGTCAATGAAGGAGTGGTGGATCAGCCGGATCTGCCAACATCGGCGATGGGGCGCATTTCTGGCGAGAGTCATGGGAGCGTCGGCGCCGGATTCCGGCAGACCATCTTGAGCTTTGAAGGAACCGGTCCAACACTTTGGAATGGCCGCTTCCGAGCGGATGCATCCTTGGACTTCTTTGGAGGAGTGACTTCTAGCTACATAAGTGCGCCGGCTGGTTTGGTGCGAATGCGTACTGCCGGCATTACCTGGGAGTGGTCGAAGGATTTGTTACGGGCAAGTTATGATGGTCCGTTGATTTCTCCGCTTTCTCCAGATTCTCTGGCAGATGTAGCACAGCCTTCCTTGGCATGGTCTGGTAACTTGTGGGTTTGGGCACCGCAGTTGCGCTGGGCGCATCGATTCATGGTCACGGAAGACCGGCAGGCCAGTTTTGAACTTGGACTGTATGATCCGTCTTACAGTGCCGCTTACGCGAGTACTGCTTATAGCAACGTGAGCCCAGGTGAGGCCGCGCGACAGCCTGGTTATGAGATGCGTCTCTCCTACAGCAATGGCAAGGACCAGAAAGCCCTACAACTGGGCGTTTCTGGATATTACGACCGAAAAAAATACGGTAGCGGGCAGAGTATCGACGCTTGGGCTGGCACTGTCGACTGGAAATTGCCCGTTGCGGCTCACGGAGAATGGAGTGGTGAATTCTATCGAGGCCGTGGAATCGGATCGCTAGGAGGGGGAGCTTATCGCGATGCATATACATACTTAAATCCGGTAACTTATCAGATAGAAACAGGCGGTTTGGATTCCATCGGCGGATGGATGCAAGGTCAATGGAAAGTCAAGCAGACAATGGAAGTGAATGCCGTGGCGGGCCAGGATACCGGTTATGGCGACG
>JBEKDN010000264.1:0-4069 GCA_050014335.1 Occallatibacter sp. | reverse complement strand
TCTTCGATGGAGGAGATGGTTTCCAACATCAAGCAGAATGCCGACAACGCCTCGCAGACCGACAAGATCGCCAACAAGAGCGCGAAAGACGCGCAGGAGAGCGGCAAGAGCGTTCTGGAAGCCGTATCCGCGATGAAGGAGATTGCCAACAAGATCTCGATCATAGAGGAAATTGCGCGCCAGACCAACCTGCTGGCACTGAACGCCGCCATTGAGGCGGCTCGAGCCGGCGAACATGGCAAAGGCTTCGCCGTGGTTGCGGCTGAGGTACGCAAACTCGCCGAGCGCAGCCAGAAGGCGGCGGCGGAGATCAATCAGCTTTCGGCGACGACGCTGCGGGTCTCGGAGAAATCCGGCGAGATGCTGGACAAACTGGTGCCCGACATTCAGCGCACCGCCGAACTGGTGCAGGAGATTTCCGCGGCCAGCAAGGAGCAGGATACGGGCGCCGAGCAGATCAACAAGGCGCTGCAGCAACTGGAGAAGGTGATTCAGCAGAATGCCTCGGCTTCGGAAGAAATGGCTTCGACGACTGAGGAACTGACCGGTCAATCCGATCAACTGGTCAGCGCTCTGGGCTTCTTCCACACCGGGGACGAAGGCGGGCGCAAGGGCGCGGGCGCAAAGGCGAGGCCGGCGCACGGCGTTCCGGCGCGGAGCAATGCGGCGGTTCATGCGGCCTCTGGCGTCAAGGCCGGCGGCGGAGTCAACCTCCGGCTCAAGGACAAGCACGACGATCTGGACGGTGAGTTCGAGCGTTACTAGCCGGTGCCTGCGGGGCTGAGCCGCGCCAGTAAAGTGCGGCCAGCACCGGGCGCCAGTCTTCACAGTGAGAGAGGAGTTGCACTATGAGCGTCAGCGAAATCACGGAGACACGGCAGTACCTCACCTTCAAGCTCGGCAACGAGATCTTTGCCACCGATGTGGCGAAGGTAAGAGAGGTGCTTGACCTGACCACCATCACCCAAATTCCGCGCACGCCGGAGTTCATGGCGGGGGTTATCAACTTGCGCGGCAGCGTGGTTCCAGTCGTCGATCTCAGGCTTTGTTTTGAGATGTCGAAGACTATCAGCACGCACAACACCTGCATCATCGTTGTTGAAGTGCTTCTGGAAAACGAATCGACCGTGATTGGCGCACTGGCCGATTCGGTCGAAGAGGTGATCGATCTGGAGCCGGATCAGATACAACCGGCGCCGCGGATTGGCACGCAGATCAGGACAGACTTCATCAAGGGGATGGGAAAGCGCGATACCCAGTTCATCATGATTCTGGATATGGATCGCGTCTTCTCGGCCGATGAGCTTACGGTGGTTCGCGCAGTCGAAGCAGGCAAGCCTGCTGTGGACAAGCAGACCGCCGATAAACAAAACACAGACAAGCAAGGCATGGACAAGCAGCTTGTCGAAGCGGCTGCGTAGAAAAGGGGGGAACGGGGCCTTATCCGCCCCGTTCACACAATGGGCTCTCGCGATGAATGCATTTCAAGCCGGGACTATACGCGCCTCTGCGATCTAATCTATGCCGAGGCTGGCATTCATCTGGGCACGGAGCGCAAGACGATGCTCGAGGTGCGCATCAAGCGCCGCCTGAAGACACTTGGCCTTGACTCCTACGGCGAATACTGCGATTACCTTTTTGGCCATCAGGGACTGAAGGAAGAACTCATATCGCTGATCGACGTGGTTACGACCAACAAAACCGACTTCTTTCGCGAGTCGGGACACTTCGATTTTCTTGTCGAGCGCGCGCTGCCGGAGTTGGCCGAGCGCATCAGCGGCAGGACTTTCACTATCTGGAGCGCTGGCTGCTCGACGGGCGAAGAGCCATACACAATGGCTATTGTGCTCAGCGAGTACGCGCTGACTCATCCCGGCTTTCGCTTTCGCATTCTGGCCAGCGACATTTCCAGAATTGTATTGTCCAAGGCCGAGCTGGGCGTCTACTCCAACGAAGTCGTTTCTCCGGTGGCCGCTTCGCTGCGCCGCAAATACTTTATGCGCAGCCGGGAGCCGGGCAGCGAGAAGGTGCGCGTGGTTCCGGAACTGCGCAAGCTGGTTGAGTTCCGCCGCTTGAATTTCATGGATGCCGATTACGCCCTTGCCGAAAAGATCGATGCGATCTTCTGCCGCAACGTGATCATTTACTTCGATCGCGCCACGCAGGAGAGTATTCTGCAAAAGCTTTCAAACTGTCTTCTGCCGGGCGGTTACATGTTCGTCGGCCATGCTGAGACTCTGCACGATATGAAGCTGCCGTTGACGCCCGTCGCTCCGGCGCTTTACAGGAGGCTCAGTGGCTGATGCGGAGGAAAAACTTCCAGAGGTCTACGTGCAACCGGGCGAGTCGCGCCTGATCCGCGAGCCGGCGGTGCTTCGGACTTTGCTGGGTTCGTGCGTTGGCATTGCCTTTCGGATTCCGCGTCTGGGCGTGGGCGCGCTCTGCCATCCCATGCTGCCGCGATTTCCGGTCAAGCAAGCATTGACGCTGACTCGTTCCGCCGGTCGCCGCTATGTGGATTACGCCATTCGCGATCTGGCGCGCCAGTTCGATGCGCTGGGCGCAAGCCGCGAAGAGGTTGAAGTGAAGCTCTTCGGCGGCGGGGATGTTCTGCTGATGGTCAACGATGCGGCGCGGCCTACGGTAGGCAGGCTGAATATCGAGATGGCGATCCGGGTTCTCGAAGAGGAGGGCTTTGCCGTCTCGGCCTCTTCGCTGGGCGGCAAGCGCGGCATCAACATTTACTTCAATACGAAAAGCGGAGAAGTCTTGTTGCAGCGGCACGCGTGAAAGCAGCCAAGAAGAGATATGAAAACGCAAGGAGGCGCGGCGTATGGGTGCACAGAAGATTCGCGTTCTGATAGTGGACGACTCGGCCGTAGTGCGCCAGACACTGCGCGACGTGCTGGAGTCGGACCCGCAGATCGAGGTCATCGCGACGGCCGGCGATCCATTCGTTGCGGCCGATCGGATTGCCGATCAGGTGCCCGACGTCATCACGCTGGACATTGAGATGCCGCGCATGGATGGGCTGACATTTCTAAAGAAGCTGATGAGCCAGCATCCCATTCCCGTGGTGATCTGTTCCAGCCTGGCCGACGAGGGCGCGCAGAGCACCTTGCGCGCGCTGGAGTACGGCGCGGTGGAGATCATTACCAAACCCAAGCTCGGCACAAAGCAGTTTCTTGAAGACTCGCGCGCTGAAATCTGCAATGTTGTGAAGGCAGCGGCCGGCGCGAGGCTGCGGAATCTCTTGCCCAGTCACACGGTGGAGCCCAAGCTGAATGCCGACTGCATTCTCTCGCCGGCTACGCGCGCGATGGCCGAGACGACAGAAAAAGTGGTCACCATCGGCGCGTCGACGGGTGGGACCGAAGCGCTGAAGACAGTGCTCGAGGCCTTGCCCGCCGACACGCCCGGCATCGTCATTGTGCAGCACATGCCGGAGCTGTTTACGCGCGCCTTTGCCGCGCGGCTCGATAGCATGTGCGCGATCACCGTCAAGGAGGCCGAGACCAACGATACGGTGATTCGCGGCCGCGCGCTGATTGCGCCGGGCAACCATCACATGCTTCTGAAGCGCAGCGGCGCGCGTTACTATGTCGAGATCAAAGACGGCCCGCTGGTCTGCCGCCATCGTCCCTCGGTCGATGTGCTCTTCCGCTCCGCAGCGCGATACGCGGGACGCAATGCAGTGGGAATCATTATGACGGGGATGGGGGACGACGGCGCGCATGGAATGCTGGAGATGAAGCAGGCGGGCGCAATGACCATTGCGCAGGATGAAGCCAGTTGCGTGGTCTTCGGCATGCCCAAGGAGGCCATCAAAATGAATGGCGTAGGCAAGATTCTGCCGCTGAATTCAATATCCTCGGCGCTGTTATCCTACGGACGCTAAACTGCGCAAGAGAGTAGAATCCGACCCACTGGGCCGTGGTTGATGCGCTGGTGAACCCTTCCTAAGAAGGTGGAGCTCTCCGCGGTTCATTAGGCATTCCGGACTGGCGGACACGGCACACAGAACCGATTGTCGAGTTGAGCCCCTGTTCAATGAATGTTGGTTCAACCA
>JBEKDN010000263.1:0-4076 GCA_050014335.1 Occallatibacter sp. | reverse complement strand
AAACGCGGGCGGCGCGGCTCATGTTTTTTTAGCCTTTCTGAGCGGGGTTGCAAGTTGGCGAATGCGAACAGAGTTGCGAATGCCGACGATGGGGATTGGGCAGTTTGCTGGCCAGGTTGAAATCAAATGCGATAGCCTGGGTTTATACATTCCCTTTGAGGCAAAGCAGGCAAATCGCTCGCCCCCGCTCTATCGTCTGCCTGAAATCTTCATTCCCGCCAGATCGACGGTGAACTCGGGCTGCTCGCGGGTGCCGTGAATTTCGATGGGAACTTCGGTGGCCGCTCCATCTTTTTCTAGCAGGCGATCGGCCGGGGTGAGCAACATTCCCTTCCAGCCGCCCACCATCTTTGACACGGGAGCTTTCATTCTGGCCGCGCCAGTAAAGTCCAACGCGCCACCCTCCACGCCGTAGGCGCCCTTGAGCTGAATCGTCGCTCCCGGCACGGTGAAGTCGAGCGCGGGCAGCGCAATCATGCCGCCGTTCATCTGAAAGCCACTCTGCATCTCTGAGAGAATCGTCGCCGGGGCAGTGGTCTTCAGAGCCTCGGGCCGCCCCTGCCCGCGCAGGCTCAGGTCGGCAATGCGCCCCTGCATTTTGGCGCTGGTAAAGAGCGCGTTTTGCAGATGAAACTCGCCATCCAGTTCCAACCGCAGATGAACCGGTTCAGGTCCCGGCGGAATGTGCAGCGCGCTTTTCATCTCCAGATTGCCGCTCAGCAGCACATTGCCGGATTTACTGGCCAAACGCAGAAAGTCCTCGATGCGTCCCCGCGCCACATTCACCTGAAGCGTAATGTCGTGCCCGCCATACTGCTGCGCGCCGCCAAGAGTCCCCTTTGGCTGGCGCACTACCTTCCCCTGCACGACAAAGGGCGACTCACCCAGTTTTGCTTCAATCCGATCGAGCCAGGTGTCTCCGTTCGTCCCGTCGACGCGCGCGTGGTAGCGGGTGCTGAGCGGCATGGCATAGCCAAAGTGTGTCAGGCGAAAATCCGACGTCTCGGTCTGTCCATCCACCGTCAGATTGCGCAGCGTGCCTTGAAAGTGCCCGGTCGAGTCAAGTGTGCCCGCAATGCCTTTGAAGGTTGCCAGATCCGCATGATCCAGATGAAAGTCGCCATCGATGGGCGATTCGCCGGGGTCGGAGGTCTGCCACGGACCGAAGTGCCCCACAGCGAAAATCGTCCCTTTGGGCCTGGGGTTAGTCAGCGCCGCGTCAAAGACCATTGACTTGCCTGGGGCAATATGAGTCAGCTTCAGGTGCGCTATAGGGAAATCTCTGGGCAGCCTGTCCGGCCTGCTGGTTTCCATCACCAGCTCCGCGCCGTTGACATCGATTGTCTCCACCTGAAAAGTAACCAGCGCTGCGATTGGATTTTTCGGCTTGGATGCTGCGTCGGAAGCGTCCGGCGACGGATGCTCGAAGTGCGAGTGGGGCGGCAGATGAATGCTCAGGCCCTTCAATTCCACAACGGAGATGCGAATCGGCTTGCCGGGGGAGTAATGCAGCGGCGCATGAAAGCGAAACTCGTCCAGGCGAATCAGCGGCTCGCCTTGCCCCACGGGAACCGTTACGCCTTCAACCTGCGAAGGCGGCCAAATGCGCAGCCCCTTGCCTTCAGCCCAGAGCCCATGCACCAGGGAAACATGAAAGCTGTCCAGCTCGACATGCGAGTGGAAGCGGTTCTGCAAACTCTCCACGATGCGCGCACGGAGAAACGGTTCGGTGCGTTGCAAGGCCACTTCAACAACGCCAGCCACTGCCGCCAGCACCGCCAGCAGCCCAACGGCAACCCACTTGATCCATCTGTGCTGGGACTTCCGATGTTCCGCCACGCCACCTCCCCAATGGATTCTATTTTCTCAGGATTTTTAACGCCAGTTTCTTCCTATTGGATGGTCAAAAATATTGGGAAGCTCGATTCATTTCCATCCTCGGGGCGTAGCGGCGGTCACTTCAATGTAGTCCAGAGCCGCCGGATCGGAGCCGTCTGGAACTCCCTCGACTCGCAGCATATCGCCTTGCTTCAGCTCGACTCCGCGCACGGTGTAGCGCGTCGAGTTGTCGCCATTGGGACGGGACGAGGGCAGGCTGGCGTCTGCGGCCCATGTGGCGGCGGACTTGCCATTGACCCTGAGCGTGAACCGCGCCGCGCCTCCTGGCAGATCGAAGTACTGCACGGCGATATCGAATCGCCCCGCCGCGCCCGGCCAAGTCCATTCCGCCGCACAGCCAAGCACCTCCGCGCAACTAACCGCCTTGCCGCCCGAGGCATCCTCCCACGGAGTGACATCGATGATGTTATAGCCCGTGAGCCGGGCATTTTCGGCTTCGAGGCGGCCGGGGTAATGCCCGGCGCGGCCCTGTTCGTCGGGAATTCCGCTGAGCTTGAGGAAGTATTGCACCACGGCATCGCGCCAGACGATGGCGTGGCCGGCTTGGTAGACGAGGCGGTTGCGGACTTGCTCGTAGAGCGGCTGGGCAATTCCTGGGCGGCCTTCGAGCGTTGCCCACTCGCGGACAAACTGAGCGGCCTGCGCCGCGCCTTCATAGTGGCTGTCATAGATGGACTGAATCACCGTCTTGCCGTTGTGCAGCCGGTAGGTGTACGGCACATGGTGGAAGAAGAGCAGCAGCTCGTCGGGCGTGGTTGCGGGCTTCTGGTAAAGCGCCGCAATGCCCGGCGGATACTGGCCCGCAAAGCCAGTGCCAGTGGCAACGCTGCGCTCCATGCCGACTCCGTTCTTGTCGGCGCGATGCCACTGGCCCCAGCCATTGTTCTCGCTTGCCTCAATGTTGGGACCGTAGTGGCTGCCGGTAATATCGGTGAGGGTTTGCAGACCCAGCGGTCCGGTGTAATTTTCATAAGCCGGCCAGGATTGCATCAGCATCTTCACGACTGTCCGCACAACTTCCGGGTCATTGCCCATCGTCTGCCGCGTCCATTCATCGGCAATCTCTTCCGGCGAGAGATCGGGATTCCAGGCCAGACGGCCAAAGGCGTAGAGGTTGGCCAGCGCCAGCGGCGAGCCAAGCCAGCCATCGCGGCCTACGCCGGCAACACCGACCATGCCGCCGAGAATGCGATGGCAGGTTTTGCCGGCGACGATCTCCTTAACAGGTGCGGCCTGACCCGCGGCGCGGAAGCCGAAGTCGAGAACCTGCTTCCACATCGGGGCAAGATAAACCAGGTGGCGCTGCTGCCCGGTGTACTCCTGCGTGATCTCGACCTCCATGGCCTGGCTAGTTAATTCAAGCGCGCCAAAAAGCGGCGAGACCGGCTCGCGAGCCTGGAAGTCGATGGGGCCTTCCTTGGTCTGCACCACGACATTGGCGGCGAACTTTCCATCGAGCGGGGCAAAAATGTCATAAGCCGCGCGGGCCCGGTCGGCCTTGGGGTCGCGCCAATCCAGGTGGTGGTTGTAGACAAAGGCGCGGTAAAGCACAATGCCGCCGTGCTCTTCAAGCGCGGCTGCCAGGGTGTTGGCGGCGTCGGCCGGTGTGCGTCCGTAGCTGGCCGGTCCAGGCTGGCCCTCGCTGTCGGCCTTCACAGTGAAGCCGGCGAAGTCAGGGATGAGCGCATAAATCTCGTCGGCTTTGGCCTTCCACCAGGCGCGCACAGCGGGCTCGAGCGGGTCGTAAGTTTTGAGGCCGCCGATCTTTTGCGGGCTGGCAATATCCACGCTGAGAGCCAGCCGCACGCCCCAGGGACGCATGGCATCGGCGATCCGCGCCAGTTGTTTCAGGTGGTCCGCGTCAAGAAGTTGCGGAGCTGCATTGACGTTGTTCACGTTGACGCCGCTGATGCCCACCGAAGCCAGCAGCCGCGCATACTCGGCCACTGGAGCCATGTCCGCGCGCACGTTGCCGCTCTCAAAGAAAATGCTGCGACCGGCGTAACCGCGCTCGATGGAGCCGTCGGGATTGTCCCAATCGTCCACCCAGCGAATGGGCATGGCGGGCTCTTCAGTAATCTTGGCTGTCGGCGTCCAGCCAGTAGTCGCGAGCTTTCGGACCAATGCGAAGGCCCCGTAAAGCACGCCTCGCTCACCCCCCCCAACGATCAACAGAT
>JBEKDN010000262.1:0-7306 GCA_050014335.1 Occallatibacter sp. | reverse complement strand
TTGGGCGCCGCGGTATAGATCCGGAGACGGTCAAGGACCGAAACCAGCAAGGCTTGAGCGTCTTTCGATTCGGAGCTTTCAGGATTGCATCGTCGATTGGTTTTTTCATAGGCTCCAACCATCCGCACAATCCTGGATGGCTGAAGAAAAGGGGCACTTCTTAGGGTTTTTCCCCAGTTTGATGGCGGTATCTTAGGGAGCGAACCTAGATAGTAAATAGTTGCGTGAACTGGAAGGGCGCAGATGCGAGATATGGGCATGATTTAGAAGACACCTTATAGTGCTCAGAGCGGCACTGCGGTTTCGATCTACAGTAGATAACCATGCTTCCCCGCCAGGAACCGTACAAAACTGAACAAATATCCGACCTGGAGTCAGTCATATCCCCCGCCAACATCTCGCCCAATATGGAATGTTGGTTTATGCGAGATCTCGCAGTTTGTTGCTTGGTGCAACAGATTGCCCTCTTTCACATCTGGTCCGGCATACATGCTCCGAGATGTGCACGGCCCGCGGTGTCGGCCGCTGGCCGATTAACGCGGGGCCGATCCATCGAGAAATTTCACTTGAATATTGAGGTTTAGGGTGAGAGGCAATGCGAAGAGGAGAAGAATCTGCAGAACGTTAGCCGCGGTCGCTCTTTTTCTCCCGGCAGAAGGAGGCTGAAGGCATCCGCACAAATTGCAGTTCCCTTCGAGCCCATCTACTACAGGCCCGGCCTCGCCCCGTTGAACTTGAAGTGTTTAGGATTGCTTAATCCAAATGAACTAAACTGTCCGTTGTTGCGCGAGCGCGCGCAATAAGGCTTTAGAAGGACGCGACGGTCAATCGGGCGCCAAGAGCGTCGAGAACGCCAAAGTGCCGACCTAGAGGTAGATTTCCCAGTTGGCCGGCATTGGGCTGCGCCTGATCATCGCTTGGGGGCCGGCAACAATGCCACCAGCTTCTCAAAGCCCTGCTTTTGCGTGTAGTCATTTGCGTTGCACCACGCCTGGAACTGGTTCCAGTCACTGACATAAGTGCGCAGGGTTCGCACTACCTCTTTGCGTTTGTTCCGGGAGAACCGCTTGGAAGTGATCGGCTTCTCTTCGAAGTTGTTGATACTAAAGCCCTTTTCTTCCGCAACGCGGCTCAGCTGGGCGGATTGCGCTGGAGCGAGCCTTGGGGGCGCGGGCGCAGGGGCAAATGAGGCCGGGTCAATGGGCGTCATTTCAGCAGCAAGTTCTGCAAATGGTTCAGGCTTAGTGATCATCAATTCAGAACCTCCTCTGTAGCGTGTCCGTCAAGAATCTGCACATCTTCTTTAACTTGCCCGTTTTTAAGCACATGAAGCACTTCTTGCATGAATGCGTAGGCGTTGGCTTCAGCTTTGTCGATGCCGTTTGTCTTCTTTGGGTCGAGCTCTTCAAGCGCGCAGCGGTATGCGTGGAGTTCGGAGAAGGCCGCGCGCGCGTTCAGGGCCGTTTGAAAGCGCGGAATTTTGAGCTTCTCGACGCCTTCAAGAATCATCCGCTCCTCGCGTGTCTTGATGAGTTTACTCGTAGCGATGAAGACGACGCCGTGTGGAATCGACCGCCGGAACAACCTCTCCTGAGAGTGCAGCAACGAGATTGCCTTTGTGGCAACGTCCGCGTCTGCAGTCATGGCATGCATCGGTATGAGCACCAGGGAGGCACGGGACATAGCGGCCACAAGCTCCTGATTTGCTGTGCCTTGCACGTCGATTAGTACGAACTGAAACTCGCTCGCGAGCTTGTCGATCAACTCAGTAAGGTCCTCGCCTGGCGTGGGCGTTACGACGATATCCCGGTACTTGCTATTCCCTCTGTCACGCCATCTGCGGAGGGTTCCCTGGGGGTCGGCGTCGATGATGCGAACGGTGGCGCCGTTCTTAGCGAGCGTTGTGCCCAGCACCAGGCAAGTCGTAGACTTCCCGCTTCCACCTTTAGGATTTGCTGCCACGATTATCGGCACTTGGTCTTCTCCTGTCTCTTCCGGTACAGCTCAGGCTTCGAGTACTCCGACGCACACGCAATGATTTCAAGGGCGTTGTGCATCTGTTGCCATTCAGAACGGTTGCGAGGCTGTTTCAGAATCATTGCGTGTCCGAACGCTTTGAGGTCCGTTCAGATTCGGTTACAGTTCCGAGCCGTTTCAGGTTCATTCTGCTTCGGTTGCACGTTAGAATGATTCTACAACAGTTCTGTAAGCGTTGTAAATATAACACAGAATCAAAGCAACGCAAAAGCGTTTCGTGTTGCTTACAACAAGCAAGATACATGCAAGCAAAATGAAATAATATCTGCAATGATTATGTAATGGCAACAATTTAAAGGCGATATAATCGCGTTTAGTGCAGTAGAAACCGTTGCGTATACGTTTCAATATGCTTTCAGAATGAAAGCATATTGACGAACTATGTTCTCTCTGCCAGTCTGGTCTGCACTTCCCGCCAGCCTTCGGTGTGGCAGATGGCGGAGTACACAGAACCCCGTCTCGCCTCCGCCCGCGCTAGGGACTTCTTCGCTGAGGAAGATGTGGACTGTCTCCTTCCACGCGTGGTTTTGGGCAGGTTGGTACTGTGGGCTTGGCGGTATCAACAGCGCCGGACAGCCGCGCTTGGTTCGCGGATAGCCCCTTATTCATGTGGTGCACGGCATAGTACGGAATCGTTGCCATATCCCGACGAGGGCCGCCCCCTGCCCCATCTAGGCAGACCGATATCGCGCTTTCGCGCTTGCTGGCTATCCACCTATCCACCTAGCCTGCTTGTTGGCTAGTTTGGCTATCCTGCTATTTTGATAGTCCGATTGCCAGCAATCATTGCTATCGTAATCATGGGTTATCGCGCTAGCCTGCAAGGTGGCTAGCCACATTTTCAGGCCAGCCAAAGGAGAGCCGCCATGAAGAAACCAAAGGACGTTGCCGATCTTGCGAGTCGGCTGGCCAGTGCGGCCTCGATGCCGCTTGTGGTCCATTCTCCTATTCCCACCGCCCCGGCGGCTCCCGCCAGCAGCGCGGCGGCAGAGCCTCCGATACTGCAGAAGCCACGCAAAAAAGCGCCGAATCGTGGCACGGTCCCGGTGTTCCTCCGCATGTCGAATACGCTGTACGAGGAATACGACAGAGAAGCCGTTCGCAGGACCAAGGCGACGGGCAGGGGCGTGACGGTGCAACAGGTGATCCTTGACCGGCTGGAGAAAGACGCATGAGCCACAGCGTTTACATTGGCGGCCAGAAGGGCGGCTCGACCAAGACCACCACATCTCATCTCATTTGCCTGGGTGCGATCCTGCACCGGCAGCCCGCCGCCTATGTCCTCACGGACCCAAACCGGCAGTTAAAGGAAGAGGGACGGCCCTACAGCGTCCTTGATGGTCGACAGCCCAAGGAACTGGCGAAAGTCTTGGGCGCGATTGATGCGCACCGGAACGGTTGGTGGATCTTCGACGGCGGCGGCAACCGCCCGGCGTTCGACGCGGAGATGGCGCGCCAAGTCGATCTTGTCATTCTTCCGTTTCGTGATAGCGAAGAGGATCTGGAGGCGGTCACGCGCGACCTGCACGACTACCCGTACGCCCTCGCGTGGCCCTGCGCATGGCCCACCAACGAGAAAGCCCGACAGGCCGCGCAACACTACATCGACGCCCTGGCCATGGCGTTCCCACATCGCGTCATCCTGTCCCCCCTCTACTTCGTGAATTCAGCGAAAGAGCTTCTTGGCGCAACGCTCGATAATCCATCATCGCCGACGCGCAATGCCGCGCGCCGCGCATTTGACATCATGGCCGATATCTTCGAAGCTCACGCACGGAAGCCCGAGGAGACGCCAGTCAGGGCCATGGCATAACGCGCATGGGGAAGGAAAGGGACACATTGACCGAGCGACGAACATCAGACCTGACGCCCATGTCAGAACTCCTGCCGGGCATCGTCCCGAAAAAGCTGAAAGATAAGAACGGCGCGCTGATCTTGCAGGATACCCGTCCGGATTTATCGCTGCCGCCGGCGCCGACCGCCTACGAGAATACCCAGCTCAATCTGTTCCAGAAGTTCCTTGCCAACACCGACGAGCAGCGCGACACTCTCTCCAATGCCATCGACCTTTGGGACAACGTACGCGCACCATCTATCCGGCGCGCATCACCGATGCGGCCGGTAAGGAACGGGATTACTACCCAAGCGCGGCAGAGGAGCTTGTCGAGGATGCGTTGCGCAAGATCGCGACTGAGCAGCTATCCGGGTATTTTGACCTGCCAAACTACACAAGTGGCGTCGTCTTTACACTCTACGCCCTGCGCGAAGAATTGAAGAAACGCGGCCACGCGCGCTCCTATTACGAAATCGTGGACTCGCTGACCATCCTTTCCCGAAGCAGTATCGAAATCGCTCCCCATGGGGAAGGGGAAGCCAAGATCGAAGCCACATTTCTACCCTCCCTGGCCGCCGTGTCGCGCGCACAGTTACGTAGCGATCCCGACGCCCGCTGGGTCGTCTCTTTCCATCCTTTGGTTACGGGCAGCATCGACAAGGTGACTTACCGTCAGTTCAATTACCACCTAATGATGAGCCACAGCACGCAGCTTGCCCGGTGGCTCCATAAGCAGCTTGTACTTAAATTCACCTTCGCTGAGATGATGCGGCCATTCGAGATGCGTTACAGCACCATCAAGCGCGATAGCGGGCTGCTCGATGAATACAAGCGGGAACGTGACAGCATCGAGAAGGTTGAGAAGGCGTTCGCCGAACTCAAAGAGCGCCGCGTCATCCTCGATTTCAAGCGGGAAGACATAACCGGGCTCCGCGGCAAAAAGCTCGATGTCATCTTCACCGTCCACCCGCACATGGATTTTGTCCGCGAAACCAAAGCCGCCAACCGCCGGCAGATGGACAGCGAGAAAGCGGTAGGTATAGGTCGCGGGTCGGGGCAAAAGCGGTAGGTATAGGTCGCGGGTCGGGGCAAAAGCCGGTAGGTATAGGTCGCGGGTCGGGGCAAAAGCCGGTAGGTATAGGTCGCGGGTCGCGGTAGGTATAGGTCGCGGCGCGGTTTTTTGCACAGGCCGCCCCGGTAGGTATAGGTCGCGGGTCAGCGAAAAGTCGGTAGGTATAGATCGCGGGTCGTGGGTTATCCACAGATTGCGGTCGGGCCAATCGGTAGGTATGGGTCGCGGGTCAGCGAAAAGCCGGTAGGTATAGGTCGCGGGTGAAGTGGTTTCGGTAGGTATAGGTCGCGAGTCTAGCCATTATCTCATTTTTTTTCATTGTGTTGCGATGCCTCTATCCTTCTAGCCTTATAAATAGCCTTCTTGCTAATCGTGAGCGCCGCCGCGCCCCTGTTGCTACATTCCATCATCAGGCAGTTGTTGAAACCTTCGCCTGCACGGTTCACAAGGCAAGGTAGTTGCCTATACCCACCTTGAGCAAAAGGAGCGCCTCTACGAGGCGAACCAGCGAGCTAACGCTCGCATACAGCGGGAGGGCACTAGCGCCCCTCCCGCACCCTCTCCGCGCAAGAACAAAAACAAAAGCTGCCTGTCTAAGGTTGGGTCGGTCTGGCTTTTGAGCCCAACGATTAGAATCGTGCTGATTCAAGCAGAAAGGCCCCAGGAAGAGCCCGCGGGCCTTCGGCCTAGCCCAACCCGTCACCTATTTCCGCGTGCGCGATGGAGCGGGAAACGAAACGATTCGCGATTTCGCGCGCTGCGGCTGCCGTTCAGCGTTCGCGTACAGGTCGAGAATGCGCGATACCTCGGCCGGCAGCATGTCGGCGGCGGCCGCGATACGGTCCAACGGCAGGGAAGAGCCGTAGAGCACTTCAGCCATTTTCTTCAGCAGCCGCGGCTTTTCAGGGGCAATCGGGATGGGTTCGTCCGTGCGCCAGCCCTTCGAGGAAATCTGCATGAATAGGTATCGGTATTGCCGCTCGGAAATCACGCCCAGGTCGTATGCGCGGCGGACCAGTGCCTGAATGGAAACACCCCATTTGGGCTTCAGCCGGGCAATCCGCGTCAGCGAGATCGGGGGCTGCAGGTCGGGCCGGATTCCGGATTCCGGCATAAGAAACTCCGCGCCGAAGGCGAAAGCTTCCTTCTCGAGCTCCGGCGAGAGCCGTCCGAGCGAGTTTTTGTGCAGAACCAAATGGCCGAGTTCGTGGGCGACGTTCATGGCCAGGCGGTCGCCGGGGCAGCCGGGTGAGATCACGATGACGGGAATCGCCCGGCTTTCCGACTGGGCCCAGCAGCAGAAGGCGTCGCGGCCCTGGAGGG
This sequence comes from Occallatibacter sp., assembly GCA_050014335.1. Taxonomy (GTDB): domain Bacteria; phylum Acidobacteriota; class Terriglobia; order Terriglobales; family Acidobacteriaceae; genus Telmatobacter. Next base: position 1,040 of record JBEKDN010000262.1, on the reverse strand, counting down.
CGGGAATCGCCAGCACCCACACGCCGGCACCTTCAAGGGCGCGGATGAGGCCGCGCACCGGATCGGCCGCCGGAAGTCCAAGCAGCGCCCGGGTTTTCCGCGCGGCCTCGCGGGGATCTCCACCGAGCGTTCTCAGGGAAACGGGGATGTCCAGGTTACTGGCCATGGATTCCGCCAGGCCGAATACGTGCTCGGCATCGCGCAGCGACTGCGTCACCTCGCGCTTGCTGATCGAAGTCCGTGCGCGGAAGAGCAGGGAACCGGCGGTGAGCCGGTTCTCAGGCGCCTTGCTGAAATAAGAGAGCGGGAGTCCCGTGTGGTAAGCGATTTCGCCGATGAGGGAATCGGCGACCTCCCGGAAGTCCCCTTCGATCTGCGCGATCCGGCCTTGTGTGACTTTGAGCAGCCCCGCCAGTTTTGTCTGCGTGAAGCCGCGAAGCTCACGCGCCTGTTTGACTCTTTCCCCGAAAATCATTCAGCGTTGCCCACCACCAACGGTGCGGACCGCGGCCGTACGTTATCAAGATCGCCCGAGTCCGGCCCCGCGGGGCCCTGCGGCGGAGCCGCGATGCTCTCGGCGGGATGCCCGATTTCTATTTGCCAGTAGGCTTCCGCCGTCCGTTCGTCGCCCGTCTTCGGGGCGGTCAGGTACAGATGGCTGAATTGCCAGGTGCTGTCGGTGTCCCAGAGGATCACAAGCGACCGGAGAGCGGGCGCCGGCATGTCCGGCGTCCAGATCGGAAGCTCCTGCTGGTAAAACCGTTGACGCTGGCTGCTTTGAGCCGCAGGCAGCTCGGAGCCCTTCAGGATGCGGAAGCGAAGGCCGCGGTATTCAAGCGCCAGGCCGTCGAGCATCACCCGCTCGATTTGCGGTTGCTCCTCATCCCGGCAGTCGAAAGCGCACAGATGGGCCTTCGCTTTGCAGCGGACCAGGTGGCTGAAAAGAGCCGGCGTCCGCTCGAACCCTTCCCGCTCGATGAGCTGCTCGACGTGGGGCAGCGCGACCTCGAAGGCCTCGTAAACAGCGCCCAGCAAAGGCT
>JBEKDN010000261.1:0-4272 GCA_050014335.1 Occallatibacter sp. | reverse complement strand
CTCCACAGGGTAGGGGGGGTGGGGGTCGGCGGATTTTTTAGAGAAGAAACAGCGAAACTGGGTAGAAAAAATGGGTATGGTTGGAGGGAGGGGATGAGCCAGCTTGCGGGTTGAAAACGAGTTTTTGGTCATGGCGGGATCTCCCTTCCCTATTTACATGATCTGCCAACAGACGGTAATTATCCGCAAAAATCCGGCAGAAAAATATAGGGAGTGTCCAAGAGAGATGCAACCGATTAGCGCATTTCCAATGTTCCTGTAATGCTGGCATCCAGTGATCCCACCCTAGCCGCAAAAACAGAAACGCGGCGAGGATGGGGAACCCAGGCCGCGCGGTTGAGCGAGTCAGCGGAGGCTACCTCTCGCCTTGGCAGGGTTGTGGCAGGATTTTTCTGGCACTCGTGTTTTAAAATGCGATTGCCGTGGAGGAGAGTCCCAACCAATGATGACCATTACCTCCGCGGAAGCGCAAAATAGCTTTGGGAAACTGCTGGATACCGTACAGCGCGAGCCAGTCGCGATTACCCGGCACGGGCGTCCGCAGCCTTCGTCGTGTCGCCGAGAGATATGGACGATCTGCTTGAGGAACGGCGCAGAAGAAGCGAGGCCGCGGCTGAGTTTGAGGCTTGGAGCGCTCAAGCCAGGCAGAGCCAAACTCCCGAGCAAGCAGCCGCGGCGGCAGCGCTGACGGATGAGAAAGTGAACCGTATGGTGCATGAGCTTCGATGAACCGACTTGGAGACCGCCCAAGTTTCTGGCAATCGAAGAACCTCTCACCTCTAAGGCTCTGTAAAACACAATTCCCCATCCGCTTTTCCGGAATCGATTCGCGATTCCCGGTGGTTTAGTGATATTGTCTGAATTATCACGAGTCAGCCATGACCGGGATTTTCCCGTAACCTGTTAGCCGCGCTATAAACGATTTCACGTTTCGGCAATTTTGCCGGTCGCACCTTTGCATCCTTTGTTGAGGCGCCGCGCAAGTGTCGATGCCGATTACCCCACTTCTAAAGAAAGGCCAGGCACACCGATGAGCGAATCCATTCAAGCCACTGAAGCCAGTCTTGTTTTGACGTTGGAGGAAATCACCAGCCTCACCGAGGAAGGAGGCAAGCCCGCCGACACGCTTCTCCGGGTCGTCGCCCTGATTGCCGCGCGCTTCTGCACCGACGTCTGCTCCGCCTATCTGCTGGAGCCTGACCGCTCGAACCTGGTGCTGGCCGCCACGCTGGGCCTGCACCCGCAATGCATCGGAAGATTGCGAATGCCGCTCAACGAGGGCCTCACAGGCTTGGTGGCGGAGCGCGTGCTTCCGGTTGCCGTTGACGACGCAAGAAATCACCCGCGCTTCAAATACTTCAAGGAGTCTGGCGAAGAGGAATACCGCTCTTTCCTGGGTGTGCCGCTGATCGATCATGGGATTTTGCAAGGGGTGCTGATTGTTCAGACCAAGGCCGCGCGGGTTTTTCAAGAGCATGAAATTCGCATGTTGGTGGAGGCGGCCAACCAGGTTGCGCCGGTGGTAAGTGAAGCGCGCACTCTGGACCGCTTCATCGGCCCGGCGCAGGAGCGGCTCTGGTCGCTGGCGCGCAACCTTTGGTGGAGCTGGGATCCGGACTGTATCAGCCTCTTCCGCGATCTTGATCCCAAGCGATGGCGGCAGCTCAACCAGAATCCCATCTCCATGCTCAGTGAGATTCCTCTGGGCGAACTCGAACGACGCGCCACGGAACTGGTGCTGCATAGCCGCATCAACTACGTCTATCGCCGCCAGCAGGAGTATCTGCTGGCCGACCGCACCTGGGGCGCAGCCAATGCCGGCGTGCTGCGGCCTCGTCCGGTGGCATATTTTTCCGCGGAATTCGGCCTGCATGAGTCGCTGCCCATCTATTCTGGCGGCCTGGGCGTACTGGCCGGCGATCACATCAAAAGCGCATCGGACCTCGATATTCCGCTGGTCGGCATCGGCTTGTTTTACGGGCAGGGTTACTTTCTGCAGCGCCTGGACGGCAGCGGATGGCAGCGCGAAGAGTATCTGCAAACGGATGTGAATCAACTGCCCATGCAGCCGGCAATCGGCCAGAACGGCGAGCCTGTGGTGGTGGAGATTCAAACCCGCGGCGGCGCCATTCGCGCCAAGGTCTGGCGGGTGAAGGTGGGCCGAATCGATCTGCTGCTGCTGGACTCGAATGTGACCGGCAACGCGCCCGAGGATCGGGAAACCACCTCTCGCCTCTACGGCGGAGACGCGCGCACCCGCATTCGCCAGGAGTTGCTGCTGGGTGTGGGCGGCTTTCGCGCTCTCAAAGCGATGGGTATCACTCCTGGAGTTCTACACCTTAACGAGGGGCACAGCGGCTTTGCCGTCTTTGCGGCCATTGCCGACCGCATGGAGGAAGAAGGACTCGACTTCTACAACGCGGCTACACAAGTTGCGCGCGAGGTCGTCTTTACTACGCATACGCCGGTGCCCGCCGGTCATGACCGCTTCCCCGCCGATTTGATCGAAGAGCATCTGGGACCGCTGCGCGACCGGCTCGGCCTTACCCATGAAAATCTGATGGGCTTTGGCCGCGAGAACTCCACCGACGTGCAAGAGCCCTTCTGCATGACGGTTCTGGGTCTCAAGCTCTCGCGCCGCGCCAATGCGGTTTCATCCCTTCATGGAGAAGTCTCGCGCGCCATGTGGTGGGGCCTCTATCCCGGCAAGCCGCAAGACGGCGTGCCCATTGGCCATATCACCAATGGCGTCCACGTGCCCTCATGGCTCGCGCCGCAGATGTGCCGCCTCTATGACCGCCATCTCGGCGTTGGATGGCAGCTCAACAGCGGCAAGGCCCGCACCTGGGAAGACATCGAAAACGTGGACGACGGCGAACTATGGGAGACGCATCTCAGCCTCAAGTCGCAGCTTGTCGAGTTTGCCCGCCGCCGCGCCCGCGAACAGGCCGAGCGCCGCAATGAGCCGCATGAGACGCTGCAACATCTGGGCAAGATTCTCTCCCCGGATGCATTGACCATTGGCTTTGCGCGCCGCTTTGCCACCTACAAGCGCGCTAACCTGATCCTCGCCGACATGCAAGGATTGGCCGCGATGGTGAACGATCCCAAGCGCCCCGTGCAGTTCTTGTTTGCCGGCAAAGCCCACCCGCACGACGAGCCCGGCAAGCGCGTCTTGCAGCAGATCGCCGAAAGGATGCGCGACTCCGAGTTTGCCGACCGCTTCGTCTTCATTGAGGATTATGACATCAACGTTGGCCGCTATCTTGTGCAAGGCGTGGACGTGTGGCTCAACAATCCCCGCCGGCCTTTGGAAGCCAGCGGCACCAGCGGCCAGAAAGTCGTTCTCAACGGCGGCCTGAATTTGTCTGTGCTGGATGGCTGGTGGGCAGAAGCCTACGACGGCCTCAACGGCTTTGCCATTGGCACCGGCAGAACCCACTCCAGCATGGATGTGCATGACATCCGCGACGGCGAGGAACTCTACCGCGTGCTGCGCGACGAATTGATTCCGCTCTTCTATCAGCGCGACCGCGACGGACTGCCGCGCGGCTGGATCAAGCGCATGAAGCGGACCATTCGAACCTTGGGATGGCGCTTCAACGCCGACCGCATGGTGATGGATTACACGATGAAGTGTTATATCCCCGCTGCCGGAGGAACCTCAAGCGAGATCCGACCGCCCTGTTAGTGGCCGGAGTCTTAACAGAATCGGCGTAGTCGGCTCAGAACTTCGTCTCGAATGCGCGAAAGCGCCGCTCCAACTCCCATTGGGCGGCGGCTTTTTCGCTGCCATCGAGAAAGGCCTTGCAGGCGGCGGTGGGTTTGTCCGCACCCAGAGGCTGAGCTTTGCAAGCGGCGGCAGCGGTGGTAAAGACATCCGGCGCGGCCCACAAGCTGTCGCCAGACAAAAAGCTATGTTCCATGCCGGTGCGGGCTAGTTGCTTCAGATCCGCGTAGCTCAGGTGATAGTCCAGCGCGGCGCGCGCATATTCGCCTGTTATCTCGATGCGGCTCACGCCTTCGTCGTCTGTCGAGAGCGCAACGGGAACATGCGCCGCGCGGTAAAGCGGAAAGGGATGTTCCGCGCCTTTTACGCCCAGAATGCCCTCATTGGAAGTGAGATTGATTTCGACCATCACGTACTTCGCCGCCATCTCTTTGAGCAGCCCGGCCGCGTCCTCTTCGTTCATAATGTCCACGCCGTGCCCGATGCGCTCGGCGTGGCCCAGTTCAACGGCCTGGCGGATGTGGAAGCGCAGCCCCTCAGGC
>JBEKDN010000260.1:0-5750 GCA_050014335.1 Occallatibacter sp. | reverse complement strand
CTCCATATTTGCGCGTCTTGGTGGCTGGCGAGGCATCAAATGTCGGCATCAGTTCGTCTCCTTCGTGAAGTTTTTGCTCCGGATATGCACCTGACCGTTGGGCGCGCTGAGCAGGATGTCGCTATCCTCGGAATGCAGCAGAGAATGGTTGACGAAGATAGCATCATGTCTTGCTTTACTCCTTAGCTGCTTGTTCCTTGCGCAGGCGCTCCTGGTAGTCCTTCTCCTGCAGATCGGATTTCTTTTTCATTTCTTTCTGCCAATCCAGATCTTCTGGCGCCGACGCTGAAGGCGTCGTAGGTGTACTCTCGATCGATCCGGAATGAAGAAAACTGTTCACTGCGTCGGCAGCGGCATATGCTCCGCCGCGGGGTGCCCAACTACCATCTCCCATCAGAACAACCTGTCCGTCATTCATCACAAAGACCATGCGCAGACTGCCTCCGTCAGCGGTTTGAACGATCGCTTGCTGGACCGACCGGAGTGGATAGGTCTCCGTCTTGCCGCTTTGTTGCATCGTTAGTGTGTTTTGATCCTTTAATAATACCGCAGTTCCGCCAGATGTAAAACACTCATAGGTGATGAAATAGAACGTTGCGATAAATAACATCATAAACAGCAAAAGGGATATTTTTCCTTTCTCGATATTTACAAATAAAGCAACAAGTACCCAAATTATGGTGCTGAGTAATGCGACTACCAGAAAGGAAATGCCAAAATTAACATTTCCTGGCTGAATAACGGTCAACTTAGTCGTAGAGTCATGCACACATTGCATTGCGGTTGACGGTAAGATCATGCTTGGTCTCTTTTCTCGGCCTAATTCAAGCGGTGTGACGCAAGATTGACGTTAGATTCCTTTTGACTCAATCAAATGGTTGAGAACGGAGCCGGTCTGGGCAAGGCATTGGGCTTGAACGTAGTGCCAGCATACAAAACCCCGATAAGCAAAGTCGTGACAACTACTTTACTTACAGCGGCACAAATCTTCTGTTGGTTAGGAAGTAGATCTACCTCAGAGAATGGAACTGTCTTAAATAGCCGTCCTATTAAGTCCATCTTCATGCCATCAATGGATAGTTTTGCACCATCAGCAGCAACTACAAGCCCCCATACGTCAATTTTTGTGACTCCAACTGAAGTGTTTGTTAAATAAGACTTAAATTGACAGTTATGACTCTGAAACCATGATTCCGGGTGCGTCTCCGTAGTAGCAGCTTGGTAGCCCCTGATAACTGGTCCCACAAACAGATTGGTCACCTGGCCGACGTTGCTCGTGAACTCGGTCCCCGACACCGTTTCCGATGCATTCCCCTGAACCGTATGGTGGAGATTTTTCGTTAGCGTATAGGTGTGATTGCCGACAATGGTATCGATAACGTCCTTCGTGGTGGTGTTGGTTTGATTGCCCATCAGAGAGTAACGAACGTCTCCCGTAATGTCCCGCTTGACGTTGCCGTGTACGAGGTCCCTCCATATTTGCGCGTCTTGGTGGCTGGCGAGGCATCAAATGTCGGCATCAGTTCGTCTCCTTCGTGAAGTTTTTGCTCCGGATATGCACCTGACCGTTGGGCGCGCTGAGCAGGATGTCGCCATCCTCGGAATGCAGCAGAATGGTTGACCGCCCGTGCTCGTTCGTTTTCTCAATCAAGGAGATGCGCAGCTTGTTGGGCGTAGCCAGCACGATGGACTCCTTGTCGGGTGTGTCCACAAACTGCAAGCGGTTTCCGCTCTTGGTCACAAGTCGTTTGACGTTATTGTCCGCGAGTTCCGAGCCCCAGAATTCATCGCGCGGCGCAGTGTCAACTCCGTTCCACAGGCATCCAATGATAATCGGGCGCTCGGGGTCGCCGTCTTCAAAGCTCACTGCTACTTCGTCGCCCACCTCGGGCATCCACATAAAACCACGTCCCTGCCCCGTATGGGGTGCCGTCATGCGCGCCCAGTGCGTCGAGCCATCCGCTTGCCAGAGGAATTGCACCTTCAACCTACCCATCTTCTTGGGATCGTTGTGCTCTACCACTCGCGCCGAGACCACGCCATTCCACGTATGCATGACCGGAGGCCGCGGATTGCGGTACTTCTTCCACGGGGTACTGGTGAAGGAATTCGAGTATCCGTGCCCCTGCCAGCGGTGCTCGACCCTGATCAGGCCATAGGTGCCTTGCGCGCTGAGATCGCCGTTGATCTGGATCGTGTTTCCCGCCATCAACGTCTGATTGCGCGAATGGCCTTGGCCTATGATGCTGCCGCCAATGGAGCGCTCGCTCTCGTCCTCAAGCTGGGTCTGGTAGTCGGCAAGGGTCATCGCCCGCGCGCGTCCGGGCTCGAAGCCAGCGGGCAGCATCTTGGATGCCGACTGCACCGCGCCGGTGAGCCGCTGCACGGAATCGTAGAACTCTGGCGGGGAACTGACCTTCTCAAAGGTCTTCGACGACATGGCGTGGTGGTCATAATGTGCGCCGTTGAAGCTGGCAGGCGCCAGAGTTCCATGTATATGGAAGTTCATCAGATCGCCTTCGCCGCGCCATTGCACTTTGCTGCCGCTCTGAAAGCTGTCGAATATCTCGATGCCGCCCTTTTTCGGGCGCATCCAAGCGCTGTGATCGTCCACAATGCGATGCAAAAAAGAGAAGTCGGTTTCTCCGTGCTGAACATAATTGAGCGCCTTACGGTCTGCGGTATTCACGCTGATGTCAAGACCAGCGCGGCCAGCCAAGATACCCGCAACTGCGGAGATCGTCTGCTCGCCGTAGTACTGCTTGAGCGGGGCCACGTCCATTACGTAGCTGGAACTAATCGCGAGAATCTGTGCAGTATAGCTGCCATGAATTTCAAAATTCAAGCCCACATCATAGACAAAGCCGGAGAAATGAGTGTACTCGACGCCTTGGTCGTCATAGGTTTTAACGTCGATGGATTTACCCAGAAAGTCCTCGACGGGAACCTGCTTGTCTTCGGTCTGACGGCAGACGATGGCGCAGCGCCAGTGCTGGTTAAGTTCCTGCGTGATCTCGACGGACGCAAGCATAGCATCGTCCAGCAGATTGTCACCAACCTGAATAGAAGGGAGTGCCATAGGTAACTGTCCTCAAACAAAAGAGTAACCGGCACAGCTACCATGAAGCAACCTTGATTGCCCCGCGTTCCTCCCTAAGCAGATGCTCCCAGTTCAGATCTTGGCTCTGAATAGCACTTCGATTCCTTATCATCCTGCCGACAAGAGCGGTTGCGCGGGGGGTTGCAGACTCTGGCGCGTTTTGCCGGATTCCGCCAATCTAAGTTGTTGATCTTGTTATAGAATCATCAATCTCTTTCCGATTCATAACCCGTAGGTCGGCAATTCGATCCTGCCTCCCGCCACCAGACTTCATAAATAGTTCGACCCCATCCATTAGACTGGACGGTGGAATGTGGCGCCTCCTCTAGCCGCACAGCACACCGGAATGGAGCTTCCCTTGCCTGAGACAATCTACGACGTTGCAATCATCGGCGGCGGGCCGGCCGGCTACACGGCGGCCATTCGCGGCGCGGAGTACGGCCTGAAGGTCGCGCTTATCGAGCAATCCAGCAGGCTGGGCGGCACCTGCCTGCTTGTCGGCTGCATTCCGACCAAGGCCTTGCTCTTCAACGCCGAGATTTGGGACCACCTCCAGCACGCCGCCGACTTTGGCATTCAGGGGATTGGCACGCCCACGCTGGACTGGGCAGCGGTGCTCCAGCGCAAAGACGCGATCGTCGCCAAGCACGTCAAAGGCCTCGACTTCCTGATGAAGAAGCACAAGATCGCCGTCATCACGGGCACTGGCCGCCTGACCGGCCCGGCACAGGACGGCGTGCATACAGTCGAAGTGAAGACCGCGAACGGCGAGACGAGCTCGGTCACGGCAAAAAACGTCATTCTGGCTACTGGCTCCGAGGCTAAAATGCTCCCCGGCCTCAAAGCCGACGACCGCATTCTGACGAACATAGAGATTCTGGTCTTGAGCGAGGTTCCCAAGTCGCTGATCGTCATTGGCGCAGGCGCTGTGGGAATGGAGTTCGCCTCGCTATTCCGGACCTTCGGCTCCGAGGTGACCATCGTCGAGTTCCTTCCGCGCGTGGTGCCGGTAGAGGACGAGGAGGTCTCCAAAGAGATCACGCGCCTCTTCAAAAAACGTGGCATCGATGTGAATACCGGTGCAAAAGTTGAAAAAGTCGAGAGAACCGAGACCGGCGTTCAGGTGACCTTCACCGACGCCAACGGCAAGACGCAGGTGAAGGTCGCCGAAAAGGTGCTGGTGGCCGTGGGCCGCGCCGGGCTCACCGGTAATGTCTGCGTGGAGAAGACGAAAATCGAGCTCGAACGCGGCCTGATTAAGGTGAATGAAGCGCAGGAGACGGCTGAACCGGGCGTTTTTGCCATCGGCGACATCGTCGCCGGGCTGCCGCAACTGGCCCACGTTGGCAGCATGGCGGGCATGATCGCCGTCGCCAAAATCGCGGGCCGCAATTTTCGCCCGATTCGCCGCGACCGCATCCCCGGCTGCACTTACACCGAGCCGCAGATCGGTTCAGCAGGCCTCACCGAGGCGCAGGCCAAAGAAAAGGGATACGAGGTCAAAGTGGGTAAATTTCCCTTCGCGGGAAATTCCAAGGCGACAATCCTCGGCAATCACGACGGCTTCGTGAAGATCGTCTCCGATGCGAAATACGGCGAAATTCTCGGCGTCCACATCCTCGGCGTCCAGGCCACAGAGCTGATCGCCGAAGCCGTCGCGGTGATGGAATTAGAAGGCACAATTGATGAGCTGATGTTCACGGTCCACGCGCACCCGACGCTGGCAGAGTCGATGCTCGACGCCTACGGCGCGGTAGAAGGCATGGCAATCAACGCGTGAGCGCTTGCAGTGCGGCAGCCGCTCGCTGCGTGGGATAGCGCTGGCGGCTGGACGTAATGAGAGGAAAGAAAGCGCTACCGATTCCTTGCCAAAGTCTCAAGTTGGTCTTGGGCGGGTATGAACCTCCACCATTTCTCTCCAATGTGGGCCATTTGCTGTCCGGTATTGAGGCGATCACTTTGCATCAATATCTTCAATTCGGCTCCTCCAACCTCATCTGAGCCAAATTCCTGAAGAGCTTGTTCTCTGGTAATTGTCGTCACTCTGTTCCTCCGCTAAGGAATGCGGTGGTTGTCTGGGGGGTCTTGCACAAGCAAAGATGTCGAGGTCTTCGACTTACAGCTCAGTTGATTGCCCTTCCACCAGCGCCCTGGCCTTTGCGATGAACTCCGCGAGCGGCATGGAGCCCTGGTCGCCTTTGCCGCGAGTCCGCACACTAACTGCTCCGGCCTCCTGCTCCTTGTCGCCGAAGACGAGAATGTAGGGCGTTTTCAAGTTGGCGAAGTCGCGAATCTTGCCATTCATCTTCTCGTTGCGGTCGTCCACTTCGACGCGCAGGCCCGCAGCCTTCAATTCGGTCTCGACCTTTTTCGCGTACTCGTGGTGCCGTTCGCTGATCGGCACCAGGCCCACCTGCACCGGCGCAAGCCACAGCGGGAAGGCCCCGGCGTAGTGCTCGATGAGCACGCCAAAGAAGCGCTCGACGGAACCAAAGAGTGCGCGGTGAACCATCACCGGCTGATGACGCTCGCCGTCTTCGCCGACGTATTCAAGCTCGAAGCGGGCGGGAAGATTGAAGTCGAATTGCACCGTCGAAAGCTGCCACAGCCTGCCCAGAATATCGACCAGTTTCACGTCGATCTTGGGGCC
>JBEKDN010000259.1:0-4350 GCA_050014335.1 Occallatibacter sp. | reverse complement strand
ATTCTGCCGCTCGGCTCGCCGGTAATGGCGTCGAGAATGACCGCTGAAGTCCGCTGGATAACTTCAAGGCTTTCCGCCAGAAGTGCCGCGTTTCCTGCGTACATCTGGATGTAGTCCGAAGAGGCACGGCCCATCTCAAGGCCGATGGCTTGGCCCACGATGAAAGCGACGGCCTCGGCTTCGGTCTCGCGCACGGTGGCCGTGGTCATGGTGCGACGGTCACTTTTATGCAAAAGTTCATGCGCCGTTTCATGGACCAAACAAACCAGAGTTTCAGCGGGTGATTGGCCGGGAAGTATTGCGATCTTTCCGCCGTAGCTGACGCCAAGAGCGGGCGCAATGTTCTCGGTGTATTCAAGCGCGATATTCTGCGAATCGAGAAAAGCAATCAGCCGGTCGCGGTGCTCGCCCACTTCGCCGGTAATGTTGTGCTCGAACTCGGGCAGGTCCGCGCCTTCGGTCTGCTCCACATCGAAAACGTAGACGGCGCGGAAGCCGATCAATACAGGCGTGTGCTTGCCGCTGTCGTCCTGCGTGCGGTTGCGGTCGGCGTCGTCTTTCTTACGGCGGTGTCCAACCATCGGGGCGAGAATCTGGATTCCCTTTTCGCCGCGCTTCACAAACCGGCCCAACTCTTTCCACGTATAGAACCCTGCGACTCTGGTCGCTGTTGGCCTTTGCCTCGCAATGGCCAAAATGTTTCCGAAAGAATAGGCATGGAAACGGGCCATCGCCGCGAGATACGCGGTCAATGTTTCGCTCTTGCCTGCTTCAAGCTGCTCAAGCAGGTAGTCCACGGCCTGCTTGATGAGTTGCTGTGTGGGGTTGTCGCGCTGTGTGGTGCGCTGCTGGTAAGGGGATTCACTGCGGAGCGCCGCATTGTTGCTGTGCGGCGCGGTGGTGGCGTGGTTGGTGTTGTTCGCTGCGTAAGTCATGATGTTCGGCTCCTTCGGAGTGGGATTTGCCGTTTTTCAGCCCTGGGAGGGCTAAAAAAAGACATTCATTTCATGACTGGCGAATTGGGCGCAGAGACGTAGGCAAACCGGGTGTTGATGAGTTCCGGATGAACGTTGGTGTCCATGTTGACGAGAACGCGCTCCGAGGTGAGACCCTGCGAACTGTGCGAAGTGACGGCGTATCCGTGGTCGAAGTGGCGCATCTCGGACGGATTGAAAGAGACCGCCTGGCCCTTGCCGCCGTCCATGCGGACGGTCATTTCGCCGTGCTCGCCGATCTTCTGCACTGTTCCAAGATCGCGGTTGGCAACGCCCAACTCACGATTCGGAGCGGTGAATTGCAGGCGGTCGCCAACGGAAAAATCACGTTCAATCTCGCGGTAAGCAGAGATGCCGTGCAGCCGGGCCGGATCGTAGGTGACGTGCTGGCCATCGGGTTTCTCGACGGTCAAAAGATTTTGTTTGGGATCAGTGGAGACGACGCGCGCGTAGAGGCGCTGCTCGATGCCGAGGGTCTTGCTGCCGCGCTGGTAGTGAAGCACGTCGCCAACCTCATAGCGCGCAGCCCAGGCGCGATCAGCGCCGGTCATGTCTGAGCGCGATGCCAGTACGCGCATGGCGTGGTTTTCGGGTTGGACGATGCCGCGTTCCTGCAACTCAGAACGGACCGCTTGGTTGATCGCGCGGCGTGAGGCGTTGTCGGGAGAAACGATGATGGTATTGACCGGATTGTCAGCATAGTTCCGGGCAATCGAGGCGATGCGCTTCTCAGGATCGGCAATCTCCGTGACGCGGCCCTGCTGTTCGAGAAGCGCGACGCCTTCAGCCACTTCGCCGCGCGATAGATGCTCGACGGCGCGCAGCAACTCCGGGTCTTTCTGGCGGACAATTTGATCAAGTCGCGCCGTCTTCATACCGGCATCGACCAACTGCTCGAAGGGTTTCCCGGCTTCGACGCCCTGATGCTGGCGCGTATCGCCAATGAAGAGAACACGGTCGCCTGGATCGAGCTTGGCAAGGAAGTCGCGCACCTGCTTGGTACTGGCCAAGCTCGATTCGTCCACCATATATAGGTGGCGTTCCGGTGTTGGCCGCTTATGCCGGGCGAGGAAGCCTTGCAGCGTATCAGCATTGATACCGGCATCGCGGAGCTGATGCGCGGCGCGGGAAGTCGGGGCGAAGCCTTCGACAATCATCCCGCGCTGTTCGGCGGCCTCGCGCACGGTTTTGAGCGTCGTGGTTTTTCCCACGCCGGCGCTTCCCTGCAAGCCCTGGATTCTATCGCGAGATGTCAGAATCTCTTCCGCCGCCGCGCGTTGCGAGGAATTGAGGATCGGGTATTGGGCGGTATGCGCTACGGCCTGCTGAACGGGCATGATCTGCTCGGTCCGGCCTTGCCCCTGGCGCATCTTCCGCAGGATTTCCTTCTCGTCATGGATGGTTTCCGCGGTGGTGAACTGCCGCGCAGCATCGTGTCGATGTCCGGCTACAAGCTGGAATTCACCGGAGGCTAGTCGCTGTTCAACGCTCGCGCGAACCTGTTCATAGGTTGTCTCGCCCATTCCGCGCCGCAAGGCATCGCGGAAGAGGGCGCGCTCATCGGTGACAGCCTCGCGCTCGAAGCTGCGTTCGCGGGCAAAGGTCACTGCTTCCTGGGCGGCCTTCTGCGCTTTCTCAGGAGCGCGTGCGGCGGATTTCTTTTCGGCCCGCTCACGCGCCGCGGCCACAACTTGATTCGGCTGATTGCCGAACTCGGCGGCCAGCTTGCGGTGCGCCGCCAGCACCTCGGCGGGCGACTGAATCTGCTTCTTGTCGCGTGTTGCGTGGGCGGCGATCTCCGCAGCTTCGTAGCCAGAGAGACCATTCTGCTGCATGTGCGCAAGGATCTGATTCTGGCGCTGACTCGAAGCGTCAAGATACTCCTGCGAATATCCCTTGATCTCCGGCGCGCCGCTTCTGCCCGGTGCAATCTCATAGCCCAATTCACGCAACCGGAAGGTCAACTCCGACTGGTAGACGGCAGTGGCGAACTGCTGTGACTCGAAGAAACCGCGCTCCTGAAGCGCCCGCGTCGTTCCATCCGCTCGTTCGGTGACATTGAAGATGACGGCGTGGGTATGAAGCTGCGGCGCGGCATAGCCATCGACGGGCCGCGATGTGTCATGCTCGAATTTTGCGACAATGAATTGGCCTGTGGACTCGGCGGGTTTATTGCCGCCGAGCCGCGCCTGTGTGTACCGCTCCAATTCGCCGAGAGCGGTTGTGACCGCCATGCTGTGAGCCTCACGGACCCGGCTGTCGCCGCCAACAAGAGCGGTCAACGAAACCGACTTCGGCGCGCTGAAGGTCGCATCCCATCCGGCGCGATGCTCGACGGATTTGATTGTTTTCCCATTGGCATCCTGATACTCGAAGGACTGCCTATGCTGGACAAGTTGTTCGCCGGTCTGTGGGTGCTGACCTTCCGAGAGCCGGTGAAACTCATCGGCGCTGACTGCCCCGGCAAGGCCATATTTCTCGGCAAGCTGACCTTGCCATTCGCCCTGCACGGTCTGGCCCTGGCTCCAATAACTTTGGTCCGGCGAAGTGAATTCCTGCTTGTGGTAGTTTCCCAGCTTGCCTGCGGAAAGTGCTTTCGATATTTTCAGCATCGCTCAGTCTCCCAACGAGAATCCGCTTTGAATGGCTTCTGCGCTCTCTTCGATTGCTTCTGACTCTGACGGTTTCTTCGCCAGCGTCTTCGGATCGAAGCCGAGTTCATCGTCGTCCAGTGGGCGCGGCACAAAAGCTGGTTGCGTTGCCGGAATGTCGCGGTACGCGAATGAAAAGCAGGCGACGTAGTTGCCGAGCTTCAGGTAGGCGTGCCGGTCGGGCAAGCCGGAGATTTCCGAGTCCATCACCAACGGCTCAACCTGGCGCTCCAGCGTGAAGTTCTTCCCTGTGCGGCTGCCGTCGAAATGGGTTTGCCTCATCCGCTCAATTTCCACTTTGCCGATGGCGCTCGATACCCACTCGGCGGCCTTTGGCTCGGTAGTTTTCAGAAAGATTTTCGTGGCTGGCTGCGAGAGCATGACCTCGGCCATGTGGCCATAGATGTACTCAAGCTGCGCCTTGCCCTGGAAGCCCAGCACAATCGGATTTTTCGATTTGCGATTCTCGGTGATGGCGGTGTGGAGTTGCGGCAACCGTTGCAAGCTGGCAAGTTCGTCGAGCACAAACCAGACAGGATGCTGACCTTCCTTTGGCTCATTGAGCAGCCGCAAAACCAGCAAATCAATCCACAGGCTGTGCAGCGGGCGCAATGCCTCGCGCTCGCTGGGTTTCGAGGTCAGAAAGATCCAGCCCTTCCGGTTCTCAGACCAATCGGTGGCGCTCCAGTGGTTCCGGGTTTTGT
>JBEKDN010000258.1:0-4370 GCA_050014335.1 Occallatibacter sp. | reverse complement strand
TATGAATTGAATGTCTCCTGCCCCAACGTTCATGCGGGCGGAATGGCCTTTGGCTCGGACCCGGGCTCGCTGGAATATCTGGTAAGGCGCGCCAAGTCCGCGGCAACCCGACCTCTCATCGTCAAGCTCTCGCCCAATGTTACCTCGATTGCTCACATGGCCAAGATCTCCGCGGAAGCTGGCGCCGACGCGGTCAGTTTGACCAATACCTTTCTTGCCATGTCGATTGATGCCGAGACGCGCAAGCCGCGCCTGACCAACATTACTGGCGGACTTTCTGGTCCAGCCATCAAACCCATCGCGCTGCGCATGGTGTACGAGACGGCCAAAGCGGTTACGATCCCGATTCTCGGCATGGGCGGAATAGTCAGCGCCGAAGATGCGGTCGAATTCCTGCTGGCCGGAGCAACAGCCATTCAAGTCGGCACGGCGAGCTACGCCGATCCGCGCGCTGTGGAGCGACTGGCGCGAGGCTTGGAATCCTGGTGCCGCAGCCACGGCGTGGAACGCGCAGCTGGTCTTACCGGAGCGTTGGAGCTTCCGCGCGGCTAGAAAATTGGAAAATGAAGTCCGTATAAATGCCTTCCAAAAGGACACAAAACGGAGCCTTTTGAGGGGAAAACTGCGCGTTTTGGGGCCGAAAAGTGGGCAAAAAACGGGGTTTGCAGTTACTAGTTGATAACCTATTATAAAATGTATGCAATTGATTAAATGATTGTTATATACATTTTTATGGTAAAAAACAGGGCTCCACAGGGTAGGGGGGGTGGGGGTCGGCGGTTTTTGGGGGGAAGAGATGGAGAAGATGGGGCGGAAAATGGAGGCCAAGCATGAAGTGTCCGGGAATGAAATTGCGCGCGTTGTAGATTGGATGGCGGTCATAGGAGCCTCGCGCTTGTGACTACTTCCATTGTCTGCGCGGCAGAGGAAATAATCTGCAAACTCTATGACAGTTTTCGGCGGTGAGCGGTCAGTTCCCCAGATGGAGAACATGGCCTCTCGGCGAATCGGGGGAACTTGATCCTTCCGGTCGGTTTGAGGGGCAGAGGCTCCCGGAAGGGTTTTGGAATGGTTGCCTGCCCTTGATTCCCTTCGGCGGGCTCAAAAACTGAGCCCGGATTACTCTCTGCGCAACCAGCGAACGGTGTGGTCGCCGATGGGAAAGAAGTTCTTGTCGTATGGAGTTCCTCGACCGAGCAATGTTTTTCCATCGGCGGACATTGAGAAGGTGACGACCACCTCCGAGAATGGATATAGGCGATCATGTCCGGTCAGCCGGAAGCTGAGTTCCCTGTTTTGAACTTCGACGTTGTCTATGGTTCGCGTGGATTTAGAGCATGTGTTTGTAATTGTCCAGTGTCCACCGTTTTGCTGCACATAATAGTCGCAATCTGGAATTGCATCGCCGCCGACAAAGAAATCGTTGGGAGTGGATGCCTGGTACCACCTTCCCTCAACGGTATACTTCTTGGCTTGGATTGCAGCCAGCTCTTGCTGTTTCTTTTCTTCCTGGAGTTTGGTCCGCTGCTCTTCGACTTGTTGCTTTTGCTGCGCGTCCGCCGTCTTCTGCCAGAGAGCCTTGAGCCTGTATATCTCGTCCTGAGCGTTGCGGGCATCGGCAGGCTGGGTGAGCAGGTAGAAATTCAGGCTGGCGACGGCATCGTCATACTGATTGGCGACGGTCTGTGCTGTAGCCAGCTTTCTATACGCTTCTCCCCACCATGGCGCGGCCAACAATGCGGCTTTGAACTCATCGACAGCATGCTGTTCTTCGCCGGGATCGCCTTCCGCAGTGTTCCCCAGGACAACCGCCATTACGAAATGGCTGCGGGCTTCTTCGGGAATATCCGGAGGGGTCTTCAGGGACTGGGCCAGCTTGATGATCTCAATGCGAGCGGCGTCAGAGGGGTCGGCCTTGAACTGCTGCATTGCCTGCTGAAGCTGCTGCCCGGATTGCTGGCGGTCAAGATCACGCCTCAGATCGTCGGCGCTGTGAGTGTCAACTCCGGGGCGCACGGCGGCGAGATAAAAAGCGAGATTGCGTTTGGCGCCATCGGAGTCGAGGGCTTTGGCGTAGGCAGAGGCAGCGCTGAAGTCGGCATCCGCGTACCAGGGAGCCTGCAATGCGGCCTGCTCAAAGAGCTTGGCCGCAGCTCTGAAATCATCCGGGGACGAAGCGACGCCGAGTTGCGCCGTTGCCTGGGTAAAACTGGCCCGAGCAGTGTCAGGAATCGCCGGCTCAGGAGTCAGGGTCTTAGCCAGCCCAACGATCTCATTACGCAGGGTGAGATCGTCAGGATGGTTTCGGAATTGTGCCATATAGCTTGCCAATTGCTGGCGGGCGGAGGTGTCGGCGGGAGCCTTTCGCGTGCTGGCTGAATGTTTGGCTGTCTGCGCAGACGCCGGAAGCGCTATTGCGCAGGAGAGCAGAAAAAGCACGAGTCCGAAAACAACCAATCTTCTGTTCATGGCTTCTCTCTTTGTTGCACCCAAATGATACAAGACGGAGGGTACAAAGATTATAGCCGGAGCTGGGAACGGGTGCTCAAGCCTCGATCCCAGGGTCGAGCAAGATTTCATTGTCGAAGATGGTACATTTCAGAAATCCACTCCGCCGCCTGATTATTTCGAGCGCGCGTTGAGCTTTCCAAGCACCTGCTTCAAGTCATCCAGCTTCTGACCCGCTTCGGCGAGTTTGCCGGCTGAAGTGAGACGCTGGTAATCGTCGAAATCCTTGCTGGCTTGCCCGATAAGCGCATTCAGGTCCTGCGCGGGAGCGGGGGTTCCAGCGGGTGCGTTGGCCGCTGCCGTCGTCGGCGCTGGGGACGCGGTCGACGTTTCAGAGGCGCTCAAAGATGAGATGCCCGCGCCGAAGAGCGACGAGAGAGCAGACTCAAAGTTAGGCCCGTAGGCCAGCTTGTCTTGAAGAGCCAGGACTACGAGACGCAGTTCCGGCATGGGGCTGCGGTCGGCTTGCAGGTAGATGGGCTCAGCATAGAGCAGCGCCTTGCCGGTAGGGATGACGAGCAGAGTTCCGCGGCGCACGTGCGATCCTTGCTGATTCCACAAGGTCAACTGGCCGGATATTTGCGCATTCTGATCGATGCGCGCCTCGATCTGGAGCGGTCCATCGACTAATTTAGTTTTGGGAAAGTCATAGACGATCGATGTGCCGTAGTGCTCGCCGTCGCTGCGACCGGCAATCCAACCAATCAAGTTGTTGCGATTGGCCGGAGTGAAGGGCAATATCTCGACAAACTCTTCTCCGGTTTCGCCGGGAAGTTTCATCAGCACGAAGTTAGGCTCCATGGCTTGCGTCTGCTGCGCGCCTCCATCGCCCATGCCGACTTCCGTAGCAACCGTCCATAGATCTTCACGGTTATAGAAGACTTCCGGATTGGTCATGTGATAGAGGCCGTAGACTTCAGCTTGTAACTTGAGGAGTAACTCGGGATAGCGAACGTGCTTGCGCAGGCCGGCCGGCATTGAGCCGGCATCCTTGAAGAGAGAGGGAAAGATAGCTCGATAAGCAGCCAGAATAGGATCTTTATTGTCGAAGACATAAAAGGTTGTAGTGCCGTCATAGGCATCAACAACGACCTTGACGCTGTTGCGCATGTAGTTGAGATCCTGGCCGTCGACGGTGTAATGCGTCGAGTAAGGATAACTGTCCGATTGCGTGAAGGCATCCAGAATCCAGGAGAGACGGCCATCGTCGCCCAGAACGATATATGGATCCTGGTCGAAGGTGAGGAATGGCGCCAGGGCCGCGACGCGCTCCCGCACGCCTCGCCTCATCATCAGGCGGCTCTGCGCGTTGACATCGTCACTGAAGGGAAGCTTGGCCAGATCGCCGCGGTCGAAGGCAATCAGCGCGCGGCGCAGAAATCCGCCTAACTCAATGCCGCCGCTGCCTTGATAGAAGGTGAGGTTATTGGTATCGCCTTGCGGATAATTAAACTCTTGCTGGCGGGTTTTGACATAGACATCGGTATTGGTCTGCTCGCCGAAATAGATCTCGGGTCGAGTTACATTCAGGCCGGCCGCCGTGCTTTGCACGGGCATGTTGCTGAGCAGCAGCGTGGGCAGGCCTTCAGGAGTGAATCCGTTGACGGGATTCATTGTGATGCCGTAGCCGTGGGTATAAATCAATTTGTCATTGATCCAGTTGCGGCTGCTCTCAGGAAGCTTATCGACATTGAGTTCGCGCGCGCCAAGCATGACTTCACGCATGGAGCCATTGACGTCGTAGCGATCGATATCGATGTCAGGGAAATCGTAGTAGGTGCGGATTTCCTGTATCTGTCGCAGTGTATCCTGAAGCGCATGCCAATCCCATAGTCGAATATTCTGAAGGGTTGCTTGATTGT
>JBEKDN010000257.1:0-4377 GCA_050014335.1 Occallatibacter sp. | reverse complement strand
CTTAACTTGCTCAAACAAGAACAATCGCTCAAACGCGGAGTCAAAGGAAAACGCCTCAAAGCCGCATGGAACCACGCCTACCTGCTGAAACTACTGGGCGTTTGATATGCGTCGGCCCTGCCGGTGGGCCGTGTGTTTCCGGATCGGCGACAATGCGGGAACGGCCCATTCTTGCGGTTGGATATAATTCCCAAGAGATAGGAGACTACGGTTGTGATCATGCGCGACGATCCAGCGAGGCAGACCGTGCCACCTCCGACTGATGCTTTGGTTTTCAAGTTTCCCGCGTCATTGCGAATTGCCATGCTCGGATGCGCGGTCGTCTGCCTTGGCTTTTTCGCGTGCGTCGTGGTGATGCAATTGGTTAAGCCAGAGCGCGGTTCGCTAATTCTGTCGCTGCTTTCATTTATCTTATGCGGAATTGGGTTGGCCTACAGTCTAAAAGTTGTTTGCTATTCTGCCGACCGCGTTGCCGTCAGTTCTGAGGGCATCTGGTACCTGCCGAAAAACCGCACATCATCTTTCATAGCTTGGTCGGACGTCTCAGTCGTCAAGGCAAACGACACGATGCAGAGGCTGATTGTGACAGATGCCTCTGCGAGGCGGACCATTCGGGCTGAATATCAGCTCGAGAATTTTGCAGCACTGCGCGAGTTCATCTCTAGCCACACGGATGAGCTTTCACGTCAGGCTACTCCGGTGACGCGTGTGTTTCACCGAACATGGATCAACAAGATTGTCCTCACGGTGTTCGGACTTCCGTTTCTGATTCTGTTCGTGCAATGTTACCGAGAAGGCGTCGCGGATGGGTTCTACTTTGGCCTCGCACTTTGGGCGGGCACGGTGATCCTCATTGCTCTGGACCCGGTCACCCTGACGATCGACCCAGAAAGCATCCAGATCAGTTATCCGCTCTGGAGCCGTTCAATTTCCTTCGACTCGATCATCGGAATTGTTCTGAAGGATGTCAGTTCGCGAGGCAACGTGTGGACAGCTGTGGTGATTGAGCGGCAGCAGAAAAGGAGAGTGCAGCTATTCAGATTTCGGGAAGGATCGATTGTTCTGAAGGATGCACTCGAATCGGCATGGCGCATCAGTCAAGCCAGCCGAGTCGATATTGGGACGAAGCTCGCAGCTAGGGGCGAATAGCCGGCTAACCAGAGACTATGCCACTCCCTCCCGGCGGCGCGCTCTCTCCCTTGCGGCTTCTCGCTGTATGCGCAGCTCCTCCATCACCGACTGGATCAACGCTTTTGCACCCTCCAAGCCGCCGAGAACCGCCTGTAAGTCGAGTGCCGGGGCGGCCGGGTTGCGGCTTGAGGCGCAGTAAACTCCGTGCTGGCCCACCAGAATCAGCGAATCGGTCACCAGATCCAGCGCCACGGCCAGCCTGCCCCGCTCCGCGCCCATCATGAACTCGTATTTTTCAATCTCAGCCCGCTTCTCGTCAAAGATACTCATGAGGCCAGCCTACCTGAAATAAGGCGCAGTGCATCAATAACAGCTTCATTTGATTTGTATCAGGGCACGACTTCAGTCGTGCCGCGCACGTCGCAAAACTGAATGCTGGGCTTTAGCCCCTGCGGTGCTTTTCAGGATTTCTCAGTGAGTATAGCCTCTTCCCGCAGGGGCTAAAGCCCGCTTTCCTCCGGCCTCTTGCGGCACGACTAAAGTCGTGCCCTGTTACAGTGCTGAGAAGTTGAAGCATCTACTTGTATACAGAGCCTAAGCAGCTTGCACCCTGATGGCAGCGATCTTTGTGGCGCGGTTCTACTCTTCGTGTGTTTTGTCTTCGAGGTTGTCGAGGGCGGTCAACGCTTCTTCTGGCACATCCCAGTTGCGGAGAATCTTGTAAATCACCCCAGTCGAGAAGCCGGCAGTGACCAGTCGGCGCATGATCCGGGCCGTCTCTTTCTCGTTCTGCGGCTTGCGCAGGCGCTTGCGCTCCAGGTGTTCGCGGGCCAGGGCCTCTTCGTTGGTCTGGCCGTAGCGGGCTTCGAGGGTCTCGGCGATCAGCTCCGATTCGACACCCTTCTGCTGCAAGTCCTGGCGAACGCGCCGTACGCCGAGCTTTTCGTTCTCCTGGCGTAGTCGTGCGTAGGTCTCCGCAAAGGCGGCATCGTCAAGGTAGCCATGTTCGCGCAGCCGAATAACAACCGTCTCGATCACCGCATCGCCGCGCTCGCCCGGCTCGACGCGCTTCTTCATCAGCCGACGCAGATCGGCCTCGGTGCGCATGGCCCGGCCCAGCGTCTTTACGGCGTAGTCGTAGAGGCCCGTTTCGTTTAGAAACGCGCGAGGCTTGGTGGATTTGGGTTTGAAGGGCAGCTTTTAGCCTCTAGCTTCTAGCCTCTAGCTCTTAGCGCTGAGGCTGGGTTGCGACTACAAACCTTCACCGATTGAATAATCATCACAAAAATCTGTCATCCTGAGCGAAGCGTAGCGAAGTCGAAGGACCTGCGGTTGCCTTTTACTCCCCAAATCCTTCCATGTATTTCTTGTTTGTAGCGAGATCGAGAATACCAGAATCGAACTGTCCCACTCCGATTAGTTTGGACTTGGTTTCGGTGCTGTCTTTCTTCTTTCCCCAAGGCAATTCCTCAACAAACTTCGCTTCTCCCTTGTGGGTGATTGCGGCGGACTTCCCTCGAATTCTCATGCCTTTGTATTCGTTCGTCGTTTTCTCATAACCTTCCATGCAAATCTCAACATCAACCGCTCCGGAAAGTGACGCAGGAATTTCATCGCAGAGAATGTCCTCGGGATTTGCCTCAAGGCTGGTTGCTTTAATGCATCCGTCCATAATCACCACTGGAAAGCTTGTGAATGTGTACTCTGCAACGGCCAAGTCAATCGTAATCTCGATCGGCTGCACCCAACCTGTGCCCGAATTAACTTCATAACCGTCCGGCCATGTGTGTCGATAGGCATCGATCTTCAAGATGAGCTTTTGTTCGCGATTTTCTATCTGCAACAAGTTGGAGTCGTGAAATTCATAGAATTCGGTCATACTGCCACCTTGCTTGATGATAGATCGGCTGCGCAGGCTCCGGGAATAGGCCTGATTGTGTGCACCATTCACGAAGTGCTTCCCTCAGGGGCTAAAGCCCGAGGTTTGATTTGTCGTTCTTGCGGCACGACTCAAGTCGTGCCCTTTCAAAGAAAGCGACCTTTATCGAGTTTTCCGCAACTGTTCACTGTTCACTGTCCACCGTTCACTGCGCACTGGCCGCCGTCCACTGATCCACCCAGTCGTTCACCGTCTTG
This sequence comes from Occallatibacter sp., assembly GCA_050014335.1. Lineage (GTDB taxonomy): Bacteria > Acidobacteriota > Terriglobia > Terriglobales > Acidobacteriaceae > Telmatobacter. The sequence goes on along the minus strand of JBEKDN010000257.1, from coordinate 1,110 downwards.
TACCACAGCCTCGAATTCTGCGGCTTCAGCACCCAGTGTCCTTCGTCGGGAAAGTAGAGCATCTTGCTTGGCACCTTGAGCCGCTGAAGGGTGGTGAAGAGCTGGAAGCCCTCGCTCACGTCCAGCCTGTAGTCAAGCTGACCATGGATGACGAGCGTGGGCGTCTTGAAGTTTTTGGACGAGAGGGCCGGCGACCACTTGCGGTACGGATTGTCCGCGTCGGGCTTGCCATAATAGTCCCAGGGCTTGCCCTTGAACTCCCACTCGTTGAACCACAATTCCTCTGTCGATCCGTAGGCCGATTCGGGCGAGAACATGCCGTCGTGGCTGACGATGCATTTGAAGCGATCGGTGTGGCCGAGGATCCAGTTGGCCATGTAGCCGCCGTAGCTGGCGCCCAGGGCGCACTCGCGGGACTTATCGATGAAGGGATAATGACTTTCGGCGTAGTCGAGGCCGGACATTAAATCACTAAAGGGCTTGCCGCCCCAGTCGCCGTTGACGCCGTCGACGATGGCTTGCCCATAACCTGTTGAGCCGCGCGGATTGATCATGACGACGACGTAGCCGTTGGCGGCGAAGAGCTCAGCGTTCCAGCGATAGGACCACATGTCGCCCCAATAGCCTTCAGGGCCGCCGTGGATCAGCAACTTCGTTGGGTACTTGACGTGCGGATTATAACCAGGGGGAGGAATGAGGAAGCCTTGGAGTTTGGTTTTGTCGGCGGCGGTGAACCAGAAGGATTCCATCTTGGGAAGGTCGAGTTGGGCTAGGAGGGCGTCGTTGAGGTGGGTGAGGTTGGCGGGTCCTGTTGATCCAGCATTCGCTTGAATTCGATCAAGGGGATCATTCCCACAACTTAGGCAGGCACCAGAAGCATCGGAAACGAGAAAGAGAACGACCTCTGGAGGCCGGTTGATTGTCATTTCCGTGGCCAGGATGAGGCTGGGAGTGAAATCAATCTTGCCCGGAACCCCTGGACGAGTTACCAAGTGTGGACTACTCAGCTCCCCTTCCGCTCCCATTAACTCGAGCTCGCCGCGCTCGGGACTCGAAGCAAATATCTTCTCTCCTCCGCGATCGCCTGAAACAAACAAGAGGCCGTGCGAC
>JBEKDN010000256.1:0-4381 GCA_050014335.1 Occallatibacter sp. | reverse complement strand
AGATAGACGCAGTGTTCCAGTTGGAAGAAGCCCTTTACGCCGTCGGCATCAACGTAGTCGGAGACAGAAGAACCACCGAGGCTGATGGCATGCTGAAGGATCTGGCGGAGGGCCAAACGGAGGGCTTCGAGCTGCGCTTTGGTGAGCCGGTTGGTGAGACGGCGCGGTCGAATGCAGGCGCGGAAGAGGCTCTCGTCTGCGTAGATATTGCCGACGCCGGAGAGTAGGCTCTGGTTGAGCAGCGCGGCTTTAATCGGCAATCGTCGCGGGTGGAAGAGCTGGGCGAATTCTTCGGTTGTTACTGTGAGTGGATCGGCTCCGGCTGCGCGGAAGGCGGCGACGCGGGCAAGGTCGAGGAAGTCGAGTCGGCCAAAGCGGCGCGGGTCAACGAAGCGCAGTTCGCGGCCGCTGGCCAGACGCAGGCGGGCGTGAGTATGAAGGACCAAGGGCGCATCGGGAGTTGTGACGAGCAGACGGCCAGTCATGCCGAGATGGACGATCCATTGAGCGGCTGGATCGGTTTGGCGAGAATTCCGCAGACCATTGGCTGCGCCCAATTCGCAGACGATGTGCTTTCCGGTGCGGTGAACGTCCAGGATTGTGCGGCCTTCCAAGCCTTTGGCCTGGCGCGATGGTGGGGTTTTAAAGGGTTCGCGATGGCGGCCAAAGATGGCTTCAACGATGCGGTCGCCGCTGACGCGGGCGTGCACTCCGCGAGCAATGGTCTCTACCTCTGGCAACTCCGGCATTGAGTAATTGTACTGGAACGGTGAGTCGGCGCGGCGGCACTACTTGCGCTGGCCGGGTTCGCGGATGCGGCTGGCTTCAAAGCTGACGATCTTCCATTGGCCCTGCGCGTTGCGGACGAAGACGCGCGTGTAGCGATAGCTGCCGGTGAAATCGATGCCAGCGTTGGTTCCGGCGACGTCGGCGCGCGAGGTCAACAGCGCCGTGGCTCCATAGAAGCGGACGCGGCGGTCAGAGATTTCAATCGAGGTAAAATGGGTTGCGCCGCTGCGCAGGTTGGCCAGCCATTGCTCCTTGGTCTGCAAAGTGCCGTTGGGCGTGATGGCCATGTAGTCGTCGGCAAGCAAGACATCCATTTCTGCCGCGTCTGACTTGAGCAGCGCCGCGCGCCATTGTTCTTCCAGTTGGTCGATTTCGTGGCGGCCTTCGTGTTTCTGGGCTCTTGGCAATCCAGGATGAGGCTGCTGAGCACAAATGGGCAGCGCCAGAGCGGCGAGGACGACGAGGAAGCTCAGGAGGCGAAGAGGCTTGGGTACGGCGTTAGTGGCAGTGTGCATGATCGATACGGATGGTAGCCCTGAAAGGGCGCGGCGGTCAAACGATTTGAGAAAGGCTCGCATCGTCAATCCATTCATTGCCTGGCCGAACGGGCGCTGTCAGGCAGTAATCTCTCTGACTTAGACGCGGAAAGCCGCTCAGGCGAGAGCGATTAGATTTTCGACGCTGCGCTGAAGCATCTTCTGATAGAGGCCGCCGACGGCGTGAAGCTTGAAATGCTCGGAGGCGCGGTGATCGGCCAGAGCCTTGGCGTCGCGGTACTGTTCGTAGATGATGACCGTGTCAGGATCCTCTTCGAGATGGTGGGGAATGTAGGAGACGCAACCCGGCTCCTGGCGCGATGCCAAGGTGAGCGCATGCAGAGATTCAACAACCTCGGCGCGATCTTCTGGACCAAACTTCAGCCGTACGGCAAAACTGATCATGCAGAGATTGTATCGTGAAGCTGTTGCCGCGCCGTGAAAGAACGGCTGCTGGGAAGAGAGAATTTCTTTGCGGGATTGGCGAAGCAAAACCGGGAACTGGCTCACGAAATAGCAAGTCTCAATCACGCAGCTTTCTTCTTTCCCGTTACTTGCTTTTACACCTCCCAGGGATTTACCAGCAACGGCGCAATCTCCTCGAATTGCTTGACGTTCCGCGTGGCAAGGGTTGCGTGCGAGGCAAGGACGATTCCGGCGATCATGGTGTCGCGCGCGTCAATGGATCGGCCTCGCCTGCGTCGATCCGCGTACAACTCCGCTGCTCGAAGGGCCGAATCGGAATCAAAATCCATTATGCTGCCCTTAAATGCGCCTTGCAGAAGCTGCTCGAATTTCATTTCAAGCGCGGCGCGCTTTTTCCCGGCGGGCAGCGATAACAGGCCGGAGCGAATCTCGTAGACATTGATCGAGGTCGTCCAAAGCGAAGAACGAGATTGCAGATCCATCCAGTGCACGACCTGCTGCTCAGGGACAGGCCCCATGAGTTCCGAGATCACGTTCGTGTCGAGCAGGATCATGACTCGAAGTCCAGAATTTCCATGCGCATGCCACGAATTTCGGCAATCGGTTCGTCGAGATAGACACCACTGCCGCTGAACATCGCTATGATTTCGGTCCCCAAGCCGCCATGCGGCTCCTCGCGCTCCCGCAGCGCGTTGCGGAGAATATCACGCGCCTCCGCCTCCATGCTGTGGCCATTGCGCTTGGCGCGGCGCTGCAACCGCGTCTTGAGGTTGTCTTCCAGATTGCGAACCAGAAGCTGGGCCATTTTGACCTCCAAATCTGCGATGCTATCATGATAGCAAATAGAGGTGCGATGAGCAAACATCCTCCGATTTGAGGATGCCGCTGCCCTATGCATGAAGGCTTTCAAGCGCGGCGGCGAACTCCGGTAAGACCATGGTCTGGTTCCGGTCAGGGCCGGTAGAGACCATGCCGATTTTGGCGCCGCTTTCGCGCTCTTGAAAACGCAAGTAATCTTTTGCGGCCTGCGGGAGCTTGTCGAAGTCGGTGATGCCCTCGGTTGCGGTTTGCCAGCCCTTGAGCTTGGTGTAGACGGGCTTGATGCTCTCAAGGCCCTGGACGTCGGCGGGGATCTCGTCGGTGACTTTGCCGGCGATTTCATAGCCGATGCAGATGGGAATTTCTTCCAGCTCATCGAGGACGTCGAGCTTGGTGATGACGAGCCACTCGGCGCCGTTGACCTGGTTGGAGTAGCGGAGCAGGGGAATGTCAAGCCAGCCGCAGCGGCGCGGACGGCCGGTGACCGCGCCGTACTCTTTGCCGCGGGCACGGAGATGGTCGCCGACGGGATCAAAGATTTCTGTCGGGAATGGGCCCTCGCCGACGCGGGTTACGTAGGCCTTGGTCACCGAGATGACGGTTCCGATGGCAGTGGGGCCAACGCCGGTTCCAGTGGCCGCGCCGCCTGCGGTGGCGGAGGATGAAGTGACAAAGGGATACGTGCCGTGGTCGATGTCCAGCATGGTGCCTTGTGCGCCCTCAAACATGACACTGCCGCCCTCGGCGAGGATTTTGTTGAGTAGGCGGCCAGTGTCGGCCACAAAGGGACGGACTTCTTCAGCGGCCCCGGCGTACTCGTCGTACATCTGCGCGGGGTCAAGCGGGCCGGTCCCGGAGCCGGGCCCAAAGAGCGCGTGAACAATGGCATTCTTCTCGGCGCAGGCGGCTTCAATGTGGGCCTTGAGCAGCTCCGGGCGAAGCAGGTCTACGACGCGCAGGCCGCTGCGGGCCATCTTGTCTTCGTAGGCTGGGCCGATGCCGCGGCTGGTGGTGCCGATCTTTTTGCGGCCAGGAGCGCTCTCAGCGGCCAGCTCAATCATGCGGTGATAGGGCAGAATGACCTGGGCGCGATTGGAGACATAGAGCTGTTCATCGACGGCGACGCCGAGCGAGCGCAGCTTGGCGACTTCTTTGAGGAAGGCGATGGGATCAAGGACGACGCCGTTGCCGATGATACCGCGGCAGCCGGGGCGCAAGACGCCGCAGGGGATGAGCTGGAGGACGAAGCGCTGGCCACCGATGATGACGGTATGACCGGCGTTGTGTCCGCCGGCATAACGCGCCACGGCGCTGAAGCGCTCACTGAGCACGTCTACGATCTTTCCCTTGCCCTCGTCGCCCCATTGGGCGCCCAAAACTACTGCTGTCTTAGCTTGCATCTCGATCCGTTCCTTTTTTGATGATGGTTGTTGGGGTCACACATCAGCCCCGACCGCCCTCAGGTGAGGACGCGTGGGGAAGTCAGGCTGCAAAACAAAGGCGCGGAGCGCGGCGGCTCACACCAACTTCAATGATAAACCACCTGCGGTGCGGCAGACGCTCGGCACCTGCAGTGCGGCAGACGCCGCGATTCGCTCGCAGGAGGTTTGTTGTCGCTTGACAGAGATCAGAGAGACTTGAACCAGCCCATCGCCCGTCAAAAAGAATGAAAAAAAGAAGGTTTTGGGGGTTAAACCGGTAGTTTTGAAGCTGAAAATGAGGTAAAAACAGGGGTATGCAGTTACTACTTAATTAACAGGGTGAAATCTTATGTTATTGATTGCTTGGTTGTTATGTGATTTGGAGGGGTT
>JBEKDN010000255.1:0-4402 GCA_050014335.1 Occallatibacter sp. | reverse complement strand
GTCAGAGACCCGCAGCATCTCGAGTGGATACTGCTGTTCGCTCAACATGGGAACCGTCCGCCGCAGGATAAATTGCGGGTACTGCCCTTCTACACGCTCAGCGCAGACCGCAGCTAGATATTCTGGTGCCGGACAGAATTGCCATAGCTGCCAGCGGCTAGCATCATCGCCCAATTCGGGATCGATCTTCATGGTTACGGCGCGATCTTGCGGATAATAGAAGCTGAACTTGTCCAGTGGTAGCGAGAAACCCATCCCCCGGGCCTTTACGTAAGCTTCCTTGAAGGACCAATACTCTAAGAAGCGGTAGTTCCGCTGGTCATTTGGCGTCGATCTCAGCACCGCGACTTCCGCCGGAGCGAAATAGCGACTCGCAATATCCATCGAAACTTCGCGTGACCGGAGATTCACGACATCCACGCCGAGCGCGCGCCGTTTAGCCACCGCAAGGACAATCAGGCCATGCGAATGGGAGATATTGAACGAAAAACCCGCCTTGTTCGCCTCCATGTTCACGACATCTGGACGCCCGTAGGCATTGTTGGCGAAGACCCAGTCTCCAGGTGAAACGGGAAGATAGCGTGACAGCACAGTTCGCACCAAAACCCGCGTCAGCAGATACCGGCGGCGGTCGCTGGCGAAATAGAACCTTGGCTCCTGCTCCCTTTCCGCGTTGCTGAGCAGTTTCCGGTAATCTGAGTGCAAGCTTTTGTCGTCGATTCCGTCGTAGAATGTCAGCCACAAATGAATCTCGGAGGGCGCAAGCGGAAGCATGCTCTTCATCATTCCTCTTACTATCTCCTGGCGGTTAAAAGGGCCAGCAGGTTCTTCTGATCGTGGCCATAGGGTGTCATGATCGCATGCATAGTCGAACCTGTATCAGAAGGAACTCCGTATTTCAGGAACGTGGCCAGAGTGCCGGATGGTCCGGCATCAATGTACATCCAAGGCCCTCCCCGTTCCAACTTCGCCGTCATCTCGCGGAAGTGGATCGGTAGACGCACAGCGTTCCAAAAGTGCCCCGGGGGCAAGTCGGAGAGAATCTCTGCTCGCGCACAACAGGCCAGGGGCAACCGGCTCTTCGTACACTCAATCGAACTTGTGAATAACTCGAATCGGGCTTGGGCCGGGTCGATCCAGCGCGAGTGAAACGGAAACAACACGGGAAGCCGTTGATAGCCAATTCCGTTCTTCTTCAGCCGTGTCTCGATTTCGGCTAGATCCGTCCTCCTTGCGGAAACCACGAAATGCGAGGAGAAATTCACCGCCCCCAGTTCCCCGTACTCGTCGAGAAAACAATCGCGGAAGATTGCTAGGTCCGCCAGTACGGCGGTCATACCACCAGATTCGCAGCATTCTTCAATTGCCATCGCCTGCTGCACAACTGCGGTCAAGGCGTCTTCGACTCCAATGCAGCCCGCCACCGCGGCCGCTGCAAACGATCCCAGGCTGACACCGAGCACCATGTCCGGCCAAATGCCCGCCTGCATCAAGCATTGTGCCATCGAATACTCGACCATGAAGATCGAAGGGTGAGTCAGTAACGTGCGGTTGAACGGATCGCCCTTGCCACATTCCTTCGAATACAAAGGTTGCAGTACTGAGTGACCCGACAGTCGCCGCACTACATCGTCCAGGCCTAGCATCCATTCGCGAAATGTGCGGTTGCCATGGAACAACGCCTCTCCCATGTGAAAATACTGAGAGCCCTGGCCGGAGAACATGAAGATGATTTGAGAAGCTGCCACCGTTCGTCCCTCGGAAGGTCTCACACCCTTAACACTGGAGAGCCATCATTACTCCGCCGACATGCGAGGGTGTTCCATCAATTCCTCCCAAGGAAACACGCCGCGTTCGACATATTGCACAATGGCGCGGAGATTGCCGGAATCGGAAAACATTTCGCGGTTAGCGGCGACTGCCGGCGTCCTGAGTTCCTGCAAAGGCGCGCTGATTCGACCCGCATACGATTTGTAGCGCCGGATTGCATTCTTTGAAAGCCGGCTCAACCGCTGCAGATGCTTTCGCAGTAGCACGTCGTTGGCAGGCGCGACAACGTCGACTAACCCCCACGCGAAGGCCTGATGTGCCGGTATCGTTTGGCTCATCAGCGTAAGGTAATGCGCCTTCTGGAATCCCACGCGACGCACCAGAAACGGCAGCACACAAGCGGGATACAAACCGAACAGCAGTTCCGAGAGACTGAATCGCGCGGATTCCTCCGCAAGAACAATATCGCTCGCCGCTACGAAGCCTATTCCTCCGGCATTAGCCTTTCCACGCACGTTCGCAATCGTCACAAAGGGACCGGTGGCCAAGCGCAACCACAGTTCGTACAGCGACTCAGGCCCATCGCCATTGTCTTTGAATCCGTGGGGAGTCGCGCCAATGGCCCGAAAATCCGCGCCTAAACAAAATACTTCCGGGGAGCCGCTCAGAACGATGACCTTGGCGGTCTCTTCGCAGATGGAAAGGACGTCGTGGCACTCCGACACGAGTAGGTCGTTGATCGCGTTGTCCGCCTCCGGCCGATGGAACTGCAAGTAACAGACGGGGCCGTGGAACTCAACTTTGATGGTCTGGTAGGTCATAAATGTTCTCGTCGATATGCCGGCGTCAGTACTCTGCGCCCGAGCTGCACGAAGGTTAATGCTGCAAATGCCAGCACAGCGCCGTATTGACTCCGCCGAACCCCATGCTCAGGGTCAGCGCATTTTCAACCAAATGATCGACCGCTACACCCCGCACCCAGCGGAACTTGAGGTCGATCGGATTATCAAGATTGCGTGTTGGATGCAAGCGCCCGGCACGCATCTGCAACAGTGTAGCGATCACTTCCACCGTTCCAGCCGCGCTTAGGCCATGGCCAATGAGCGACTTCGTCGCATTGATGCGGGCAGTTGCCAATCCGCATTCCGACAGCGCCTGCAACTCCGTCTGGTCTCCGACAATAGAGCCTGTACCGTGCGGATTCACGTAATCGATTTCTTCTGGACGGCAGCCTGCCATATCGAGGGCGCATTTGATCGCCTCCTTCTCTCCTTCCAGAGACGGATCAGGATTCCGGTTGCCGTCCATTACCATCCCCCAGCCGCGCAGCTCCGCATACGGTACCGGCCTCCGGCGCGCATTCGATTCTGCAGACTCGACCACTACGGCACCACAGCATTCGCCAAAGATGAACCCGTCGTGGTCATGATCGAATGGTCGGCAAGCGAGCGCGGGCTGGTCTGCAAAGCGGTCCGATCCCATCGCACCAATGGACCGCAGGCCTTGGCATTCCCAATAGGACAGATCAGTCAAGGCACCGAGCGCGACGCATGCGTCCACCTGGCCGCTGGCTACCATCTGCGCCGCCTGCATAATCGCAAGCTGACCGCTGGCCGAAGCTCCGCCCGTCGTGTAAGCAAAGCCGCGTATTCCAAATTGCGCGGTGCAAAAGCCGCACAGATCGGAATCCAAGAAGGATAGGGCGTAGGTCGGACGCAGGAACTGTGGGCGTTCACGGTTCTTGTCGTGGGCCTGGATCAAATCGCGCTGCTGAACGTTCGAGCCGCCAATAATCAAGCCGATCCGGCGCGGATCCACTTCGGACAATTGCGCTTCCATCCAAGCTTCGTCGAGCACCGTCAAGGCGGCTAACGCGGAAAATGAAGCGGCACGCTCGGTCTGCCGCGATACGCTCGCCGGGAGCGTGAAGTCAGTGAGTTCGGCGCCGAGATATGATGAATCCATCTGGCGGCCTGGTCGCTGCATCACACGGAAGGCAGACCGGCCTTCGAGCATGCCTGCCGCAAATGCTTCCTTACCTTGGCCAATGGCCGCAAGAATGCCAACTCCCGTAATGACGGGATAATTCGCCATTCAGCCTCTCCTATTGCTCATTCGCCTACGCAAGTTGGTAATGTAAACTTCAAACCGCCGGACACAACCCATGCGCGCGGTGAATGGACCGCGTGAAAATTCCTGAGGTCGACAATAATTCCAGTTCATCCCGCAGTTTCCATCTGTCACGGAGGACGTTTGAGGAGGCGCTCACAGGGTTAGTCAGGCCTGAATCTCGACGAGTTTCTGCAGTAGCAGGTCCGCCAACTCGCCAATGTTCCTGGGACCAAAAAGGGCCACGCGCGGAACTGACATGCCCAATGATGCTTGCACGAGTGTCAAGATCTCCACTCGGTCCACAGAATTGGCTCCAAGATCGACCAGCCGGTCGGAGGCGACGAACAAATGGTCGTCCAGACCGGGTAGAATCTCGCGCGTGTGCTGTGCAATGAGATCGATCACTTCTGCTTGGGACATAATTCACCCTCCGAACTGGTATAGACTTCGCTGAAGTCGCTGGTGCGGTAGTAGTTCACGAGCTTTCATTCAGACTGGGATACGATCCGGGCGGCCTGTT
>JBEKDN010000254.1:0-4411 GCA_050014335.1 Occallatibacter sp. | reverse complement strand
ACCTCCTTTGATTCAGCACCATTATAGATGTCCAAACTTGACCGGGTGCAATTATCCCATCCTCCCGCCGGGTGCCGGGTGCCCCATCCATCCGCGCTCTTTGTGGATGGGTGGGAATCCACGAACCTCAATCAGCCACCATGTAGCAGTCGTTCATCCGCTTGCGCCGGAGATTGTAGCGCTAGCCTCCTGGCCGGCGTGGACTTCCGGTCTTCGCTTGCTTATTTACCAGCGCACCTGCCCCAGCCCCAGGAAAACCCGCAAAGCAGCCGACTAGACGTCGGGCGACCCTTCAATGCCCGCCAACTCACTTACTGATCCAATATCGTTTACCGATCGTTCTGTAGCCTAAACACTATATTGATCGTCGTCTCCACTTCGATCGGGTCTCCTTCGAATATGAAGGGTTTATATGTCCATTGCTTTACCGCGTCCAGCGCTGCCATTTGCAGCATCGCCGGACCGCTGATCACATGCAGATCCTTTATTCGGCCATCCTTGTCTATCTCAGCTTGCAACACAACAATTCCCTGCATGCCTGCGGCACGTGCAATCGGCGGATAATCTGTGGCCACTTTGTGGACAATCATTCCCGCCATCACCCCGCCGGAGATAGCTATTTTTCACGGCGGTTCAAGGGTTGCGTCGGCGGGCGGAAGAAAAATCGCCTCATCGATAGGATCGACCGACTCAATCGTATCGATATGCGCGCTCAGAGTCGTCTTTTCCTGCTGAACAAACACCAAATCTCCGGCAACGAACCGGCCTTGAAAATGCAGAATCCGGTTATGAATCACCCGCTCTGCCTGCGAAAGAAAATCAATTCAAAGAATTGGCTTGTCCGCATCCAGACACCATAAATCGCCGTATGGATTACCGTTCGCATCCTTGAAATTCAGGCAGGCATACTTGATTCCGCCCGCTTCGTGCTTCCCAAGTATAAAATCGAGCTTCTCGACTGTATCACGGCTTGGCAGCGGATTAAAGAACCCATTTCGAATCTTGTATCCCTGCTTGAATTGTGCATTGAGATCACCGGAAAAGAAATACCCCTTTGCCGTTCCGTACTCCGTCTGCGTGAAGCCCTTGCCGGTAAACGTTCGCCTGTACTTCTTCCCGCTGACCCAGAATTCCTCATAGAATCCCTGGTCTTTCACGTTGCCCTGATCGTCAAGCAATTGATAGCTTGCCTTAACGTGCCACGGCTTCACATCATCCTCGGTAAGCCCGTTTGCTTAGGCAGCCAGCAGCATCATTTCCTTGGGGTCGCTGGGCATGGTAGCGGGAGTTTCCGCGCCTGTTGGACCGGTCTGGCTAGCGGCAGGAGTTGCGGTGGAAGTTGCATTCTGGCTGTGTGCCGGCAGGCAAATCAAGCACGGCGCAAGAACGCAAAAGAAGCTGACACGGCTAGAGATCGTACCCACGAAGGTCGTTTTTCGCATATCGGCATGATAATACCTGAGCTCATTGCGTTGAAGACCCACGCACCAGGCGCGCTGACCGTCAACGCGGAACGCTGTAAGGGCCGGGAAGAACGGTTTCGGCGGGTTTGTCAGCGGGCGCGGAGTCCAGATGAACTGCGGTCCGCTTGGAAAAGATGCGGAACTGCACAACCAGATCCAGCAGAACCGGAACCGGTTTGCCGTCCTTCATCGCCGGCTGAAAGCTGGCCTTGCGGATTGCGGCAACCGCATTCTCATCCAGCCCAAAGCCAATAGGCCGAGCTACAGCGATCTCGCCGGCTTTCCCGTCTGGTCCGATGACTGTGTGGTAAAGCGCCATTCCGGCTACGGCGGCAGCCTGCGCAAACTCATTCGAGTCCGGCTCGAAGTTGGTTAGCAGACGCGCCTTCTGATCCACGGTGTTCTGGCGGTAGATTGACGGATCCTTGGGCCGATAGTCCACCTTATCCGCGACGGCTTGATAGTAGAGCTTCCAGAAGTCGGGCATCGCGGCCATCATCCCATCATCAAAGGCCTGCGCAAAGATCTGGTCCAATGCATCTCTCAGAACCTTGGTCGCGTGAGCCGCATAAAGCGTTGTCGTTACGCTGTTGGGGTCCGCTGGACGCTCTTCGTCGGGCGCGGCCGCAATTGAGGCCTTCAACTGATCGGCTGGACTCAGCTCTTCTGGCTCTGGAGCCGCTGCTGGAGTAGCTGTCACAGGAACAGTAGGCGCAGGAGTTGTTGCGGCTGGCGCAGCGCCATGTGCCGTCGATGGCATAACCGTCGCTTTATCTTTTTCTGCCTTGGGGTCCTTTTTTTTCTTCGGCTTGACTACAATCTCGCGATCGATGGTAATCTTGAGCACCTTCTTCTTGGGCGTAATCCGGACACGGTCAACGGCCTTCGATGGATCCTCATAGGCCAATTGCCCAACAAAATGCAGTCCATAACGCGACCCTTCAAGAAAAACCTTGTGTTTTGTCAAATGCACGCGTTCAATCTCGATGGCGCAGAGTGTAAATGAGCCTTGCGGCGAGTGGCCGATAAGGTGTCCATTTTCGCTGAACGTCAGTGAGTTGTCCAGGTATCCGCCGCGCAGATAGAGGGCTTTGCCAACCAGCATTTGCCGGAGTTCGGCTTCGGTAATGGCGCCGGATTGCGCTGCCTCGATGGCATCGGCTGTGTCCATCGCCGTCGGCGCTTCGCCCTTTGGCGCCGACTGTGCGGCTGAAATCTTTGGAGCAGCGACTGCCGGCACCGAGCTCGCCGACGTCGGAGACTTTTCTGCCGGAGCGGGAACACTCTGCGCCGAAGGTTGCCCCGACTCTGCTGGTGCGGCAACTGGAATTTGGACGGCGCTGGTGTTTGGAGACGTAGCAGGCTGCGTACCAGTTGGTTGAGCCGGCTGTTGCGCCAGAACGGCGACAGCAAGCGTTACCGCTAGCAAGCTACACATGGCCGAAGCCGTCCGAGAAACCCATCGAGACCGAAGGAATGCTGCGCTCATAAACAAGGCCTTTGAGCGTGACTTTATCAGAGCGTTGCTCCCGCGTCTAACCAAAATTGTGAATCCTTCCCTATTCGGTCCTATCGTCGCGGTTTGGACTGCGTTTCAGTCTCCAAAGAATTCGGCGGAAGAGGCCTAGAATCCGTCGCATGTCGCGCGAGGAAAGGGCCAGACGCCGCAGCAACAGCCGCAGATCATGGCGGTTAGCCTCTTGCATTGAGCGCGGCGAGTAACCTGCGGCGCGCATTGTTTCTTCCACAACGTCGGCCAGCAGATCCAGATGACCAGACGTTGCCTGGCTCGGCGCGGTCCGCGGCGGAGTTTCTTCGCCATCCGCTGAGCGCGCGGCCAACTCGTAAAGGCAGACTGCCACGGCTTGGCTCAAGTTCATCGAAGGCTGAATCGGATCGGTGGGAATCTCGACCAAAATGTGGCAGAAAACAAGGTTCTCGCGCGTAAGGCCATGCTTCTCAGGTCCAAAGACCAGCGCAATGCGGCCTCCGCTATCCAGTTCCTGAGTGACTAGCGGCCTAAAAAGTGGAAGTGCAACAACAGGCTGCTCTGGCCTGCGGTAAGTAAGGCTTCCAGTGCCCACAACCAGCGTACAATCGGCGATTGCCTCAGCCAGCGTCGCAAACTCCTTGGCACTCCGCAGCACTTCCGGCGCGCCGACCGCTGAATGGGCCTCGCGCCAGACCGGCGCAAATGGCGCAACAACCGAGAGCCGCCGAAACCCGAAGTTGGCCATGGCGCGCGCCGCGGCTCCGATGTTGAGCGGGTTGCGCGGCGAAACCAGAACCACCTCAAACGATTCGCACTGAGATTCTGAAAGCAAGAAATGATTGTAGAGCAGCAGGGATTGTTGCGAGTAGGACGATTTGCCGCTAAAGCTTCTGCGTCCGCTGCACGGCCCTTACGCCTGGCAGACGCCGCAGGCCCAGAACCATTCGGTTCAGGTGCCGCACGTCCTCGGCTTCGGCAACAAGTTCGACGATGGCTTCGCCGTTCTCGTCCTTGCGAATATCGACGCCGCTGATGTTCGAGTTATCGTCCGAGAGGACTGCGATCAGTTCCTTCAACATTCCGGCGCGATCGTCGCAAGAGACGGTGATTTTCACAGGATAGCGCTGCGGCTTGCCGACCACATCGGCGGCGCGAGACCACTCGACATTGATGCGGCGGTCGCTCTCATAAAGCAAATTCTGCACGTTGGGACAACCGCGCGCGTGAACGGCAACCCCCTTGCCGCGCGTTACGTAGCCGACAATCTCCTCGCCGCGGATTGGGTTGCAACATCGCGCGCGATAAACGAGCAGGTCGTTCTGGCCCTCGACCTGGAGCGAGTCCGATCCGGTGAGATGCAACTTGCGCACCGCTTCCGACATCGCCGCTTCGCCCGAAGTGCCGGGTTTGATCTCAGGAATTGCATCGGCCTCTGGCAGCGTCGTCGAGCCGGGCG
>JBEKDN010000253.1:0-4494 GCA_050014335.1 Occallatibacter sp. | reverse complement strand
ACGGGCTTTAGGTGAAGGGTACGGGCTTTAGGTGAAGGGTACGGGCTTTAGGTGAAGGGTACGGGCTTTAGCCCGTACATAAATCCTTCTTTATCAAGGCTGGGCTTTAGCCCCCGAGGCAAGCTTTTGAAAACAAGCCATGACGATTTTTATCAACCACAAAAATCTCACTGCCATCAAGTTTCAAGCCAAAGCATTGCAGATAATTCCCCCTTGGAAGCGGAGAATAAATACAGACTCAAAACCGAGGACCAAATGACCGCTATCCAATCTCCAACCCGCGCAATCCCAGTCCCGAGTCCCTTAGTCCCTGGTCCCGGTTTCTCGGTCTATCTTCTCCGTTTCTTCGCCAAAAAAACTACCACCCCCCACCCCCCCTACCCTGTGAAGCCCCATTTTCTTTCAGAAAAATCCTGTAACATACACAGTTTCAATCACTTGTATTTTCAGTATGTTAACCAATCAGTAACTGCAAACCCCGCTTTTTGCCCCATTTTTAGCCCCGAAAACCGTCTTTTTTATTCAAAAAGTGCCCTTTTTCGTCGGATTCGCCTTGCCACCTGAAACGTCTACAGCGCCTCTTCGGGCAGGTCGATCGCGTCGCCTTCGCCTGGCGCCAAAAAGAGGTTTGCTTCCAGACCGTGCTGGCGAGTGTAAAGATCGAAGTATCGGCCGCGCTGCGCAAACAACTGGGCATGGTTGCCGCGCTCCACAATGCGGCCGCCTTCGACGACCAGAATCTGGTCGGCGCGGCGAATCGTCGAGAGTCGATGCGCGATGACGAACGTCGTGCGGCCTTGCATCAGTTGATTCAGTCCGGCCTGAATCATCGCCTCCGATTCGGAGTCGAGCGAACTAGTCGCTTCGTCCAGGATGAGAATGCGCGGCTCGGCCAGCAGCGCGCGGGCAATCGAAAGACGCTGCCGTTGGCCGCCTGAGAGCTTCACGCCGCGCTCGCCAACGATGGTGTCGTAAGCCTCGTCATAGCGCTCCGCAAACTCATCCACGCGCGCCGTGCGGCAGGCAAAGAGAAATTGTTCCTCCGTCGCGTTGGGCCGGGAAAAGAGAATGTTTTCGCGAATCGTTCCGTCGAAGAGAAACGACTCTTGCAGCACAACGCCCAGCTGCGAGCGAAAGGTGTTCAGGTCCACATGCGCAAGATCGATATCGTCTACGGTGACACGGCCGCTCGAGGGCGTGTGAAAGGCGCAGAGCAGGCTGATAATCGTGGACTTGCCCGAACCCGAAGATCCAACGAGCGCGGTAACTGTTCCTGGCAGCGCGTCGAAGGTTATGCCGTGCAGCACTGCACGCTCTGGGTCGTATGCAAACTCGACCTGCTCAAAGCGCACTGTGCCATTGATCAACGGCATCTTCACCGTGCGATCCGGGCTCTGGTTTTCTTCGAGTTCGGCCATGATTTCATTGGTGCGGTCCAAACCGGCAAAGGCTTCCGTCAACTGCGTGCCAATGTTGACGATCTGCACGACTGGCATGACCATGTAAGCCAGGAAGAGTGTGTAGCTCAGATAGTCGCCAAAGGTCCAACTGTGCGCCATGATCAGATGGCCGCCGAGCGTCATCACGATGGCCGAGACCAGTCCAAGCGCGGTGGTGGATGCGGCGGCCAGAGCGCTGGTCATGGTCAGCGACTTCATCACGTTATCCAGCAAGCGGCCGACGCCGACGCCAAAGACTCCGGCCTCGCGCTCCTCGGCATGATAGCCCTTGATCACGCGCACGCCGCCCAGCGACTCGGTGAGGCGGCCAGTAACCTCGGCATTGATCTTGCCCCGTTCGCGAAAGATGGGGCGAATCCGGCGCAGGCCGTATTGCAGAACAAAGACAAAGGCGGCCAACACCGCAAAGACCGTCAGCGTCACTGTTGCGCTGCGATGCATGAGATAGATAAAAGCAAGCACGGCCGTGAGAAGACCGCCGACGAATTCGACCAAACCAGTGCCGACAAGGTTGCGTACGCCTTCGACATCGGTCATGATGCGGGCAACAAGTGTGCCAGTGCGGTTTTCATCGTAGTAGGAGACGCTCAGCAGGCCGACATGTCGCTGGACCTGTCTTCGCATCTCGGCAATAAGACGCTGGCCTGCCTTGGAAAGAAGTTGCGTAAGCGAAAAGGAAGTGATGGCTTGGACGACCGTTGCGCCAAAGACCAACGCAATGTACTTGGGTAACAAATCGGGCCGCGGATGCGCCTGATTCAGCACCACGTCCATTAGAGATTTGGAGGTGAATGGCATCACCAAACCCGAGACGCGATTGACGGCCATCAACGCCATGCCGCCGATCAGCAGTCCCAAACGCGGCTTGACCAGTTCTTTGATCTGCGGCCAGAGCTTTTTAAGATTGGGTTTCCGCTTGGGTAGGTCGGCTCTGCCAGCGCGCGCACTGCGCCCGTGCGGTGTGCGCTCGGCACGCGCGCCCATGTTCATTCCGCCATGGCCTGAGAATCCGCCCATGCGTCAGACCTTCCCAGTGAGGCGCGCCGCAATGAAGGAGCGCACGCACAAGATAAGATAAATGAGCATCAGCCCAGCCAGAGTAAGCTGCGAGGCCAGCGCAATCTGGCCCAGGCGCAGGCCGCTGTCATAAACGCGCGCAAAGCCAATGAGAGCCTTGATGGCGCCGCCCAGGAATCCGATGAGGCCAATGGTCACGTTAATGTGCATGAAGAGCTTGCGGCGGCCGTCATCTGGACTG
The DNA here is from genome assembly GCA_050014335.1 of Occallatibacter sp. Lineage (GTDB taxonomy): Bacteria > Acidobacteriota > Terriglobia > Terriglobales > Acidobacteriaceae > Telmatobacter. Next base: position 1,776 of record JBEKDN010000253.1, on the reverse strand, counting down.
ATGGCTAACACGCCGCCTATGCCAAGAGCCAAGCCGATCCAGGTGGGAATTAACGCGGTGGGAAATTGGCTGCCAGTTCCAAAGAAGCCGGCCAGACCAAGAACAATCAATAGAACAGCAAAGAGCAATGTTACTTTCGCCATGCGAGACCTCCGTCTGTCATTCTTACATCCGGCGCTTGTCTATAATTGAATAACTTCTATAGTAAGTGCTGCTTTCAGGTCTTCATCAGAAGATCTCAGGGGCTAGCAGGTCGGCCATTGTCTCGCGGCGGCGGATCAGACGTGCCTTCGCGCCTTCGACAAGGATCTCCGCGGGACGCAGGCGCGTATTGTAGTTCGAGCTCTGCGCCATTCCGTACGCTCCAGCGTCGAGAATCGCAATCAGATCGCCGGGTTCGATCGGCGGCAGCTTCCGGTCGTGCGCAAAGAAATCGCCAGACTCGCAGATAGGACCGACGACATCGACAATGCGCGGCTTCCCTTCCCTTGGCGTGACTGGAACAATCTCATGAAAGGCCTGATAGAGCGCGGGGCGGATGAGATCGTTCATCGCGGCGTCGGTAATGACGAAGGTCTTGCGGCCGTTGCGCTTCACTTGTAGAACGCGCGCGATGAGAGCGCCTGCCTGCGCAATCATAAAGCGGCCTGGCTCAAGCAGTAGACGGCCTTTGAAGCCTCCCAGAGCGCCTTCCACAGCGGCGGCATACTTGCGCGCCGAGGCTGCCGCGTCGAAATCGCCATCGTGATAATCGATACCAAGGCCTCCGCCTGCATCTACTGCACTGAGCTCAATACCCGCGCGCTGGAGCTGGCGGACGAGTTTGCAGACCCGCTCAATGGCCGCGCCGAAGGGTGCTGAGGAACGGATCTGCGAGCCAATATGAACGCTGACGCTGTGCGCCTCAAGCCAGGGATTTGCAGCGGCACTCTTGTAAATGGCAAGCGCCTGCTTGATGTCTACGCCGAATTTGTGTTCGCTGAGGCCAGTAGAAATGTAAGGATGCGTCTCGGCAAAGACGTCCGGGTTGACGCGCAGGGCAAAGCGGGCCTTCTTTTTTAGCCGTGCGGCGCGAGCGGCAAGCAGATCCAGTTCAGCCGCGCTTTCAACGTTGAACTCGAGAATGTCTAGCTTCAGGGCGCGGTCTATCTCGGCCGCCGTCTTGCCAGCACCGGAGAAAACGACGCGACTGACGGCCTCGGGCGCGGCGGCAAGAACGCGCTCCAGTTCGCCACCGGAGACAATGTCAAAGCCCGCGCCGTGATCGGCGAGCAGCTTGAGAATCGCCAACGCCGAGTTGGCCTTGACTGCGTAGCATACCAGATGCTCACGGCCTGCAAAGGCCTGCTGAAAGAGCTTCAGCCGTTCGACAATCTGATCGGCGGAATAAACATACAGCGGCGTGCCGTGGCGCTTGGCCAAGGCTTCAATCGAGAGCTTGCCGCAATGCAGTGGGCTACCGTAAAAGGGTCGAGTGGATGATTGCGAAGATGGCGTCAAAGTGGGCATCCGGAATGAGTCTCTCTCTTGAGCCTACAGCATAGCCGCGAGGCTTTCGAACCCATAGGGACTTGTGGGGCAACGCAATTTCCGGCGAGAGGGTAAGATGGCCATAACCTAAGACTTTGCCTTGCAGACTGTCGATTCGCGCCTCGGCGGAGATAAGCGGCCAATAAGCTGGGCCACGTAATCGTGGCTTGCCGTAAGAAGTTATATTTTCTTTCAGTTGGATTTTCTTCAGGAGGCGGGGCCCCGCTTCCTGCCAGCATCTTGGCG
>JBEKDN010000252.1:0-4557 GCA_050014335.1 Occallatibacter sp. | reverse complement strand
AGCGTCCGCCAACTCGGGGAACTTTGAAGGCTGGAAGCAGTTTGTTCGCGACTTGGAAACCGACGAGCGCGGATCGGTGGCAGTCACAGACGAAGAAACAGTCAATGGAAGGACTGCGGAGTCGGAGCCGTCTTTGGGACCGGAGCTGGTTGCCAATAACGAGCAACCTGTCAGTCTGGCAGAGTTTGAAAAGCTCAAGACCGAGCGCGACCAGTTGCTCGACCGTCTTGCGCGCCTTCAGGCTGAATTCGAAAACGCTCGCAAGCGAGCCGAGCGTGAGCGTACCTCCGACCGCGACTACGCCGCCTGCAATGTTGTCGAGAAGTTTCTTCCCGTGCTGGATCACTTCGAGCTGGCGCTGAAAGCATCCGGCACCGCTGAACAATTACGCGCCGGCGTCGAGTTGATCGTAAAGCAAATGGAAGACGCCCTGCGCCAGTTGCAGGTGACTCCGATTCCCGCGTTGGGCGAAGCGTTCGACCCACGCCTGCACGAGGCCCTCGGCACCGTAGAGCGCCTTGACCTGCCCGACCAGCATGTCGCCGAGGAGATTCGCCGCGGCTACAAGCTGCGCGAGCGTCTGCTGCGCCCCGCGTTGGTTCGCGTGGCCAGTAACCCAAAACAGACTACAGAATGAGTTCGAATTCAAAAGTGAGCAAAGCAGATTATTACGAGGTCTTAGGCGTCTCACGCGAGGCAACCGATCAGGAATTGAAGAGCGCCTACCGCAAGCTGGCGCTGCAGCACCACCCTGATCGCAATCCCGGCAATCATGCCTCCGAAGAAAAATTCAAAGAAGCCAGTGAGGCCTATCAGGTGCTGAGCGACGCTGACAAGCGCGCCGCCTACAACCGTTATGGCCATGCCGGCGTTAGCGGCGCGGGTCAGGGCTTTGGCGGACCGTTCGCTGGCGGCGTCGATATTGGCGACATCTTCGGCGATCTCTTTGGCGAGATGTTCTCAATGGGCGGACACGCGCAGCGCCCCAACCGCCAGCAGCGAGGCGACGACCTGCGATTCGACTTGACGATCGACTTCGAGGCCGCCATCTTCGGCGTCGAAACAGAAGTAAAGATCCGCCGCTTGGAGAGCTGCGAGGCCTGTCATGGCCGCGGCAGCGCCTCCGGCCGCGGCCCCAGCGTTTGCAGCCAGTGTCAAGGCCGCGGACAGGTTCGCTACCAGCAGGGCTTCTTTGCCGTGGCGCGCACCTGCGGTCTCTGCGGTGGTTCGGGCCAGATCATCAGTGATCCCTGCCAAGTCTGCCGCGGCGAGACTCGCGCAATGCGCGAGATAAAGCTTAATGTCAAAGTGCCGCGCGGAGTTGAGGATGGAACCCGCATCCGCTATGCCGGCGAAGGCAATGCCGGACGCGGCGGTGCGCCAAGCGGCGATCTCTATGTGGTGCTTGCCATCCAGGCCCATGAGTTCTTTGCGCGCGATGGACACAATCTGCATTGCGTCATCCCTATCAGTTTTCCCCAAGCCGCCTTGGGCGCCGAAATCGAAATCGAAGCTCTCGACGGTGCGGTCAGCCTGAAGATTCCTGAAGGCACGCAGAGCGGACGCGAGTTGCGCGTGCGTGGACGCGGCGTTCCCTTTCTGAATGACAAAGGCTGCGGCGACCTGATCGTCAAGGTCGTGGTGCAAATCCCCAAGAAGCTAACGCGCAGCCAACGCGACCTGGTGAGCCAGCTAGCCGACTCACTGGTAGTGGACAACAAACCAGCCTCGCCAAGCTTGATTGAAAAGATGAAAGATCTGTTCAATTGATTTCTATGGAAGCTGGACTGAGATTTCGAGCAGAAATGGAATGAATATTCTGGCTAGCGCAAAGCGGATACGATTCGATGAGAATAGCTTTTGGGTCGATCTGAGTGATGGCCGTGCTATGGGTGTTCCGCTAGCTTGGCTTCCCCGTCCGCTGCAGGCACAATGGAGCAGCGCGAACCAGTCAGGATCAACAGTCGCGGCCTGCATTGCGAGGCATTGGAAGAGTATGTTTCCATCGCGGCGTTGCTTGCTGGCCTGGGCGATCAGAGCAACCGTGACAAGGCGCTTGTCACTTAGTTGGTCCTCGATTTGTAACCACAATATTCTTTCTTAGACGAAGGTATCTGAAGCAAGTATCCTTGTCTTGTCACCTATTTCAGAATCTGCTCGGCAAAGTAGTTGCGCACCTTGGCTTCGTCGTGCAGTACTTCCAGATATGCGTTCTGCAAAAGCTGTGCGTGGTTGTCATGCAGGCTTTGGCGTATTGCCTGTTGCACGCGCGGGTCATTCAAGGCGCGCTGGCCGGCCGGCTCACGGGCAATCAGTTTGTAAATGGCATAGCCGGCGATGCGGCGACCCGGGCCGGAGCTGTCGTAGACCGGAAGCATATCGGTAATCTCAGAGGGCTTGAGCTTCTGGATCGCTGTAAAAACATCTGGCTGGGAGTGCAGTTGCGACTCTGCTACAAAGCCCATGTCACCACCGTTAGAGGCGGTGTTGGGATTCTCAGAGAAGTTGATGGCAACCGAGCTGAAATCCTCGCCGCTTTCCAGGCGATTGTAGAGGGCCTGAATCTTTTTCTTTGCGTCGGCTTCGCCAGAGGCCTTGTTGTTCTGCAGGTTGCCGGTCTGTTGCGCGGGTCCAGTGGTAACGGCGATCTGGGCCAAGTGATATTGCGGCTCGATAAGGTTGAACTCGGACTTATGTTCGCCGTAGAAGCTGGATATTTCCGGGTCGGTAATGCTGATCTTTGACTCGATCTCCTTATTGAGCAGCTTGGTCTTGGTGAGAGAGCGGCGAAGATCGCGCTTGAGATCGTCGAGCGAAATGTTGCGGGACTGGAGTTGCTTGTCGAATTCTTCCGGTGTGTAAGGCGCCTTCATCTCCGTCAGCTTGGCATTGACGTCGTCGTCGCTGGCGGCAAGGTTGAGCTTGGCGGCGCGCTGCCAAAGAATCTCATCCTCGATCATCCCCTTGAGAATATTGAGGCGCACAATGTTGGATTGCTCGGCAGAGGGTTTCTGCGGAGAGTCGCCAAGGTTGGCCTTGTAATACTTCTCCACATCGGTGCGCAGAATCTCTTTGCCATTCACCGTCGCCATCACGTCGGCGGAAGGCGCGCGGTGGCAAGCGCTGACAGCGCCCAACAAGGCCACTCCAGATAAAACAAGTACAGCCAAACGGCAAGAAGTGCGAGAACAAACGTCGATATGCAACCTGGTCTCTCCTGTGAGGGCGCGAGCGCCCGGCAATCCCTTTGGGGCACAAGCCCCGGCAATCAAGGATAAATCCCAAGCCCGGCGCGGCGATAGTAAATTTCTCACCCGCCGTGAGATAGCCCAGAATCCTTTGGCTAGCTACTGAGTCAGTTTCCGGTCCCAGTGGCAGCCGGAGTTGCCGCAGCGGGCTGCGGCGGCGCAGGTGGAGGCTCCACTCCAGCGGCGCGCAGCGCGCGGTCAATCACGATCCAGACATCGTCCTGAGGCAGCGCACCACTGATGCGTTCGCCATCCACAAAGAGAGCTGGCGCGCCCTCGATCTTCAACAGGTCAGCCTCACGGAGCGAGGCTCGCACCTGAGATTCATCTTGCTTGGCGAGGCATGCGTCTAGTTTGGCCGCGTCAAGCTTGGCCAGAATGCCCTCTTGACGGGCGATGCGATCCAGCGCGGCAAAGCTTGTGGCCTTGTCGCGATTGGCGCCGTTGACTTCTTCGCCGTGCGAGTGGATGTAGTCCACATAGGTCCAGTAGGTTTCAGGATTTTGCGCCGCCATGCAGTTGGCGTCCACGGCCGCGTGGACCGCCCAAGGATGGATTTCTTCGAGCGGATTGTCCTTGTAGATGAAGCGGACCTTGTCTTTATAGTGATCGAGCGTTGCGGGAAAGAGCGTCTCATGCATGCGCGCGCAGTAAGGGCATTCCAGATCGTCAAAGCTCACGACGGTGACCTTGGCTTCGGGATTGCCGCGGATTGGGCGTCCGGCGACATCGATCGAAAAAGAGGGATCGTCGGCCAGGCTGAACTTCTCCATGCGACCGAGCGTCTTGCCGTCAGCGGAGATGAGCAAGTCGATCTTTTGGGTTTGACTGGCGCGCGTGAGCGTGACTGGCAGCGTGTCATAACCAGGAACGTCGCTTGGTTTGCGCGCGCCGAGAGCGACCTTCGCATCTGGAGGAATGCTGTAGTGCGAACGAACGAGGACTTCGATGCGACGGGTTTGCACAGGATCCAGCGATCCTTGTGCGGCAGGAGCAGGCTGCGCCTTGCAGCCTACGGCCAAGCCCAATGCGATCAGGCCGGCAAAAAAATGGAGACGAGACACAGGTAAACCCTCTCAGGAAAGAATACTCCAGTGGAGCTGAATACTTGGACGGCTTGGCTCATGGGTTGCTTCAGAGGGCTGGAAAAACTGACGAAAAAAGGGTATTTTGAGGGTTAAACTGGCAGTTTTGGGGGGTAAAATGGGGTAAAAATGGGGGTTTGCAGTTACTACTTAATTAATAGGGTGAAATTGTAAACGATTGATTATATGCATTTTAAAGAAAATACAGGGTCGAAAACAGGCCT
>JBEKDN010000251.1:0-4620 GCA_050014335.1 Occallatibacter sp. | reverse complement strand
CCTTCCAGCCGGGGTCAGCGCTGGCGCTCGCGATCACGGTTCCACAACAGGTGCTGGTACCGATCCTGACATCTGTTTTTCTGCGCTTCCGGCACGTGAACCAGGCGGAGCGGTGGAAGCGGGCGGAGATGCAGGCGAACGAGACAGTGTTCAGCGCGGAGATTCCGGCCGGTTACACGCAATCGCCGTATGCGCTGGAATACTGCTTCGAACTGCGCGCCAAGAATGGCGATGCCTGGCTGGCTCCGGGGTTCGACGCGGCGCTTTCGAGCCAGCCGTATTACGCGGTGATGCGCGGCGGCGCATGAGGCCTGGAACGCGGAGGCGGGCGGGCCGGATTGTGGCGGAGCCGTCGCAAACCCGGCGGGCATGGCGCAGTGTGTACACCCCCCGGCCCGATGCGGTATCCTGACGTTTAACCCATGATTTTTTCACGTGACTACATTGGGTATCTCGCCCGCCGCACGGTCAAGCACCTGATTGACGCCAAGTTGATCACCTCCAGCGATATGAAGGTGACAGAAGAGCGCGTTAATGCAGCGCTTGTCGACGAGCTTTCGCTCGAAGACCGCATTAACGATGAGGTGCGCGTGATTCTTGAGGCCTACTCCGAGGAGATGCGCAAGAGCGGCGCGCAATATGCGGAGATGTTCAAGAAGGTAAAGAACGAGCTGGCCAAGAAATACAAGGCGGTGCTATGAGGATCAGCCGCGACAAGCTGAACAAGCTGGCCCACACCGTGGCCGACACGCTGGCCGAGATCGACCAGGTGGGGTTCCTCGATGATCGCAACACCATCCGGCAAGAGGCGCGCAAAGAATTGGAGACGCTGCTCACGGAAGAGGCGAGGATCGATACGGCGGCGCGGCTAAAGATCGCCAACCAGCGCAAGATCATCCAGGAAGGCTCGCAGGAGTGGGACATTCTGTACCGCAAGTACTACAACGATGAAGTGCGCAAGCTGGGGATCTGAGGCGCAGCTTTTGATTTGGGCCTGATCTTCTTGGTCCTGATCCAGGTTTTTGCTAAAATTATGAAGACGCCCGCATCCGCGGGCCTCCCCGCACAAGTTGTGGCGCTATCGTCTAGGGGTTAGGACGTGAGATTCTCAATCTTAAAACCCGGGTTCGATTCCCGGTAGCGCTACCAGTCTTTTCCATCCTTTTGATTCCAAAAGGCCTAGCCTGCCACCCTCGCCCGTTGTACTCCATTTAAACTACATTTTGCGATTTTTCTCGCGCGCAAATGCTGAATACGCCCGGAAATCCAATATTAGATTCCGGTGGCTGTATGCGGCGGGAGACTAGAGTAACGATCTACTTCCGCGTGAAGCACGGTACAAAATGGGGACGGAAGAAGGCCGCGATCCCTGGTCTCAAAATAGACGGCACGCTGTTTTTGAAGGACGACCGGCAGGGAATTCTTCGGCTTTGTTGGCATGAGGGCCGCCAAAAGCAGTGGCAGAGCGTCAAAGGCCGAGTCAGCGAAAATGAGCTCCCGTTCCTTTCCGATGCCATCACGCAACAGGCCGGAGATCGAATGCGGGCGGAGAAGGCACCGCGGCGTCTAATGAGGAAGGTAGCGGAAGACAAGGAGCGGCGCATCCGCTCCACTCGGATGCAAAGGGAGAGACATGATGAGTGACGTCATGCAAGGCTGGCAATGGAACCAACCGGACGAGCCCGAGGGATTGGCTCCTGCCTCTGGGTTTAGCAGCGTGGGCGGACTGTTCCCCGGGTACGGCGGGCCTTTGTAGCTGCGCTAAAGGCCGAGAGGTTTCAGCAGACTACGGGGTTACTAGGTCGTTTAGAAATTGGTTTCGGCGAACGGGTGTCCAGGTGCCGTCGGGGTCATAGCTTTTCATGGTTGCGGCAAGTTGTGTCGTTCCGGGACCCAGGTCTTTCTCGAAAATTCGGCCATCCTGGCTAACGATGAAGGTCTTGACGCCGGAAGATCGGTACTCGGCGGGAAACGCTACAATCGCAAATCCACCGGTCATTTTTCCATCGACAATGTAATTGCGCGCGCCGCCGTGCGCGTGGGGCCCTTGCGCCGCGAGAATGCGGAAGAAGTAGCCATGGAACGGCTCGCGATCCGAACGGTCGTAGCTGGCCTGCGCCAGATAGGGACCGATGGCATTGCTGTCATTATCGCTGCCGCTTGCTGGAGAGAAGAGGCCGTCATGTTGACCTTGGCTGCAGGTGAAGTGCTGCGCGTATTCCTCGACGGGGTTCGTGCCTGTCTCTGCTGAATTCGCATAGTACTGATTTTCGGCGTCGAAGGTGCCCTGCAGGCTGTCGATGGTGTTCATCTCGTTTTCGCCAATGCGGCGATATAAGATTTCGCGCCGGCCGAGGGAGCAATCGAAATACCATGAGCCATCGCGCTCGATGATGGGGATGGGCAGGGGCCAATTTTCGGCGCCGACGTAGAGCGTGGTTTCGTGGTCGGGCTCTTTCACCAGCCGGTGCATCTGCTCATATTTCTTCGCGAACCGATCATCTTCGGCGGCGCGATCGGCAGAGTTGTCAGTCCATACGACGATGTCTTGAGCGTCAGGACCAAGGATGGCGAGCATGCCGCTCTCGTCATGCTTTTTAGCTGCGGTGTACAGAGCGTCGGCAGCCTCCTCCGCGGAAGGAAATTTCTTGCGCTGCACGCGCGACCCCGGCGAGGATGCGGCCTGGGAGGCCGAGGCATGCGCGGCGGGTGGATTCTGCGGGGATGTACTCTGCGCTGAAGTGCGACCGGAAACAACAAGAAAGGTGCCGAGCAGCACAGTTGCCTGCGTCGCCAACGAAAATCGCCAAATCTGTTTTGAATCGCGCAACATAAATTCTTTCCTTTGCTGGAGTTTTCCAAGGGTAATGAAGAGTTTTTCAAAACTTCCTAACCTCCGTCGAATCACCGGCGCCGAGCCGCGCTAACGCCGGCCGCCACCACCGCCGTGGAAGCCACCTCCGCCTCCACCATGGAAGCCGCCTCCGCCGAAACCGCCGCCGTGGAAGCCGCCTCCGAAACTGCTCTGGCCACGGGCGGAAAATCCCCTCGTTGCGCCTCCATGATTGAAGCCGCTAAAGGGACCGGAGCGCGTTCCGGTCGCGCGGCCGTCGAACCCGCGACCACCGCGCTCGCCCATCCCAGGACGCTCACCGAAGCCGGGATCGCCGTGATAGAAACGGCCGCGATCGAAGTAAGCCGGGCCGCCGTGCCAGTAGGGCGCCCCGTGCCAATAAATTCCACGTCCCCACCAGTCCAGGCCCCAGGTTGGCCAGCCCCAGCCGAATCCCCAAAAGGGTCCGAGACCAAAACCGAGGCCGAAGTAAACTCCGGGGCCGTCCCACCACACGCCGGGAACTTCTACCCAGCCCGGCCAGGGTGCGATCGGGTAACCGTAGACCAGCCAGGGATCGTACGCCGGTAGATAGACGGTACGGGAGTCCTCATCCTTCGGCTCAATGGTGATGTAGCCGTGCTTATCGGTCACCTTAATCTGGTCGTTACTTTTCAGCTCTTTATGTTTCTTGGCGTCGCGGCGCATCTCCTGAACCGCGTTCATTACATCGGAGGGCTGGTTGTAGTACGCGTCACCGAGTTCGGAAGTCCAGGAGAGGTTTGAGGACAAATTTCGCACCACTGGGGGAAACGCCAACAACAACTTGACGGCGGGGGCCCATGACTGTTTGTCTGCATCGGACGCAATTTGCTCCGGCGTGAAATTCTGGCGGGCCGCCAGAAAATCATTGGCTGCGGCAATCTGCGACGGATCGGCTGATGCGGCCAGGATCGACGCGACGAGGGAGTCCGGGTAGAGGGCGATCGGCGCCACCAGCTGCTGTAACTGTTCGGGGTTCTCCGTTTGGTAAGGCGGGACGGATGCAGGCGCTTGCTGCGGGGGCGGTTGCTGTTGTGCTGCTTCTTGCGCAATCGCACCGTTCATTACGCTCGCCGCCAAAACAATTAGACCGAGGATCAAGATGCGTCGATTGGATCGTCTCATTTCATCACCAGCAGCGTTCTAATTTGGAAGGCGCTGAGATCGCCTGATTTTATGACGCTTTTCCGAAGAGAAGGATGCATATCCAGAGGGGGCGAGTGGACTTTTACCTTGACCAACCGTAGTTCCCGAGTGTCCGCTGCAACGAGAAGCATGCAATTGTCCGCCCTTGGCCGGGCAGGATGAGAAGGAACAGTATTTGTTCCTTGGGAGTTGGCAAGGGTTTACCGATCTTCCTGCGCACCAGCGTCAACCGACAAAAACAGCACGACGAGCCCGTCCAGGATCGATGCCGACAATTCCTATTTGAGTCCATTTCTTGAGAATCCAATGCTATGGAATGAGGCGAATCCATGCGGAATGTCGCGCGCTTATGAATGGGGTGTTACCCATTACCGGAGTCCGAGGGGGTGATACATCGCGCTCTGCTCTCTTTCGCCGAGCCGACTTCGGTGATCGATCCTTGCGTTGGACAAGGCACTGCGTTGCAGCTTGTGAACAGCGAAGCCCCCCGTCCGGCGCTATGGCGTCGAACTCGACGCCGAACGTGCGCGGATTCCTTACGCATCCTCAGAATGTTGATGGGCATCTCGAATCGCCGTCAGATCAGAGGCGGTATTTGC
>JBEKDN010000250.1:0-4631 GCA_050014335.1 Occallatibacter sp. | reverse complement strand
TCTCTATGAAGCCTGTCAAAGTTTGAGTTGGATTAGATGCGGTCGTGCTTTTCTCAGCCATGCGACTCCGAGGATAGTCCGATACAGAATGGGTAATGTGCGATCTACTGAGTTGGCACTCTATTATAATGGCAGAAAAACAGCGTCTGCAATGGGGCTGAATGCGGCCGGGCCCTGGGGATCTGATCTAATCACAAAGATGGCTGCCCCAGATCCCTCGCCTATGTGGCCAAGAGAAACCTCCGACCCCAAAACGGCAGCGGGATCTGCTCCCTGAATCGGGCTTCACTTCCCCGGTTCTCATCAACAAGCGATGAATTGCCGAGCAACTTATCGAACGCATAAAAGGAACGATACATCGCCAAGTGTCTCAGGAACCACCCGCTTTCAGCTTCAGTCAACAGTCCTTCGCACATGTAAGCGAAAAAGGATCAAGGCAATTCAGATTTACAACCAGGAGATTCCCATGCGCCAAACGCTCCAACATAAAGGCTACGATGGCTCCGTCGAGTACAGCTCCGAAGATCGCCTCCTGTACGGTTCGCTGCTCGGCGTCCACGACGCAACCGTATATGTTGCCAGCGATGGGTATAGCCTGGAGCCCAACTTCCGCGACGCCGTGGACGAGTACCTCGCCTTCTGCACGGAGGAAGAAAAAATTCCAGCTCTTCCGAATTCAGAACACCCCAATCAGCCGAATATATGAGCGCGATCAAGGCGCTTGTACCTCCGATGAACCCCGATCGGGAGAACAGCCTGCTGGCCATCGGCCGATGAAAGTTGCCATGGATTTGCAGAGAATTATGCTCCGGACGCCCATAATAAAAACAGTCTCAAACCCAAGGCCCGGATGCCCCTCTTCCAATCTCCAACCCGCGCATTTTTAATCCCTGTTCTTCGCCCAGCTTTCCCTTTTTCTTCTCCTAAAATCTCGACATACCCCACCCCCTCTACCCTGCGGAGGCCATTTTTCGAGTCATGAAATCTTTCAACTCACTCTGTATCAATGCTTTACAATTTACAACTCGTTACTAATCGGTAACTGCAAACCCCGCATTTTGCCCCGTTTTTGGCCCGAAAAAACACCATTCTGACCCAGAAAGGCCATCTTTTTGCACGTTTTGATTAGCACCAAGCAATCGGTCCTGCGACTCACTTCGCCGTCCGCTACGCCTTCTGATCCACCTTCCAATAAACCCCGTAGCGTCCATGAATCACGCGATAGAGCGGCTCCAGCTCGACCTCAGCCTTCTGACCAGCTAGCCGAAAGACCAATGGCCTGCCTGCGACCGGCTCAACCCACGAGGGCTCGGCCGCGGGATCGGCCTTGATCGCCGGCGCTTTGAACCCATCATCCAGCTTGGGCTCATTGTGATTCTGCTCCACAACATGATCTTCCGGCGCTGCGCCAAACTTGCCTGCCAGCACCAGCGGCCCATACATCACCGCCTGCACGCTCTCGTCGTCAGGCATCCGATCGGCGTGCAAGCGCATCGGCATTCGCAACTCAATCGTGTCGCCCGCTCGCCACTGCCGCGTCAGTTCCAGGTAGCTTGAAGGGCTGGAATAGTACGGCAGCCGCTCGCCATTCAGCAGCACCGCGCCGCCTTCGGCCCAATAAGGCACGCGCAAGCGCAGCTTCATCGGCTTATCCGGCGCATTCTGAATGCTCAGCACCGTCGTGCTCTGCTCCGGGAAGGTTGTCGATTGGCGCAGTCTGAGGCCTTTCTCGCGCCAATCCAATTCCGAATCGATGAAAAGGTTGACGTAAAGGGAGTCGTCGTCGTGATAGTAGATCGTGTCGGTCAGCTTGGCGTACTCTTCGTAGGCCGTGCCAGTGCAGCACCACATACGGTTGAAGTCGCCGCCAAAAACCTTCCACGCGCCGCTCGCCAGCGGCAAGAAGTAGATCGCGTGTCCATTCTCCGGGTCAATCGTGCCCAGCCGATGATTCACCAGCAGCCGCTCGTAGTAGTCGATGTAGCGCGCATCGGGCGTCCAGGCAAACAGATGCCGCGTCAGCTTCATCATGTTGTAAGCGCAGCAGCACTCGGCAGTGCCGCCGCTTAGCTCGTTGGCCAGCTTGCCGGGCTCGCTTGCCCAATACTCGTTGTTGCTCGTTCCTCCGGTGCAGTAGCAGCGTTCGCCGGTCACCTCGTGCCAGAACCAGTGCGCAATTTCCCGCTGCCGGCTGTCGCCTTCTACCTCGTAGCGCCGGGCTGCGGCAATCATCTTTGGGATATTGGTGTTGGCGTGAAAGCCCGTCAGCTTGTCCTGATGATTGGCCAGCGGATCAAGCATCAAGCGATGATCGAAGCGGTGGGAAAGTTCCAGGTAGCGCTGCTTGCCGGTAACGCCGTAAAGATTGGCCAGCACCTCGCCCATTCCACCAAACTCCGTGCGCATCATCTGCTGGAAGAGCGCGTCGCTGATCGGATCAAGATAGTGCCCAACCCATCCAGCCATCGCCTCGCAGACTTCAAGCGCCTGCGTGTTGCCGGTGTGCACATACATCTCCAGCAGGCCCGCCATGATCTTGTGGTAGGTGTAAAACGGAGCCCAAACATCCTGCAGATTTCGCAAACGCTCGTAGTTTTCTGAAGGGTAAGCGCCCAGATAGCCGTTCTCATTGAGCTTCTTCTGGCACTGCCACAAACCGTCCACCACTTGCGCGGCGTTGCGTTTGATTTCCTCGTCGCCAGCCGAGGCGTAGAGCAGCGCGCTGGCTGATAAACAATGTCCGCCGGAGATGTGCCCGCGCAGTTCGCATCCCGGATCTTCCCAGCCGCCTAAGGGTTTAGCTGTGCTGGGCAAGCCCGCCGTCAGCCGGAAGCTGTGCAGCAGGCTATCCACCGGCAAGCGATGCAGCATTCCGCGATTCGCTTCCATAGCGCGCACAAACGGCCCTTGCGCACCCAATCTCACCTGCCCCAATGGAAAGGGCCGCGCCGCGCTCGGAACCTTGTCGCCCATCGTCGCCGGCGCGGCCGCGGCAAGATCGTCCGGCGAGGCAAGCGTGCTGGCAAACAGCTCCGTGGGCAGTATCGATGAACCGGCCACTACTGCGGCACTTGAAAGAAACGTACGGCGAGAGAGATTCCGCGGCATGAGAAGCGTCCTTTGCGGGAACTGACGATAAGCGTCAGAGCCTGCCATCCTCTCGTAATTCTATCGCCATTCCGCATCCAGGAATCCTCTTTCGCTTGGGCCAGTAAGGCGGGTCCATCTCTGGACTTTCATCCATGAAGCCCTCAAACTACAGACAACCCGGTTCCCGGCGGAGGAAAATGCTCCTATAATCTCAGTTCTCCACATACAGTGCCAGAAATCTCACGGCGTCCACAGAGACTTCCACTCCCGGAAATCTGATCGTCAGCGCGGCAATGATATCTCGAAAGATGCTCGAAATCATGTCGCGCCATTCATTCTGAGATAAACTGCATTCTAAGAACTCCCACCTGACGAGGGTTTTGATTTTTGATCGGTCCCTTGCGAATCCCCAACCAACCGGACAGCACCTCTTTTCAAGACGACGAGGCGTATTTGAAGCGAATCCGGCTTGCTGGAATGAGAATGGACGATTTTGGGTCGCCGGCTGGTTGGCGATTTGGCTTGGGTCGATCGGCGGCTTTAGCGCTTTTTCGACAATCTTTGAACCAATAGTTATCTCCGAGTAGACGACTATTTCGCCGGACTTCTAAATGAATTGCCAGAATTGACGATAATACAAGAGGGATCGGGCATATTCTGAAACTGCCTTCGGGAACGGCTTCTCATCATAAGGAAGTTTGAAAGGGGGAACAATCAACAGCACCTTGCAAATTCGAATGATCGCTCGCTTCCCTCGGGTCATTTCCTGGGTTCCACTCTCATTTCTTCTTTTTCTGTTCTGTCGGCCACCACAGGTTACCGGGCAAAGCGCGCCTGCGCCCGCGCCCCCCAGGGTTCTCCATTCCATCGCCGAAGTTTATTCTCTTTCCAAAGGTCAGGCGCTCCTCGGTTATCCAGTTGATTTTGAAGCGGTTGTCACATACTACGACGCGGAATGGGGAACCCTGTTCGTACAGGACAGATTAGGGCACACTTACATCAATGTGGCCGGTCACAAGATGAATCTGCCTCCCGGCTCGCGTATCCGTGTGACAGGGATAACCTCGTTCGGCGGCTATTCAAACGCCATCTCAAAGCCGAAAGTGCAGTTTCTCGGTATTGGACCGGAAGTCAAGCCGCTCTCCAAAACAGTCGAAGAATTGAATTCCGGTGCGTACGACAGCCAATTGATTGTGATCGAAGGGGTTTTGCACCCCTGTGCGGAACAAACCAACCGCGCCTGCCTGCGGGTTGTGCACGGCAAGTCGGAATTCGAATTGCATCTGATTGAACATCGTTCCCCAGCCATTGACTCCCTGGTGGGTGCAACGGTTCGGGCCAGGGGTGCCTGTTCCGCAATGCTCGATAAAGATAGCAAGAGAATAGGATCAACCATATTGCTGGAGAGCACGAAGCAGATCGATGTGCAGATGCCTCCGCTGGCGGAAAACTCCCCGCCCGTGACGGTGCAGAGTCTGCGTCCGGAAGATGCCGACCTGACCATGGTTCGCCAAGCGCATCTGCGCGGACGGGTCAACTGG
>JBEKDN010000249.1:0-4634 GCA_050014335.1 Occallatibacter sp. | reverse complement strand
TGGCCTGGTCGGGGGATTTTTCCGATGCCGATTCTTCGCTCGTTTTTTATTGCGCTGTCACGGAACCGGCTGCTGCGCGGCTTCAGCGAGCGGTCGCGGGTTGGGGTCCAGCTGAGTTCGCGGTTCGTCGCCGGAATGGAAATTGAGGACGCTCTGCGCGTGGCCGAAGCGCTGAACAAGCAAGGTATAGCGGCGACACTGGATTCGCTGGGCGAGAGCGTGACGACCGAGGCAGAGGCCGTGAAGGCGGCGATGGTTTACCACCGGCTGCTGGATGCGATTGCGGCGCGCGGGCTCAACGCCAATATCAGCGTGAAGCTGACGCAGATGGGGCTGACGATTTCATGCGAGGTGGCTGCGGGGCTTACGGAAAACCTGGCGCGGCACGCCAAGGTGAAGGGTAGCTTTGTCCGCATCGATATGGAGGACTCGTCGCTGACCGACGCGACACTGGAGATTGTGCGCCGGCTCCATGCCATGCCGGAATTGCGAGGAATGGCTGGAGTGGTGATTCAAGCCTATCTCTACCGCTCGCGGAGGGACGTCGAAGAGCTTCTGGCCGAAGGTATCCGCGTGCGGCTTTGCAAAGGAGCGTATAAGGAACCGGCGGAGGTAGCGTTCGAGCGCAAGGCGGATGTGGACGCGAATTACGTGCGCTTGAGTAAACTGCTGCTGGCAAGCCCGATTTATCACGGCCTGGCGACGCATGACGAGGCGATGATTGAAGCCGCAAAATCCTTTGCCAGAGAGCATGGGATAGAGCCGGGACGCTTTGAATTTCAGATGCTCTTTGGAGTACGCCGCGACTTGCAACGCAAGCTGGTGCGCGAAGGATATAACGTGCGCGTTTATCTTCCCTTTGGCAGCGACTGGTATCCGTATTTTATGCGGCGGCTGGCTGAGCGGCCCGCGAACGTGCTGTTCCTGGCGAGGAATCTCTTTCGATCATGAGATGGCGCGGGTGCAAAAGCGAGTGCTCTCTATCTGGCGCGGCGGATAGAGAGCACTCAGTTCATGGTCCGGATATGGAGAGCTACTGCTTCATAGCTTCTTCAACGGCGACAGCGACGGCGACCGATGCACCGACCATGGGGTTGTTGCCCATGCCGATCAAGCCCATCATCTCAACGTGCGCGGGCACGGAAGACGAGCCGGCAAATTGCGCGTCGGAGTGCATGCGGCCCATGGTGTCGGTCAGGCCGTAAGAGGCCGGACCTGCGCCCATGTTATCGGGATGCAGCGTTCTGCCGGTGCCTCCGCCGGAGGCGACTGAAAAGAACTTCTTGCCATCGAGCAGCCGCTCTTTTTTGTAGATGGCCATTACCGGATGCTGGAAGCGGGTGGGGTTGGTGGAGTTGCCGGTGATGGCTACATCGACGCCTTCAAGATGCATGATCGCAACGCCTTCCCGCACGTCGTCAGCGCCATAGCAGCGCACAGCGGCGCGCTCGCCGGTGGAGTAGGCTTTTTTACGCACGACGCTCAATTTTCCGGTCGCATAGTCGAAGTCGGTCTGCACATAGGTGAAACCGTTGACGCGCGAGATGATGAGCGCCGCATCCTTGCCCAGGCCGTTGAGAATGACGCGCAGCTTGGTTTTGCGCGCGTTGTTGGCGGAGCGGGCCAGGCCTATTGCGCCTTCAGCGGCGGCGAATGACTCATGCCCCGCGCAAAAAGCAAAGCAGCCGGTCTCTTCACGCAGCAGCATTGCGGCTAGATTGCCGTGGCCGATGCCAACCTTTCGGTCGTCGGCAACCGAACCGGGAATGCAGAAGGCCTGCAGGCCGGTGCCTAGCGTCTCGGCGACTTCGGCGGCGACGGTCTGATTCTTTTTGATGGCGACAGCCGCGCCGATGAGGTAAGCCCAGCCGGCATTTTCAAACGCAATGTTCTGGATGGACTTTACGATTTTGCGAACATCGACTTTCTTATCGAGGCAGATTTTCTCGGCTTCCTCAAGCGAACCAATGCCGGAGGCGGCCAGATAGGAGTCGATCTGCGCAATCCTTCTTTCATATCCTTCAAACAAAGCCATGATCTTCTCCTTATTCCTTGCGGGGGTTGATGGTTTTGACGGCGTCGGCAAAACGGCCGTAGGTGCCGGTTGCCTTGGTGAGCGCGGTCTGCGCATCGACGCCTTTGGCAATGGAATCCATCATGGGCCCGAGGCGGACGAACTTGTAGCCGATGATCTCGCTGTCGGCGTCGAGAGCCAATTCTGTCACGTAGCCTTCGGCCAACTGAAGATAGCGCGCGCCTTTTTCGCTTGTGCCGTACATGGTTCCAGTGACGCTGCACAGGCCCTTGCCCAAGTCCTCAAGGCCGGCGCCGATGGGCAGGCCGTCTTCAGAAAATGCGGTCTGGGTGCGGCCGTAGACGATCTGCAGGAAGAGTTCGCGCATGGCGACGTTGATGGCATCGCAGACCAGGTCGGTATTTAGGGCTTCAAGAATGGTTTTGCCGGGAAGAATCTCAGCGGCCATGGCGGCGGAATGCGTCATGCCGGTGCAGCCGATGGTCTCAACCAACGCTTCTTCGATGATGCCCTTTTTGACGTTGAGCGTCAGCTTGCAAGCGCCTTGTTGCGGAGCGCACCAGCCCACGCCGTGGGTGAGGCCGGAGATGTCGGTAACTTCCTTGGCCTTGGTCCATCGGCCTTCTTGCGGAATCGGCGCCGGACCGTGATTGGGCCCTTTGGCGACGACGCACATCTGTTCGATTTCATGTGTATGCATCTGGAGTTGTGCTCCTTTGGTGAGTCTGTTTGATTGAGTCATGTACAAGCGCTTGTCCCGTTCCAAGGCGCAGGAACAGGGCCGATTGGACACATCGACTAGAT
Organism: Occallatibacter sp.; assembly: GCA_050014335.1. Classification (GTDB taxonomy): domain Bacteria; phylum Acidobacteriota; class Terriglobia; order Terriglobales; family Acidobacteriaceae; genus Telmatobacter. The sequence goes on along the minus strand of JBEKDN010000249.1, from coordinate 1,795 downwards.
TTTAGAGTTGGCGGAGTTGGATGCGATGTGACCGCCGTCGCAGGTGAATATTCCCTTTGATTCCATGTTCCCAATTTGGCGCGGACCTGATCGGCATCGAAGAGATTGGTTCGCCTTGCCCTTAGAATCCGATCCATCTCCGCAAAAACTATTGAATCTAAAGAGAGAATCTCCGCTAATAAACACCGGAGATTAGAGCTTGGGGCGCGGAAGAAAAGAGAAGCGAACAGTTTGCCTGCCCGCATTAATATGCGAAAAAACAAACTGCCCGCTGGCGATGAATATTAAACTACGGCGTGTACTCCCACAGGTCGTTGAGACCGATAAAACTACCAGCTGTTTCGGTGCTATTCCCACCGAAAAGCCAGAGATCACCGGACGAATCGATCCATATCATGGCACCGGCTCGCGCCCCTGGAGCGTTACTTAAGGCCGCCGTTCCCTTGGATCCATATATCCCGGACTGATTTGCGGACTTTGATCCACTGACCCAGGTCCATGCGCCGCCGCTGTACTTCCAGAGGTCGCTGAGACTTCCAGCCGTTCCGGTCGAGTCTTGACCCAGCCCTCCAAAGAGCCAGAAATTCCCGGACGCGTCCGTCCAGCCAGACGCGCCTTGCCGGGCGCTTGGGCTGTTGGCGGACAAAGCACTTCCCTGCGTTCCGAAACTTCCACTCGAACTATTCGATTCTGAACCGCCCATATACGTCCATTCGCCTGAGGTAGGGCTGTACTTCCACAGGTCGTTTAGAGTTCCTATATTAGCTAGAGAATCGTAGCCAAACCCACCGAAGAGCCAGAGATTTCCAGACAAATCGGTCCAACTGACCGAAAGAGCTCTGGTGCCGGGAATATTGCCCGAATCAGCCGCTCCTTCCGTTCCATACACACCATTCCGGTCAGTCATTTGCGAACCACTCATCCAGGTCCATTCGCCCGTGGTAGGGTCGTACTTCCAAAGATCGTTCAAAAATCCCGATTCCCACCAAGGAACTCCACCGAAGAGCCAGAAATTTCCCGCTGCGTCAGTCCAGGAAACAGCGTCATATCTCGCCAAGGGAACATTGCCGGGGTCAGCCACGCCTTGATTTCCGTAGATCCCGCCTTGGCTAATCACATCCGAACCGCTCACCCACGTCCACTCTCCAGCGCTGTACTTCCATAGATCATTTACAACGCCAAAAGACGCGGGAGTGTAGCCTACCCCTCCGAAGACCCAGAGATTCCCTGACGAATCAACCGATCCGGTGGCATCGAAGCGCGATCCGGGGATATTGCCGGTGGTAGCAGTTCCCTTCGTTCCGTAGCTTCCCACCTGGTCAATTTGACTCGATCCGTCGATCCAGGTCCATTCGCCCGAACTTGGGCTGTACTTCCACAGGTCGTTGATTTCTTCTGGTATGCCGGAAGAATCTCCAGTTGCTCCGCCGAAGAGCCAAAAATTTCCAGAGCCATCCGTCCCGCTAACAGCCAAAGCTCTCGCCCCAGGAATATTGCTGGCAGCCGCAACTCCCTGTGTGCCGTACACCCCAGCCGCGCCTGCGGCGCTCGATCCACCCACCCACGTCCATACGTTATGCAGCGCTGCGCAGCTCACTAGAACACTGGTGATATTTGCGCTCGCGCTTCCGCTGCCATTTGTCACCGTGCAGGTCTGATCCGGATTGGAGGGCTGGGTTAGAACAGAAACCCGATAAGTACCTCCACTGTCAACCGCGGTCGAAAATACGAAGCCTCCGGTTGCACTGATGGACAAGTTGCCGGCTCCATTGTTTTGCAGCACAAGCCCGGTCCC
>JBEKDN010000248.1:0-4664 GCA_050014335.1 Occallatibacter sp. | reverse complement strand
GTTGCGCGGCTTCCGCGCCGCTCCGGCGACGACGCTTGATACTCTCCACTCCCGCTTCGCTCATACAGAAAGTTCATCACAGACTCACCCCGCAGAACAGATGCGGTTGCTCTGACGGATACTTTAGAAGTGCCCTTATGGTAACCAGCTGATTCTGTTTTACTTTTAACCGGACAGAAGTGATAGCCTTTCTATAAACAAAAGCCTTCATGAGTCTTACAAAAGGTAGTCTTCTTAAAGCTTGCCGTTGAATTTCGTGACGTAGTTGGATATTCGCACTGAGTTCTACATCTTATACCGCCCCAGATCCTCGTCGTTCAGCCCCTCCAGCCAACCCCTTAACTGCTCACCGGTAGGCCCTTCGGGCGAGCCAGAGGTATTCAGTTTGGCGGCCTGCATAACCTGTTCGGCGACATAAATCGGGCAATCGGCCCGCAGCGCAAGGGCGATCGCGTCCGACGGCCGGGCGTCGATGACCATCGGCTCGCCATCCTGACGCAGCCAAAGCAAAGCAAAGTATGTATCATTCCTAAGCTCTGATATTACTATACGCTCCAGCTTAAGATTCATGTGACGCATTAAATTCCTAGTCAAGTCGTGGGTCAATGGACGCGGCACTGCAATCTTCTCAATTTCAATGGCAATCGCATTGGCTTCGAATATCCCGACCCAGATGGGAATGACGGTCTCGGAAGCCACGTCCTTGAGTACGACGATGGGCATGCTCGTTGCGGGATCCATCATCAGTCCGCGTATCCGTACTTCAACATCCATAGGTTCCCTTTCTGGGGCGCATTACAAACTGTCCGCTTTCATCCTAGACCGCCTCACCCACCAGACTGTTGGGATGTGTGGCCGTTATTCTCACCTGCTGATAGCTTCCGGGAGCTGGGGCAATTGGCTGACCGCAAGTAAAGTTGACAGGCTTATTCTGGCTGCTGCGTCCAATCACTTGTTTTCGAGCCGGATTAATACCTTCAACCATTACCTCGATAATCTGTCCTGAATGCTTGGCATAATTGATCCTCTGAATTTCTCTCTGGCGGTCGAGCGCTGCTTGAAGTCGAATTGCCTTTTCCATCTCTGAAATGGAATCGATCATCGTCAAAGCCGGCGTATTGGGCCGGCCAGAATACTTGAACCCGAAAACGCAATCGTACTCGACTTCAGCGAGAAGGTCCATCGTCTGAATGAAATCCTCGGCAGTTTCGCCGGGAAACCCCACAATAATGTCCGTCGAGATCGAGATAGGCCGGCGCGCCGCCTTGATCCAGGCAATGCGCTCCAGGTACCAGTCCCTTGTGTATTCGCGGGCCATCAGCTTCAGGATGCGCGATGAACCTGACTGCACCGGTAGATGTACGTGGTCGCAGAGCGTGGGAACCGCATCGATAGCCTCGACAATGTCGCGAGTGAAGTCGCGCGGATGACTCGTGGTGAAGCGGACTCTCCGGATGCCGGACACCTCACCGACGGCGGATAATAGTTCGGCAAAGCTACGCTTCCCTTCCGGGTCGCGATAGCTATTGACGTTCTGGCCGAGGAGCTGAATCTCTGAGTAGCCCTGATCCGCGATACGCCGCGCCTCGGCCAGCACCGAACTCGCCCCACGACTGCGTTCCTTGCCTCGTGTGAAGGGCACAACGCAATACGAGCAGAACTTGTCGCAGCCCTCGATAATGGTAATGTAGCCGCGATAGGGATTCTTGCGCGCAGTGAATTCGGTCTCGAAGGTCTCGTCAGTCTGCCGATCGTCCAAGCCGGTGATGCGTGTCTCCCCAGCTTCCAGGCGCTCCAACATTTCTGGCAGCTTGCGATAAGAGGCCGAACCAGACACCAGCGAAACGTAGGGCGCTCGATCAAAGATCTTTTCGCCCTCTTGCTGCGCCACGCACCCCAGCACGGCAAAGCGCTTGCCTTCGCGGTGTTGGCGCTTGTATTCGTCGAGGCGGTGGAAAACTTTCTGTTCGGCTTTATCGCGGATCGAGCAGGTGTTATAGAGGATCAGACCCGCATCCTCCTCCGACTCGACCTGCCGGTAGCCTTCGTGCTCCAATGTGCCAATGACCTTTTCGGAGTCATGGGCATTCATCTGGCATCCGAAGGTCTCTAAGTAGAAGGTTTTCTCGGTTGCCATATCAAGCTTAAGTATAACGCCCCCGACGAAAAATCAAGCAATTCTCCGCTCAACTGCGCCGGAGGCGGTTTGAACTGAGCTATTTCTTTACCCAGATTTCGACACGGCGATTTTTCGCAAGTCCATCATCACTTTGGTCCGACGCGACGGAAAGATCCGCACCATAGCCGCGAACGATGGCTGGATGCAGACCTCTCTCTATGAACTGGCTCTCTACAGCCTGGGCCCGAATAAGCGAGAGCGCTTGGTTGGTTGACGATGCGCCGATGTTGTCGGAGAAGCCAAATAGCATCACCCGGTCTGGAGAGATTTTCAAATCGGCTATCAGCGAGACAACGCGATCCAGATCGGCCTGCGCTTTGGGGTCCAGGGCTGTTTCTCCTGACTCAAATCGAAAGTCAAGCGATAAGCGGTCAGCATTCTTGGTGAGCCACTTGTACTCCCCAGGAGCCTGCGGAGATACCGTCTGTGCCACCTGCGCTACGTTCTGGGCTACAAAACCATTTGCCCCAACTACATCCTGACCCTCTTTCGAGAGCGCGAACTCGACAAACTGGCGAGTATATTTGTTGGCCGAAGCCGCAGGTGTATAGAGGTAAAGCCTTCTGGAGAGAAGATAATCCTCCGTTCCCACCGTGAGCCGCGTGGGGAGCAGAGTCTGCGTTCCCTTCTCCGATATGGCGACTGGCTTGGCACTCTGAATGTAAGGGAGGCCGATAAAACCGATGCCGTGCGGGTCGGCGGCCACAGCATCGGAAAGCGCCTTGCTATCCTCAATCCTCTGCGCACCAGGAGCCAGCGGCTTGCCAGAAAGCACCAGACTCTTGAAAGTGTCGTAAGTTCCCGAGTCGTCGTTTCTGGCATAAATCTTGATAGCACCAGTCTGTGACCCGGCATGGGATCCAGCTTGCGACCAATCTGTGATCTCACCGATGAAAATGCGCTTGATCGTTTCCTTGTCGAACTGGTCGGCAGGGTTTGCGGCATTGACAATCACTGCGATTCCGTCCAAGCCTACGATATGCTCATTTGCGGCGGAGGTCATTTCGCCGAGTCCCGCCAATTTACTTGCCTCATCCGGCTTGATCTTGCGCGAGGCCATGCCGATATCACAGGCGTTCGCGGCAAGGGATGTGAATGCAGTTGCCGATCCATGCGCGGCAATGGTGATCGATGAGGGCGTGTTCTCGCCGGGAAGAATTCCCTGAACGATCTTTTCCTGGGGACTAGATCCGGGAACGACGCGCACGTCAATAGCGCCTTGCGATTTAAGAAATGCCTCGGCCAAGGCCGGCCCAAGCGAATCTCCAATTGTGTTTGAGCCTGCCAATCGGAGAATCGTTTTTGTCTGAATATTTGCCGCCGCTGCGTTGGTGCCGTGCAGGCCACTCCAAATCGCAAGGCCGGCGACTGCCGCAAGCAGAATCGAGGCAGCCAGAACAACAATTGGCGTCGTCGCGGCCTTCTTCCGGGGAGCTGGATTGATTCTTTTTGAGGCGAATTCGCTTTCTGGATTGATACGTTTCGGCGCAAGATCGTTTTCATCCACTAACGGTCCTGAGCACTCGGGGCAAACAAAGGGCGATCCTTGCGGCACTGGAATAGTCTGTTTCTGTTTAGCGTCCTTGCAAGTCTTGAAGTTAGAGCATCTTCCCCATCGCACAGTCATTGTGGCCCGCCTCTCTTAACGCGTTTTATCAGCAATGGCAAAAGCCGCCCTCTCGCAATTGTTGTGAAAGGTTGGCTCATCTTGGTACATATCCTGCCGAAACTGAGAAAAGGTTACGCTACATAGGTAACCATAGTTATTAACGAAATGTCAATATTCATTTAAAAAGTAATTGAGACAATGTGACTCCGATAATCTATCAGCGAAGTCCCGTATGAAGATAGGCCAAAAGTGCAGCCATCTGCTCTTCGGTGAATCGGCCGGCGAATCCGGGCATCATTCCCCTCCCGGTCAGCACATTTTGTCTGACCGTATCATCGGTCGTGGGGATTCCGCTTGGTAGAGTCTTGCGGTCAAAGACTCCATGAAGATCCGGCGGTATCTTCTTGAGGGCCAAGTCGTTGTCCTCGTGGCAGTGGGCACATCGAACTTCGTAAAGGTGCTTGCCTTCCGCCTCTTGCGGAGTGAGTGAAGAGGCACCACGGCAGCCGGCGAAGTTGGCCGCCATTCCGAAGACAAGAAGCGACCAACCAACCTTCCGAGCCACGCGACTCAGCCTCTTCTGCGCAAACTGCTGCCAGCCTAAGAGACACGAACCGAATACCGGGAAACTGGCCTTCCGTTGTCGATGTGCTGGCTCTGTTTGACGCCACGCGGATTCGGATCGACTGGCCGCCGTCGATGCTAAGCTATTGGCGGGCTCTTGGATCTGACGGTCGAAGAAATTACGACGAAAAAGGGGTTGTTTTTGATGAAAAGGGAGGTTTTTAGGGGTGAAAACGGGGCAAAAAACGAGGTTTGCAGTTACTGATTGATTAACATGCTGAAATCTTAACTTATTGATTGTTTGGTGTTTAG
>JBEKDN010000247.1:0-4672 GCA_050014335.1 Occallatibacter sp. | reverse complement strand
CGAAGATGTTCACCAGATCCTGGCCGACCGATGCATTGTCTTCGACCGTAACCGAGCCAAAAATATTGACCACATCATGCTTGGCTCGGCCGCTGAGCCGGACATTGCCGAAGAAAACCACCACATCTCCGGCCACCGTGCCTTCCGCATTCACATTGCAGAAGAAGCAGATGGCGTCGTGCACCTCGGCGTTCCGGGCTACGTTGACATTGGAGCCAAACTGAACGGCGTCCTCGCTGGCGTAAATTGGCAAAGACGCCCCCGCGGCGGCGGCGAGCAGGCAAAAGGCAACGATTCTCGTGATTCGCATGAGCGCTCCTTCCGCAGTTACGCGTAAAGCAGCCTGAAAGTTCCCAGATCCACAAACACTGGCAATGGGCATAATTTACGACAGGCTCAACGCCGCCGTCCAATCGGCCGGTGAATCCACCATCACATCCGGCGGATTGGCCGCCAGACTCTCCGGCGCAAGCCCAAAGGTGCAGCCCACCACCCAGGCCCCGGCGTTGCGCGCGGTGGCCACATCCACCTCGCTGTCGCCAATCATCACTGTCTGCTCGGGGCGCGCGCCGGCCTCCTTCATCAACGCCGCCAAGCCCTCGGGATTCGGTTTTTTTGTTGCAAAGCTGTTGCCGCCATAAATATTCAAAAAATACGGCGCCAGACCCAGCGCGGCGCAAATCTCCCGCGCTGGCCGAACCGGCTTGTTGGTGAGCACGGCCATCGATCTGCTCACCCCGCCCGGCCCGTCATGCAGCTCGCGCAGGGCGGCCAGCGCCTCCAGCACTCCCACATAGGCGTAAGTAAAGTCCAGCTTGTGCTCGCGGTAATAATCCAGAAAGAAAGGGTATGCCTCGGGCGGCAATTCCGCCTCCACAGCCGTGCCGTCAGCGGCCGCAAAGGCTCTATGCACCAGCATCATCGCTCCGTTGCCAATGAACCCGGCGATTGCCTCATCGGACAAATGCCGGCGTCCAAACTGCTTCAAAGTGGCGTTGACGCTATTGCAAAGATCCTGCGCGGAGTCGATCAGCGTACCGTCCAAGTCGAAGACCAGCAGCTTCAACTTTTCCACGGGAAGCGGGCGAAAAATGCGAATCATGCTTTCAGTTTAACGGGAGCAGGCTTCGATGGCGCGGCGGTCCAGCCTGTTTGCGGATGGGTTTCGATCTGCAGTCAGCCATCAAACGAGTTAAATAATTGTTGATGCTGTAAACATGAACTTATACATTTAGGGTAAGTTATTCATTCTTGCACAATAAACGTTGAAAATTGCCTTTGTGCGGATTAGAGTGGATTCACTCTCTATTGCATTCTTGCTTTGCTTTGAAGTCCTTGTTTCAGAGGTATCGTTCATGACCTGCCCCAAGTGTGCTTCTTCGTCGCTTTCAACTATTCCGGCCGAAATTCGACTTTACCGCAACAGCCACCGCACTCTCAGCCATCCTCCCATGACGCCGTCACCCGACGTTATTGTCTGCCTCGATTGCGGATGGTCTGAGTTTTCGATTCCGCGCTCCTGGCTCTCCGCCGGTTGGTTGCGATCGATGCATCCGGCAGTTGCTCCGGTTGCATCCTCCACGCATACCGGGAATGTTGCCGTGCTGACATCCTGAAGCGGCGCCTTTTCTAGCGGCGCGATTAATCCGGTCCCCCGGCGCATTGAGTTTATGCGTCGAGCGCGGGGCCGCGAATCGACCTGCAACCTGGGTGTCAAAGCCGATCACGTTCGCCATGTTCAACGGGTTAAGGATAAGTTTTTTTATATTTGAAAGTGATGCCAACAAACCGCAAGTCAATCGGCGGCAACACAGTGTAAGCTGACTAGCAGATTACTCCGAGGCGCCAATCGTATGGAAATCTACCAGAAGCTGCCGCCAGAAGCCGTCCAAATTGTTCTGGTCCTCTTTCTCTCTTTCTTGATTGGTCTGGAGCGCGAGGAGCGCAAGGGCGCCAGTGGAAATTACGCCTTTGGCGGAGTGAGAACCTTCCCGCTGATTGGCCTTATCGGGTACTCCATCGCCTTGATCAGCGGCCCGCAACTGCTGCCTCTGGCGATCGGTTTCCTGGTGGTGGCGGGCTTCTTGCTGGTTTCTTACTGGCATAAGATTTCCACCTCCGAGACCGCCGGAGTGACCACCGAGATGTCCGGACTCGCTACCTTTCTGATGGGAGCGCTGGTCTGCGACGGTCACGTGTGGATCGGCATGACACTGAGCGTTGCCAGCCTGCTTCTTCTTGACCTAAAAACCGCGCTGGAAAAGCTCGCCTCGCGCATCGCTCCAAATGAGATCTACACCTTCACTAAATTTCTCTTCTTGAGCGGAGTGATTCTTCCCATCCTGCCCAACCAGGAATTCAGCCAATTTCACATCAACCCATTCAAGACCTGGCTGGTCGTTGTCGCCATCAGCACGGTTTCCTACGCCAGTTATGTTTTGCAGAAGCTGACCAAGGGGCAAGGCGGCATAGTGCTGGCGGCGCTGCTGGGCGGCGCTTACTCTTCCACCGTGACAACTGTGGTGATGGCGCGCCGGGCCAAGCGTGAAATGCGTCCGCATCTTTTTGCCGGCGGCATTCTGATCGCGTGTGGCGTCATGTATTTGCGCATCGTCATACTGCTTGCGCTCTTTAACCAGCAACTCATGCAGCAGCTATACATACCGTTTTTAGCCGTAGCCGCGACGGCAATTGGTGGCGGCTGGCTATGGTCGCTGCGCAAAGACGCAAATACGCAGGAAGTGCAGCGCGAAGCCGAACCCAAGAATCCGCTGGAACTACTCACAGCTTTTATCTTCGCCGCACTGTTTTTAGTGATGCTGATAGCCACCCAGTTAGCCGTCACGTATCTGGGACGAACAGGTGTAAATACCCTGGCAGCAATTATGGGAGTCAGTGACGTGGACCCATTCATCATGGGCCTGACGCAGGCCGCCGGCACGCTCACGCCGCTCAAGCTGGCCGCCGCCGCTGTAGCCATCGCCGCCTCCAGCAACAACGTTGTCAAAGGCATCTACGCCTACAGCCTTGCCGACCGCAAAACCGGCATCCAGGCCTTGGCGATGCTCGTCACTCTCGCTGCCTTGGGATTGATTCCACTGTTTTGGCTAGGATAGGTTCAATCATTGTCCGTCTTCCCGGCAATCTCCTGCGCAGGTGTGCTTTAGGATAGAAGTACCGTGCAGACGATTCGAGTGGAAACACCTTCGGCGAAGTATAGCGTAGTGGCGGGCAGCGGGCTGATTCAGACCCTGGCTCCGCGCATTGAGCGGGTTCGCGGCAAGCTTCCCCGACGGGTTTTCGTGCTGACCTCGCCGCCCATCTGGGCGCTGTGGGGAGAGGCCTTTCTGGCTTCCTTTGCCGAGCCGCCGATTGCGCTATTCTTGCCGCCCGGCGAGAGGTACAAGACGCTGAGTAGCGTGGAAGGCTTGTTGCGGCAGATGGCTGCGGCGGGCGGGGATCGCGGCAGTTTGCTGATTGCCTTTGGCGGCGGAATCGTGGGCGATGTGGGCGGCTTTCTTGCGGCCATCTTCATGCGCGGGATTCCCTACGTGCAAGTTCCCACAACTTTTCTGGCGCAGGTGGATTCGTCCGTGGGCGGCAAGACCGGCGTGAATCTGCCTGAAGGAAAAAATCTCGTCGGCTGTTTTCATCATCCGCTGGCGGTCTTTGCAGACATCAATTTGCTGGGCACGCTGCCCGATCGCGAACTGCGTGCCGGACTCATGGAGAGCGTAAAGGCCGGCATTATTCGCGACCGGTCGCTCGTCCGCTTCATGGAAGAGCACGCAGGCGAGGTGCTTGGCCGCGAGCCGAAGGCTCTGGAAAAGGTGATTGCCGCCTCGATCCGCATGAAGGCTGGCGTGGTCAACCTCGACGAGCGCGAGAGCGGCCTGCGCATGATTCTGAACTTTGGCCACACCGTTGGCCACGCGCTGGAGCAGGCTACGCAGTACAAGTTGCTGCTGCACGGTGAGGCGGTAGGCTGGGGCATGGTGGCCGCGCTTTATCTGGCCCTCCAGCGAGGCGCCATTTCGCAATCGCAGTTTGACCGCCTTGAGAAGCTGGTCCATCTCTACGGCCCGCTGCCCGCCCTGAAACTGCGCGCGCCTAAAGTGATCGCAGCCACCGGCGGCGATAAGAAAAATGTAGGCGGCGTGCGGCGCTTCGTGCTACCCGTAGGCATCGGCGACGCGGGCGTGGTGGAAGACGTAACGCCTGCCGAACTGGAGGCCGCGATAAGTTATATGCTTGAGCGCGCCGGGAAACAGCTTGCAGTGCGGAGTTAGATGATCCGACCAAATACGGATGAAACAAATCTGGGTGCCCCGCCCTCGCCGCGTTCTTGTTTTTGCGGCTAGGGTGGGAGTACACTCCACTTGTCATGCCATCCCACCTCAGACGCTTTCAGCAGACGAAGGATATTCACTTTCTCACCTTCAGTTGTTACAACAGGCTGCCATATCTTGTCACAGCTATAGCCTGTGACCTGTTCGAGCACACACTAGAGCGGATGCGCAGACGGTATGTCTTTCATGTCTTTGGCTATGTGATAATGCCAGAGCACGTACACATGCTGGTTTCAGAACCAGGAAGAGGACGATTGGACAGCGCAATTCAAGCCTTGAAAACTTCCGTCTCCAAACAATCCGATCAGCGACCGTTCTGGCTG
>JBEKDN010000246.1:0-4724 GCA_050014335.1 Occallatibacter sp. | reverse complement strand
GTTGGCGGCGCTGGCGGCGGTGATGCTTTACGCGATGCTGCTGAGTGCGGCAAATGCGCAGAGTGCAACGCGGGCCGATGGCTGGACGATTATTGGGCCCGGCGGCGGAGGAACGCTGATTGCGCCTACGATCAGTCCGCATGACGCGAGCGTTGTGATTGAGCACAGCGACATGACAGGGAATTACATTACGCGCGATGGCGGCGCATCGTGGCGGATGTTTAATCTGCGCTCGGGAATGGAGATTTTTGCCTTCGACCCGAAGAATGCGCGGCGCATTTATGCCGGGGGCGCGGCTTTGTGGCGCAGCGAAGACGGCGGTCAAACCTGGAGCATGATCTTTCCCGATCCGGCGAAGAAAACCGTGGAACATCAGACGGGCGACCACAGCGACTATAGCTTGACTACGAACGGCGCGAATTATGTTACCGGGTTAGTGATTCGCCAAATAATGATTGATCCTGGTAACTCTAATCTTATTCATCTTGTATTTTCCGATCCGCGCAATGGTGGGAGTACGCTGCTTATCTCAAAGGATGGCGGAGCCTCATTTAAATCTGAGCATGAATATCCCTCGGAGAAAATTCTTCTGCTTACGTATGTGAACGGCGAGCGGCTGGCGATTGGGACGATGGGCATTTATCGCGGCGAGGCAAAGATTGCAAAGGCGATTGGCGAGCACGAGAAGATTACTCATGCCAGCATGGGGGCTAGTTATGTTTATTTGACGACCGAGAGCGGAGAGGTGCTTGTCTCTGAAGATGCGGGCCGAAGCTGGCAGCGGAAGACGCCGGCTCTGGGGCAGCGGGCCGGGAAGTTTGAAGCGATTGCGGCGGCGGGCGGCGATGGGCGGATTGCGTACGTTGGCTTCAGGGGACTCAAGCTGGGCGAAGAAGCCGAGGATATTTATAACGGCATTGCCAAGACCGAGGATGCGGGCGGGAACTGGAAGATTGTATTTCGAGAATCGACGCACGGCGCGGTGAATCTGGAGGGATCGTGGGTCGAACAGCGCGCGAAGGGAATTAATTGGGGGAATGATCAGAGTATTATTTTTGGCGCACCTTATAGTTTGAGCGTTGCGCCGGGAAATTCTGAGATATGTTATGCCACCGACTTATTCCGGAGTTATCGAACTTTGGATGGAGGCAAGAACTGGGCGCAGATAAATTCGACGCGCACAAAGGATGGACGGTGGACGACGCGCGGGTTGGATGTTACGACGAGTTATGGCATCGAATTCAATCCGTTCGATGAAAAGCATCTATTTATTGACTACACCGATATAGGAGCTTTTCAAAGTTATGACGGCGGTAACTCATGGGAGACGGCTACGAACGGAGTTCCAGATAAGTGGCGGAACACGACTTATTGGCTGGCCTTCGACCCGGAAGTGAAGGGATTGATGTGGGGCGCATTCAGCGGAGTTCACGATCTGCCTCGGCCAAAGATGTGGCGGCGCGGAGGCTTTCTGGCGCGGGCCAAAGGCGGCGTGGGCGTTTCCACCGATGGTGGACGGACCTGGACGCCGTCGAATGCCGGCATGGAAGAGACGGCTGTGACTCATGTGCTGCTTGACCCGGCAAGCCCCGTGGGACAGCGCACGCTCTATGCTTGCGGCTTTGGCAGGGGCGTGTATAAATCGACGGACAACGGGAAGAACTGGGTACTTAAGAAGGAAGGCATCGAAGAAGATCATCCATTTGCATGGCGCGTTGTGCGCGGCGGCGACGGCGCGCTGTACTTGATTGTGGCGCGCAGTAACCAAGGGCTATTCGGTGCCGCAAGCGGAAGCGGCGCGCTGTATAAATCGGTGGACGGCGCGGAGCATTGGACGAAGATCAAACTGCCGGAAGGCGTGAACGGGCCGAGCGGGTTGGCGATTGATCCGCGCGACAACAGGCGGATGTACCTTGCCGCGTGGGGGCAGGAACGCACGGTCGCGGACACTGGGGGCGGCGTTTATCTTACGACCGATGGCGGCGCAAGTTGGAAGGCTGTCTTCACGGCATCGCAGCATGTCTACGATGTGACGATCGATGCGAAGGAGCCAGATACGCTTTATATATGCGGCTTCGATGCCGCGGCGTACCGCTCGACAGACGGCGGGCTGCACTGGACGCGCATTGGCGGCTATAACTTCAAATGGGGTCATCGCGTGGTGATTGATCCGAACGACGCGAGACAGATTTATATCACGACTTATGGCGGAAGCGTGTGGCATGGTCCTGCTGGCGGCCCTGTTGCAAGAGAAGATATCGCGACACCTGTGCCGGTTGCGCGGTGAGAGCCGCGGAGCAATCCTGTATTCTTTAAGTTGTGCGCGGCGGGTTCCTGGTTGGCTGTTTTCTAAAACCTATGAGATATACGACACATTTTATGCTTTCAGCGATGGCGGCGGAACAGTTTCCTCCACCGGAGGCTCCGGAAATTGCATTTCTGGGACGCTCGAATGTTGGCAAATCGAGCCTTCTGAATACGCTTGCAGGCGTGAAGGCGGCGAAGGTTTCGCAGACGCCGGGGCGGACGCGGGCGATCAATTTTTTTGCGCTGGTGGACGCCGGCGATCGGAGCAAGCTGATCTTTGCCGACCTGCCGGGCTATGGTTACGCCAAGATTTCCAAGTCGATCTCCGCAGGCTGGCCGGCGTTTATTGAGCCTTACCTGGTGATCCGATCAACGCTCAAGCTGTGCGTGTGCCTGGTGGATGCGAATGTTCCAGCGCAAGAGAGCGACCATCAATTGATGGCGTGGCTGCGAGCGGCGGGACGCGAGTATGTGGCTGTGGCAACCAAGATTGACCGGCTCAGCGGCAATGAGCGGACTCGCAACCTGCTGGCGCTGAAGATGGATTTGGATCTGGACGAGGTGCTGCCGGTCTCTGCCAAGACGGGCTACGGAATGAAGGAGCTTTGGGCGCGGATTGAAGCGGCGGGGAGCCAGTTGGCCAGTTAGCAAGCCGGCGGGGAAAATCGGAATTTTTCGCACTGTCCATCAAGGTTAATGACCAATTCCACGGGGATCTGAATCTCACTGCACTCTACGCGCTGCTGGATCTGGGCTCTCAGGATTCCGGCGGTTGGCTCCGTGCAGCGTAATAAGCGCAGGCCTTGCGCCATGCGGCCCAGGTAACGCGGGGCTTGGCGAAGCCAGCGGCGGGTCGCACCGTCTTCAGAATCGATGCAACTGAGAGCGATGACGTCAAGTTTTGGCAGCCAAAGAGCGGGCGCGGTGGCTGCGCTCCAGGCGATGATGTACTGACCTTGCTGCGCGGACAATGGTTCGATTGGCACAGCGCGGTGGTGAGGCGAAGCCGCGATCCTGGTTTGCCGCAACAGATCGGGCGCAACGCCGCGTTGCCGCATCTGCTCTTCCAACAAATCAGGCGTTACAGCGACGCAGACGGCTACTGCTTCGCGCTTGCGAATTTCGTTTTTCAGGATGCGCAGTGCCTCGTCGAGGGACGTGACCAGGAAGTCCACGACGCCATCGCGCATAGCCTGCTTGGCTGTGGCGGAATCGGCCGTGGCGGTGAGAGAGGCTGCCCCGGCAATGTTGGCCGCTACGATAAGGGCGCGAGCTTCGGCGTCGAGTTGGCCCGCGTAGAGAAGTTTGCCGCCGAGATTGGGCTCCTGTCGCGAGTGGGAGTCATGATTCCCAGGCCTCAAAGGCGACACCTCGGCCACCCGCGTCGCAGCCCGCATCAGGCCGGCATAGAATCGCTCGACCTGCGCGGTGAATTCATAAGCTGCCGATTCGATGGGGTCAACCGCCAAGCGACCATCTCCTCCGCGCTGCAATGGGTGGACAGTTGCGCGATTGGGTTTCAGTGCGCCGTGTAATCTTCTTTGAATTCTTCGTTCCAGTTATGCTGACGGACAAAGAAAACCAACTCTCCCGGTTTGGCGACGGCCTTGAGTTTGGCGGCTTCCTTGGCGCTGCGGCAGCTATCCGGAATGGCAATGCCGGTGGAGAGAATCTCCGCAATAGAATACCAGCGCTCGACGGGCGGACCTTTGCCGGTAGCCGAATCGCAGTTGACATAGATAAGTTCCGCGCTATCGTAAGTGGCTTGAACAAGCAGCAGCGAAGAGCTTTTGGGAACGGTCAACTTGCCGGTGCCATTTTCATTCTTCACTACCCAGTCGGCGTGAACGGCCGGTAGGTGATCGACGCGAATGAGAAAGTTCTCAGACTCGATCAGCTTGCCGGTCTTGCTATTCAACATGCGAAGGGTGATGGTGTTTGTGGTTTGCGCCAACGAAGGTGAGCAACATGCGAGCGCGCAAATGAGCAGGGCGAGCAAACAACGTGTGCGTGGAATCATTCTTGCCTCGGCGATTGCGGCTGCAACCGCTCATGCGCTTACCTTACCACGTGGAGTAGGCCCGCTCATCGGAGCCCATTTCCTGCGAACCAGAGTGAACATCGTCTACGCCGGGATCGGTCTGATCCAGAGAGTGAAGCGCATCGCCGGTTTCAGTGACCCAGGTGTCCTTGGCGTAGGTGAAGGGATCGACGGGAATCTCCTTCAGGTAGCCCTCCTGCACCAGATCGTCCAGCGATTGCGGGGCCTTCTGCTTGTCCATGGTGTAGGAGTCGATGGCCTCGCGCATGACATGCAGGTCTTCTTTGAGCACCGCTTCACGAGCTTGCCTGATGGAAGCTGTAAAACGAGGGATCGCGACCAGCATGAGTATGCCGATGATCATCATGACGATCAT
>JBEKDN010000245.1:0-4753 GCA_050014335.1 Occallatibacter sp. | reverse complement strand
TTCATTGCTTCCAGAACCATCAGTGAATCGTTGGGGTGAATCGCCTGTCCTGGCGCTACATTCACCTTGATCACGATGCCTGTGACTGGACTGCGGCTAACTTTACTTTCGTCGCCAATTGCCTCGGCTGCGGCAGCCTGAACTGGAGCTGTCGCCTTCGGCTGAGCGATTACAGCGGACGATTGCCGCGGCGCATGATTTGCCGGACGTGGCGCAGCATCCTCTTCCAAGACTTCGACTTCAGCCTCGTACATTTTTCCGTCAATTGAAATCTGAAGTTTCAAGTTACCCGGTTCCTTCCTTTAACTTTTGAGACTCAGCTTCTGAGGCGAGGATTATGCGAGCCATGAACCAGCACACGCCCCTGCAGCGCCCACATATTCCCCACCGAAGCCGGTGCGCGCAGCATCTTCGCAGAACGGATGCGGACTTTCTTACCGAGATATGCGGTCACAGCCGCCGCAATGATCGCCAGCGTCTCCGGAGCGACTTGCTCATCATGCGAAGCCACCGCTGTCCGCGGCGCAGCAAGCACGGCCAAACGCGTCTCTAGCGCCGCCAGCGCAACGGTAAGCGCACCGAGTTGCTTTTCCGTAGCGTCTTGCCTCGCAATTAATTGTGCCAATTCCACTGCCACACCCAGCTCCTCGTTATAAAGGGATCAATCCATGTTTTTTTTGCGGACGCAACTCGCGCTTGGTATGCAGCGCTTCAAGCGCCCTGACCAGCACCTTGCGCGTCTCGGACGGTTCAATGATCTCATCTACAAGCCTGCGACCGGCGGCAACATACGGATTGGAAAATGTTTCGCGGTACTCGTCCACCAGTTCCTTTCGCCTGCCGGCTTTATCTTCGGCCGCATCGATCTCGCGCCGGAAGACAATCTCCGCCGCACCTTCGGCACCCATCACCGCTATCTCCGCCGAGGGCCACGCCACCACGCGGTCCGCGCCCAGATCCTTGCAGCACATCGCGATATACGCGCCC
Source organism: Occallatibacter sp. (assembly GCA_050014335.1). Lineage (GTDB taxonomy): Bacteria > Acidobacteriota > Terriglobia > Terriglobales > Acidobacteriaceae > Telmatobacter. The sequence continues at coordinate 3,766 of JBEKDN010000245.1, read as the reverse complement.
CCGTATGCCTTGCGCAGCACCACCGTGATCTTTGGCACCGTCGCGGCCGAATAAGCAAAGAGCAGCTTTGCGCCGTGGCGAATAATTCCGCCGCGTTCCTGCTCCACGCCGGGAAGAAATCCCGGGACATCCACGAAGGTTATCAGCGGAATATTAAAGGCATTGCAGAAGCGCACAAAGCGCGCCGACTTATCCGACGCATTAATATCCAGCACGCCCGCCAGATGATTCGGCTGGCTGGCGATAATTCCCACCGGCCGCCCTTCCAAGCGTCCAAAGCCGATCACGATATTCGCGGCAAACCCCGCCTGAATCTCGAAGAAATCCTCATAATCCAGAACTCGCTTGATCACATCGCGCACATCGTAGACGGCTTTATTGTCCACCGGAACAATATCATTCAACTCCGGGTCCGAATCGACCGGAAGATTGTAGGCGCTGCGTGGCGGGTCTTCCAGATTGTTGGAAGGAATAAAGCTCAGCAGCCGCCGGCAAAGCTGTGCAGCCTCTTCATCGTCGCGCGCAATCAGATGCACCACGCCGGAACTCATTTGCGCCTGTGGCCCGCCCAGTTCCTCATCGCTGACCACCTCGCCCGTGACCTGGCGGATCACCTTTGGCCCAGTGATAAACATGCGCGCTGGCTGCGTCTGGATTACAAAATCGGTGAGCGCCGGACTGTAAACCGCACCGCCCGCGCACGGCCCGCAGATCAGAGAAATTTGCGGCACCACACCAGAGAGCAGCACGTTGGTATAGAAGACGCGCCCGTAGCCGGCCAAGCTGTCAATGCCTTCCTGCACGCGCGCGCCGCCCGAGTCATTGATAAAAACAAACGGGCTGCCTGTCTTCAGAGACAGCCGCATCATATCCACGCACTTGTCGTTGTGCGTCTCACCTGCCGAGCCGCCGCCCACGGTAAAGTCCTGGCTCGCCAAATGTACCGGCCGCCCATCGATCCTGGCGCAGCCCGTCACCACGCCATCGGCGGGCATCTCTTTTCCCGCCATGCCGAAATACGTGGACCTATGCTGCGCAAAGAGGCCTATTTCCTGAAAGCTTCCCGCATCCACCAGCTCCGCAACCCTCTCGCGCGCGGTCATCTTGCCACTGTCGTGCTGTTTCTTAATGCGCTCTGCCCCGCCGCCGATCTCCAACTCCGCGCGCTTTGCGCTGAGGGCTGAGATCTTCTCGGCCATTGTCTTCTTGCTTTCCGCTTGCTTCGCCATCCCCGCTCCTGCTTCCGTCGGCATTCGATCTCTTATTTCGCTGGCGCTACCGTCACCCGGTGCTCTTTTCCATTCAGTGTAATCATGTAGTTCACCGTGGCGTTTAGCGCAGCTCCACCAACCGCGGCCTTCGTTTCCGGCGCCTTTGCCTCAGCAGTCTTGATCACAATATCCTTGCCCACATTCTTCCGCCCCTGCGCCCGCGTTTCAAAGAACTTTGGCGCGACCTGCGGGAACATCGCATACGTCAGTACGTCCTCGTCGCTGCCGTTGGCGCCCTTCAGCGCATTTGCCGCCGCGCTCAGATTCTCCCACTCAGGCGTGAGCAAATCCGCGGGCCGCGCTGTGATTGCAGGCTTCTTCGCATGAGCCTCGGCCAGTTTCAACACTTCGGGATCCTTCGAACCAATCGTGGCTCCGTAGTAGCCCAGCATGAGGTCGGCAAACTCCCCGGTCAGAACCTTGTATTTTCCCATTAGCACATTGAAAACCGCCTGTGAACCCACTATCTGGCTGGTCGGCGTCACCAGTGGAGGATAGCCGGAATCTTTACGAACTCGCGGTACTTCCTCCAGTACTTCCTTCAGCCGCTCACCCGCGCCCTGCCCTTTCAATTGGCTCTCCATATTCGAGATCATGCCGCCTGGAATCTGGCTCTTGAAAATCTCCGTATCCACGCCCGTGTTCTCGCTGAAAAACTCTTTGTAGCGCGGGCGAATCTTGGCAAAGTGTGTAGAGATCTTAAGTACCCGCTCCAGATCGACACGCGTCTCGTAACCTGTCCCCTCAAGCATCTCGATCATGCTTTCGGTTGGATTGTGTCCTGGCCCCAGCGAGAGCGAGCTGACCGCCGTATCCACCATGTCGCAGCCCGCCTCGACCGCCTTCATCAGCGAGACCAGCGTCACTCCTGTGGTCGCATGCGTGTGGACATGCACCAATGTATCTTCGCCGCATTTGTCCTTGATTGCCCGCACCAGTTCATAAGCCGGCTGAGGCCGCAGCAGCGCGGCCATGTCTTTTATACATATGGAGTCGCAGCCCAGTTCTCGCAGCCGGAGAGCCATTGCGGCAAATGCCTCCACGGTATGCAGCGGGCTCACCGTATAAGAGATCGTTCCTTGCGCGTGCTTGCCCGTCTTCTTCACCGCGGCAATGCTGGTCTGCAAGTTGCGCACGTCGTTCAGCGCATCGAAGATTCTGAAAACATCGATGCCGTTCTCGGCCGACTTCTCTACAAACCGCTCGACGACACTGTCTTCATAATGCCTGTAGCCCAGCAGATTCTGGCCACGCAGCAGCATCTGCAAGCGGCTCTTGGGCATCAGTTTGCGAAAGGTGCGCAGCCGCTCCCAGGGATCTTCATTCAGAAAGCGGATGCACGCATCGTAAGTCGCTCCGCCCCAGCACTCCACCGACCAGTAACCGGCATTGTCAATCTCTTCGCAGACCGGAATCATATCGTCCAGTCCCATCCGCGTCGCCAGCAGGCTCTGATGCGCGTCTCTCAGCGCCAGTTCGGTTATCTCAACAATGCGGCCCATGCACCACTCCCCACAGTAATAGCCCAGTGACAGAAGTCCATTTTCAAGACTGTGTCGATGCGCTTTGGCAGATTTTTAAGCTGACTATTCATCATACTATCGCATCCGCGTCAACCGGCAACACACGGAACACACCTTTCAATGAAAGCCCCCTGTCGGTTTTGTCATCCCCTTGATCCGCCATGAAGCCAAAGTATTTGACAAGGACCGCAGGCAATGGAATCATTGCTTTCGATGCGCATCGGCACCATTTACCACCACTAAAAATGCCGAAGAAAGCAGGAAATGATGGGAGCGCTGGCAAGCGGCAAGGGCATTCTATTCATTTTGCATAACATGATCGGTTTATTCCAGGAGACCGTTGGCGGCGGATCTGATCCAATGGCCTATTCCATACCGAGAACCCCGTTCCTAAACGATTGGGCAGTCCTCGCGTACATAGTGATTACGTACCACCTCATTCTCGCATTCTATGTAATCAGATCCGAACACAAAACGGGCTTTTCTCTGCCCATCTTTTCGACGATTGTCACCCACTCCGCCTTCCTCGCCGTAGTTGTAGGCATTGCCATGGGCAAGCATTATTTCCCGCCTTTGGGATTGATCCGCTACTTTATTCCCGGCCTTGCTCCCTTTGAAGCCAAATGGCTCTTCGCAGGCGACCTGAAGAAGAAAGCTCCTCCGGCTCCCGCGCCTGCTCAATCCTCAGCTACTGTTGAAGACGCAGCGCCACTTAGCAGCGCCGACATGGCCGACGATTACAACGCGTGGCTCCAGTATCTGGCGCAAAAAAGTCCCGGAGCCAGAAAGCGCTTCGCTACCGTCAAAGAGGAATACGATCACTTTATGGCCTCGCGCGCCAAAACCCGCACTTCCGCCACTCGTTGAATTGTGAATTGAATCTGAGCCGCCGCTTTACCGCCCACTGACTTTTTTTTGGTTGGGTTGGTGGCGACGACGGATTTGGCGGCTTTCTTCCTGATTTCTGAATCA
>JBEKDN010000244.1:0-4791 GCA_050014335.1 Occallatibacter sp. | reverse complement strand
CCCGGGCTTGGGCATGCATATCCTCGACTCTCTCAGTCATGCCAGACTATTAGCTTCTGTGATCGATGACATGTTAGCCAAAGGTCTCTATTCTCTGTGGGCGGAATTTGGAGAACACTACAGGTCGGGGTGGCGTGAAAAAAGCTATCCTGGCTGGCTTGAGCGTCTAAGAACCCTGATCTCTACTCATCGGGACATTGAAGATTACTGGACTCACAGCGAGCGAGATACAGCGCTGATCTTGCAGTATTTTCGGGCCAATCAACTCTTACTCGATTGCATCAGCGCCGCAGAGGGTCTGACCACCGAGATTCGTCAGCGCGTGGAATCCACGATGTTCCTGCCCTACGAAGAGATACCGGAGATCGAAAACTGAGATTCCATTTATCGGTCGCGCCGTCTGTCGGCTAGCACCGTTTCATGGGTTGACTCGGTTCATTTCCAGTTTCTTGCAGTGAACCACCTTCTCACCTCACCTAGCCATCAGGACCAGCAGCCAGGCGTTGAGGCCGGCGATCAGGATGGCTACGAACCAGGCGAGGGATTTGAGCCAGGAGGCGTTGACGAATTCGCCCATGATTTTGCGGTTGCTGGTGAAGAGGACCAGGGGGACTACGGCGAAGCTGAGTTGCAGGGAGAGGATGACCTGGCTGAGGATGAGGAGCTTTTCGGTTCCCTGCTCGCCGGTGACGGCTACGACGATGATGGTGGGAATGATGGCCAGCGAGCGGGTGATGAGTCGGCGGAGCCAGGGAGAGACTTTGAGATGGATGAAGCCTTCCATGACGACCTGTCCGGCGAGGGTTCCGGTGATGGAGGAGTTCTGGCCGCTGGCGAGGAGGGCGACGGCAAAGAGCGTGCTTGCGCCGGCCGCGCCCAGGAGCGGGCTGAGGAGCTTGTAGGCGTCCTGGATGGCGGCGACCTCATAGTGGCCGCTGCGATTGAAGACGGCGGCGGCGACGATGAGGATGGCGGCGTTGACGAAGAGCGCGACGGTGAGGGCGAGGGCCGAGTCGATGTTGGCCATCTGAATGGCTTCACGCTTGCCGGTGGAGGTGCGCTCATATTCGCGGCTCTGCACAATGGAGGAGTGCAGATAGAGGTTGTGCGGCATGACGGTTGCGCCGAGAATTCCGATGGCGATGTAGAGCATTTCAGGGTTGGTGACGATGGCGGGCGAGGGGATGAAGAGGCATCGGAGGGCCAGCCAATGATTGGGATGCGAGAGCATAACCTGGACAAAGAAGAGGACCGTGATGGTGCCGATGAGGGCGATGACCAGCGCCTCGATGTATCGGAAGCCCCAGCGCTGGAGGACGAGAATCAGCAGGACGTCAAGGCCGGTGATGAGGACGCCATAGAAGAGCGGAATGTGGAAGAGGAGTTCGAGGGCGATGGCCGAGCCGATGACTTCGGCCAGGTCACAGGCGGCGATGGCGATCTCCGCGCCGATCCAGAGGGCGTAGCTGACGCGCGGGCCGTAACTCTGATGGCAGAGCTGGGCGAGGTCTCGCTCGGTGGCGATGCCGAGTTTGAGGGAGAGGCTTTGCAGCAGAATGGCCATGAGGTTTGAGGCCATGATGACGGAGAGAAGCGTGTAGCCAAAACGCGAACCGCCTGCGATGTCTGTGGCCCAATTGCCGGGGTCCATGTAGCCGACGGAGATGAGGAATCCGGGCCCGAGAAAGCCCAGCAAGCGCCGCCAATATTGCGGCGAGCGCGAGAGGCGCACGGTGGCATGCACCTCAGGCAGCGAGGGCACCTGGTGCTCTGGTCCCGGCAAAAGACCGGGAATTACCGGCAGTGGAGCTTCAGTCACCGCACTCATAACAGTAGTATGCCACAACTAGTTAACTATAGTTAACTATTATTGTTAAATTTAATTACGCTACTTTTCCGGTTTGAGCCAGACGGCTTCAGCAGCGGGGTGGCCCAGGATGGCAGTGCCTTCAGGCAACTCAATTGAAACTGTCTGGTCGTAGTTCTGGCTGACGACGCGGAGCTTCACGCCGGGACCGATGCCGTTGCGATGCAGGAAAAGCAACAGCTTGGGGTCGCGCTCCTGGAGGCTTACAACGGTGTAGCGACGGCCAGCGACGGCGTCAGAGAGCGGCATCTCGCCGCGCCGTTTGCGCTCAGGGGGGCTCTCCGGCAGGACGAAGTTGCCATGGGGACAGGCGCCGCCGAGGCCGAGTTTTTCACGGAGCTTGGCCTCAAAGGCGGGCGAGACGGCGTGTTCCAGGCGCTCCGCCTCTTCGTGAATCTCATGCCATTCCATGCGGAAGATCTCGCTCAACATACGCTCGATGAGGTGGTGGCGGAGCGCGGTGCCGTAGGCCGTTTCGCGGCCGCTGGCGGTGAGGCGGACGATGCCGTCGGTACCCACTTCAACGTAGCCGTCGCGCTTGAGGCGCTTGAGCGCCATGGTAACAGCGGGCGCGGAGACCTCCAGCCAATGCGCTAGGACGGCGGGGATCACCTCGCGGCCTTCGGCTTCCGCTTCGAGAATCGCTTTGAGGTAGTTTTCCTTGGAGACGGGTAGTGAGTCTTTCATGTGCTTCAGCCTCTAGCTGCTTGCTTCTAGCTTATAGCCAAAGGGGCGGCGCGGAGGATGCGATTCATGCGTCCTTGCACTCACTGGTTTGGAGTGGAGGGATGAATGCGCCGCGAAATCTTCTAAAAGGGCAGGGCGAAGGCTTGAAACAATGCCCGCAGTGCGAGACCGGCTACCCAACTCACCTGCCCAAACAAGGGCGTGGCGCTCAATGAGATTCGCGACCTGGTGGATCAAGGAACTTCCTTGCGCGGGGATTAGCAAAGATTGCCAATCATGCTAGACTTGCATTCAGATTCGTCTTCCTGGTAGGAAAGCTGGAGGGAGAACGAGGAGAATTGCCATGCCGACTCGCAATGTGAACCTGACCCAGGAACTCGACAGCTTCGTTCTGGCGCGGGTGGGAAACGGGCGTTTTGAGAACGCCAGCGAAGTAGTGCGCGCCGCGCTTCGCATGCTGGAGCGGGAAGAGCGGCTCTACGAGGCCAAGTTGGAGGCGCTGCGCGCGGCAATCGACGAGGGCGATGCAAGCGGGGTTGCCGAAGGCGATGTCTTCGCACAGGTCCGCGAGGGACTCAAATTAACCACGAACCGCAGCTAACCATGGCCACGGTGCGGTTCTCGCGCCGCGCCAAGGCAGACTTGTTCAGCATCGGCGCATACACGCTTCAAACGTGGGGCGCAGCACAGGCAAAGCGTTACCTCGCCAGTCTTGAGCATTGCGCGAAGTTGCTAGCCGGCAATCCCTCGCTTGGCCGACATTGCGAATGGATTCGCCCTGGCTTGCGTCGCTTTGAAAAAGAGAGGCACGTGTTTCTTTACCGGCTAGAAGGGGATGGCATTCTCGTTTCGCGCATCCTGCACCAAAGCACGTTGCCGGAACAACAGCCTTTCGGGGATCTCGATCCGCACGCGTGAATCCATCACGGCAGAAAACACAACTGACCGGGATTCGCGCTTCTCACTCTGCTGCTTCTCATTTCACCCGCACCACGGGCTCAACCGACAATCCGGGCCGCAATTCGTGGTTCGGATCTTCGTTGGCGAGGTCGGTGAAGTCGATGCGGACGGGGACGCGCTGGACAACCTTGACGTAATTGCCGGTGGCGTTCTCGGGCGGAAAGAGCGAAAGCACCGATCCTGTGGCGCCGCCGATCTGGGTCACGATTCCGTGGTATTTTTTGCCCGTGGCATCCACTTCAATTTCGACCGGCTGTTTGGCAACCATGTGGCGCAATTGCGTTTCTTTGAAATTGGCCGTCACCCACAATCCTTCAAGCGAAACAAGCGTCAGCAGATTCTGCCCCGGCGCAACATTCTGGTTGATCTCCACGCTCTTGCGGGTGATGATTCCCGCCTCCGGCGCGACGATTTTTGTGTAACTGAGATTGAGTTTGGCTTGATCAAGCTGGGCCTGTGCCTGCTGAACCTGCGCTTGCGCCTGGCGGGCGTGGGCCGATTGCGCGGCGACTTGCTGCGGTCCTGTCTGCGCGTACTTCAAGCCGGCCTGCGCTTGCGCCTCGCGTTCCAGCGCAAGCTTGACCGCATCCACGGCTGCTTGTTCGGTGGCGCGCGCGTCCGCCACGGCGGCTTGCGATGCGTCGGAGGCGGCCACGGCGGCGTCAAATTGCTGCTTGCTGATGACGTCTTTTTCCACCAGCGGCTTGTAGCGCTCCAGGTCAGCTTGCGCTTTGGTGAAATTCGCCTGGGCTTGCGCCACGCGCGCATGCGCCGCGTCCAGTTGCTTCTCCGCCTGACCGACGCCGGCTTGCGAGCCAGTCACATTCGCGTCCGCTGAAGTCAAATTACTGCCTGTGTTGATCGTCGTAAGCGGCACATTCACGTCAGCCGCCGCGGCATTTGCTTGCGCGCTGGCCAGCGCTGCCTGGGCGTTCTCCACTGCGATCTGGTAGTCGCTGGGGTCAAGCTCGGCAATGGTGTCGCCGGCCTTCACCAACTGGTTCTCTTCGACATCCACCTTGGCAACCTGGCCGGAGATGCGCGCGCTCACCTGGATCAGATGTCCATTGACCTGCGCGTCGTCGGTATCTTCGCTAAAAGTGGAGCGCCACCAAATTCCCAGGGCGACCAGCACAAGAATCGCGACCACAACGACGATAGTGCCTCTGCGCCTTTGATTGGGCCGCGCAACCTCTGATTCCGCGCCATCGTCGTTTGGCTTGGGTGTTGGGATCGAATCCGCCACGTTACTTTCCTCCCAGATAATTCTTGTACTG
>JBEKDN010000243.1:0-4797 GCA_050014335.1 Occallatibacter sp. | reverse complement strand
GAATGGTGAGCAATCAAGCCCATACAGCGTCCAATGCTTTGGAGTATGTTTTGGCTGGAGCATGAAATGAATAGCCTGATTCACTGGTTTGCCACTTACGATAATGCAATCGCTGTAGTGGTCACGATAGGCGTTGCCCTGCTGCTTGTTTGTTGCCTGGAGTGTTCAACCAGCCCAAGCAGCGACAACGACGACCTCTTCAAACGCCACGCTCTTTAGAGGACGGTCGAGGTTAGCGGCGAGAGCGCAGGAAATGCCTTACGCTACGTTACCCGAATGTAATCGATTTTTCGATCTGCGGGAACGGAGCGCGATGGATCTTTGGGATTGCCCCGCACGCGGAACTCGGAACCGCCGGGAAAGCGGCCCAGATACGCCTCAGCATAATTACCAAAAAAAATGGCTCTTTGTGCGATCCTTCGTAACGCATCTCTGCGTTGCGATATTTGTATTGAATGACAATGACGGTATATCCGCCGGATCCGCGCCGTTCTGAATTGGAGACAATCGCCGTAACAACTGGCCAATTGTTGCTTCCTATTCTTCGGATACCATTCACAACCGTCCGGAAGAAAAACTCGATAAAAGTTATAACGCCAGTGCCCATTTGACAAAGAGCTTATCAGATGGGCGGTCGAGTTATTCGCTGCCTTTTTCCCAGCGCTTGGGCCGCTTGTTCTGCTGCAAGACCCTCTTGCGCAGGCGGAGGGATTTGGGCGTTACTTCCACCACCTCGTCCTCGGCGATGAACTCGATGGCCTGCTCAAGATTCAGCGCCCGATACGGCACCAGCCGGATGGCCTCATCGGCGCTCGATGCGCGCATATTGGTCATGTGTTTTTCGCGCACAACGTTCACGTCGAGATCGTTGTCGCGCGAGTGTTCGCCGACGATCATGCCTTCATAAACCTCAACGCCCGCGCCCACAAACAACATGCCGCGCTCTTGCAATCCGTTGAGCGAATAAGTAGTGGTGAGACCCTGGCGGTCTGAGATCAAGGCGCCAGTGGGCCGCTGCGGAATCTCGCCCTGGTAAGGAATGTAGCCGTCGAAGAGCGCGTTCATTACGATGGTCCCGCGCGTTTCGGTGAGCATCTCACTGCGCAGGCCGATGATGCCGCGGCTGGGCACGCGGAACTCCATGCGCACGCGGCCGGAGCCATGATTGTGCATCTTGGTCATCTCGCCCTTGCGCGGGCCCAGCTTCTCAATCACCGTGCCGGTGTAAGCTTCGGGCACGTCGATGGTGAGATGCTCGACTGGCTCCATGCGCGTACCGTCTACCGTCTTAGTGACGATCTCAGGCCGTCCGGCGGAGAGTTCAAAGCCTTCGCGGCGCATCATCTCGATAAGAATCGCCAACTGCAGTTCACCGCGGCCCAGCACCTTGAAAGTGTCAGGCGAGCCGGTATCTTCCACGCGAATCGAAACATTGGTCAGCAGTTCTTTTTCCAGGCGCTCACGCAAATTACGGCTGGTGACGTACTGGCCTTCGCGTCCGGCAAAGGGAGAGTTGTTCACGCTGAATTGAATGGCGATCGTTGGTTCATCGATGACAATCAGCGGCAGCGGCGCGGGGTTTTCGACGCTTGTGATAGTCTCGCCGATGGTGATGCCCTCAACGCCGGCCACGGCGACAATGTCGCCCATCGTTGTCTCCGTTGTCTCGGTTCGCTTGAGGCCGCTGAAGGTAAATAATTTGGTAATGCGGGTCTTCATCAACGTGCCGTCGCGCTTGCTGATCGTTACGTCGTCGCCGGCATGAAGCGTGCCCTGAAAGACGCGGCAGACGGCGATGCGGCCAAAGTAATCCGAGTAATCGAGATTGGTCACAAGAATTTGCAATGTACCGTCGGCGTCGCCGGTGGCGGGAGGAATCTCAGAGACGATGGCCTCAAAGAGCGGCTGCAAATTCACGCCCGGATTGGCCATGTCGGTAGTCGCGGTGCCCGCCTTGGCTACCGCATAGAGCACCGGGAAATCCAATTGCGTCTCGTCGGCGTCGAGGTCGATGAAAAGATCGTAAATTTCATTCAGTACTTCCTGCGCGCGAGCGTCGGGGCGGTCAATCTTATTTATCACCACAATGGGCTTGAGCTTGGCTTCAAGCGCCTTGGCCAGCACGTAACGGGTCTGCGGCAGCGGGCCTTCAGCCGCATCCACCAGCAGCATCACGCCATCCACCATCTTCAGCGCGCGCTCCACTTCGCCGCCAAAATCGGCGTGACCCGGCGTATCCACAATATTGATCTTGCCGCCTTCAAAGACGATGGCCGTGTTCTTGGCAAGGATGGTGATGCCGCGCTCCCGCTCCAGTTCATTGGAATCCATCACCCGTTCCGCCACCTGCTCGTTGGCGCGGAAGGTTCCGGACTGCCGCAGCATGGCATCAACGAGTGTGGTCTTACCGTGGTCAACATGGGCAATGATGGCGATATTGCGTATCGTCTGGGTCACAGGATAGCTTTTCCTTCTTTTGGTTCGGCCGATGAGGCCATGGGGTTGGGGGAAAGGTAAGAGGCAATTCACCGCGCACTGCGGCACTTTCTATTCTAACAGCAGTGGTGATGGGCTGACTTTTGAGCGGCGGGCGATAGATATAACGTCCCGAAGCGATACAGAATCGGCGCATCAAGAGCGAATCGCGATAAGATAGTCTCGCTTCTTCACTAAGACTATGACTCGCCGCAAAGCAAACTCGCGCATAAAGAAATCAAGTTACGCAAACTCTCGCCCCGCCAAGCCAATGTTGCGCTTCGTGGTAGTAGTTTCCGTAATTGTCCTGGCTGTTTTTCTGCTGCTCTTCCGGTTATGGAACTTTCCGCATGGACATGTGCGCAGATATTAATTTTGGTGCATTAGTGTTGCGGGATGAGGTACAGCCTTCGCCGAGGGGTGGCATTTGAGGCAAAGATTCTGTACCCTGAAAGAGATGCCCCGTACTTTGGCGGCTACCCCAATGGAGGTAACTATCAATGGCAGATAAAGTGAAGTCCACCACCAAGACCGCAGCCCGCAAAACCGCTACGGATACGGCAACTGCAAAGAAGACCGCTACAAAGAAGAAGGCTGCGCCAGCCTTCAAGCCAGGCATGCCTTCACGGGAACAGATTGAAGATCTTGCGCGGGCTTATTGGGCGCAGCGCGGCTACCAGGATGGGTTTGCGGAGCAGGATTGGCTGCGCGCCGAACAGGAACTGCTGCAAATGGCCTCCTGACAACAAAGCTTTCAGACCGCAGTTTCCCACACTTGCTTTGCAGTGAATACAGGATAAGTGTGGGCTGATCAGAAGCCGGCCGCCTCACATCCCGCATTCTGGCGGGATGCGAGGCTTGCTTCCAAGAACACAATCTATGCAGAATCAGCCTTCGGAATCTTTTTCTGTTTCGGGCTGCCGCGCTGCACTTCTAGTATCTTCTTCGCCGCGCTCTCAAACAGCACTTCGACGCGGACGTTGCCATCCGGTGTGGCGTACAGAATGATCTCGTGCTGCAACGGAGGCTATTTGTTCGCAGTCATTTTGCCCTCTGATCTTCCTATTGCACCTAAGCTGGGCGTCCCAGGCCTCGATACCGAAACCTGAAACGTCACGAACCTATGCAAGCATCCGCCCCACCGCCGGTGACGGATGCTTAGTCGGTCGCCCGCTGCGCCACCAGCATAGACTCCATAATCTGGTCGGAGACTTCCTTAACCGAGCCCGGCGAATGAGACAGGAACAAGGTGTTGGTCTTGTCGCTCTCGCCGATGGACTTGAGCGTGTCAAAGTATTGCGTGACCATGACCAACTGCATCACGTCTCTTGACGACGCGCCATCGACCACCTTTTGGAACTGCTCGATGGAAACCTGCAAACCTTCGATGATGGCCTTGCGCTGATTGGCGATGCCCTGGCCTTGCAGCGCTTTGCTTTCGGCTTCGGCTTCGGCCTTTTTGACGACGAGAATTTTTTCGGCCTCGCCGCGGGCGTTGGCTGCCACCTGCTCGCGCTGGGCGGCGTTGATGTCGTTCATGGCCGACTTGACCTTCTGATCGGGCACGATGTCGGTGACGAGCACGTTGACGATCTCGAAGCCGAAGGTGGCCATATCGGCATCGAGTTCCTGCTTGACGGCAGCGGCAATGGACGACTGCGAGGCGAAGACCTCATCGAGCGTCATGCCTGGCACATGACCGAGAATCACCTGTTCGACATAGGATTTGATCTGCGCCGTCGGATCGGCCAGCTTGTAATACGCGTCGTAGACTTTCTCAGGCCGCACGCGATTCTGCACTGAGATGGGAATGGTGACAAAGACGTTGTCCTTGGTCTTGGTCTCCATGGTGAGTGAAATTTGGTTGACGCGCAGACTGACGAGGCCGGCGACGCTGTCGAAGAACGGGCGCTTCCAGTTGAGGCCGGGATCGGCGACGCGCAGAAATTTGCCAAAGCGCGTGATAACGGCCACTTCAGCCGTGTTCACGGTGAAGAAGCTGCTGAGAAGCACGATCAGTACGATGAGAACCAATAATCCCACAGGGATCAGAAAGAGCGGGTCCATTCAAAGCCTCCATTGCATTGTTTTGAGGTAACGGAGAATTATACGCGAGCGAGATAACAGCCGGAGCACAACGCCGATTTATGCCCAGGTCAATCGCATTTGAAGTTTGAGCGAGGGTTGAAAGGGCCGTTGGATTGAGGCAACGGAAGAAGGCGCGAGTACGACGAAATCGGCAGAAGGCAACGGATAAAAAGGACGAAAAAGAGAGCGTTTCTGGCAAAAAGGGCGTGTTTTCTGGCCAAAAACGGGGCAAAA